>NZ_CAMLDV010000056.1 GCF_946478835.1 uncultured Bdellovibrio sp. | reverse complement strand
GACAAAGCTTTGTTATCGGTAGCGCGTGAATAAACTTTATCAGAGCTAACAACAACCACCGAGCGCACCGAAGCTGTCTCTCGCAAAAGCTCCATCAAAGTCGCAGTACCTAAAACAGATTTCGAAAAGATCTCAAGAGGCTTTTTCTCCGCTTCCGTTAAGAGACCCGTTTCTCCAAGATGTAAAACGATATCTGCTTGCGCAAATTGCAAAACCTGACGAAAAGCATCTTCATTGCGAAGATCCCCATATGTCATCGAAATACGCTGAGCTAAATTTGTAAGATCAAAAAGATTTGGGGTTTTCCCCGCTGTTTCCGAAAATCCGAAAACTTGCGCGCCTAAATGCTCTAATGCAAGAGCTGTCCACGCGCCTAAAAAACTTGTTGGATAAGTGATAAAAACCCGCTTGCCTTGCCAGAATGAAGACGCGGTATTTCCGTTCATAAACTAACCTAAAAGACCTTGCTCAACACCTTGTCCACAGTGTTCTGGGTGAACCCAATGAGCCAGCACTTGATCTTCAAACTTCCAATAAAAACCAATGGGATCTGTTTCGTAAATAGCCACACGAAGCACACCTTTGCCTTCAGTTGCTTTCATTTTAAGCAAAGTTTGCGCAAGAGAAGCTTGATTCAAAACTCCACTGCTTGCAGATGGAATGCAATGTTCTTCATAAAGACGAGCGAGCAAAGACAGCTCAACAAGATTGAACAGAGATTCACGAATAAAATATTTGTCAGAGTGAAGTGCTTTCATAACTAAAAGCCTAACGGCGTAGCGCTGACTCTGCTACGTTTTTTACTCACAATAACTCCCCGCATCGAAACGCCGTGTCTTGACCCGCCCACACGGCACTTTCAATATGCTCACAAAAGGGAGCCCAAGATGGATGCCACTGCACAAGGGGAAAAAGTTTTAATTCAAGGCAACGTAGGTGACGAACGTCGCACTGACGGTTTTGTTTATATCAAACACTTCTCTCCGCCTGAACGAATGTCGCAAGCTCTTAAGAAACTCGCTCTGTTCTGGGGGATCGCTCTGGTTTCAGTCCTGATTCCGGTTTTCCATTTTGTGACGGTTCCTCTTTTCTTTTTCTTGGGTCTTTTCTTTGCGCGCCGAACTTATAAAAGCGAAGGCCGAGTTTTAAGCGGCGAAACACGCTGCCCGCACTGCCAAACCGAAGTGAAGGTAAAATCCGCTGAACTTCAATGGCCGATCACCGAGATCTGCCAAAACTGCGCTCGCGTAGTGCGCATTGAACGCGTATAGTTCCCACCCCGAACAATATTACGACTTGTAAGGCGTCAAAGAGGCTTCTATGCTGAAAAGCGTATGACAAAAGCCTCTCAGATATTTTTTGCCGTTTTCTTTTTCGCACTTTCCTCTCACGCTTTTGAACTGACTTCAGGACTGACGCCGCCAAAGATGCAAAAGGTGATGCTCAGCTACTCAGGACTTTTTCACGATAAGTCAGATTTTCCTCAAGAGCGCGCTTCAACTTCTTATCAGTCAATGAACTTTATTGCGCCCGTTTATAAAACCGATAATGAAGCTGTGTCGTTCTCGCTAAGCGGATCGCAACTTTCGATTCGCCCCGCGCAAAATAATTTTTCAGAACTCTATGACATGCAAGTGGGGCTTGGTTATACGAAGGCTTTAGACGAACAACGTCTTTGGTCTGTCTCTGCCCGCTATGGATCTGCCAGTGACAAACCGTTTGAAGATTCCACGGTCACCACATTGGGGATCACGGCATTTTATTCTTACCCTAGCGACGAAACCAGTCGCTGGCTTTTGCTCGTAGACTATTCAAACAATCGCCCGATCTTAAATGAAATTCCCCTTCCGGGTTTTGCTTACTTCTATGCACCTTCAAAAACTTTTCGCGGCGTTTTCGGCGTTCCTTTCGCTTCAGTAAACTGGGACTACGCTGAAAAATGGGGCCTTGAAATTTTCACGCTGGTTCCGTGGGTTTTCAAAGGCTCCATCAATTACAAGCTCAACGAATACGCTCGTATTTATACGGGACTCGACTTCTCACAAGTGACTTATTATTTGTACGGCAGAGCCAACCGCAACGACCGTCTGTTTTACGACGAGAAAAAAGTTTTCTTAGGCATCAAGTCTCCTCTTTCAAAATCCGTTTTTGCAGAGTTGGAAGCAGGTCACGCATTTGATCGTGCTTTCTTTGTCGATGAAAACTACACAACGGATCCCAAGAATCCCGTCGATATCGGCAATGCCTTTTATGGCAAAGTCACTTTAAGATTTATTCTCTAGGGATATTCAACACAAATGATAGTATCAAATGATACTATCACGGCCTGGCGCGTTTCAAAAAGGTACGGCGTACCTTCTATCCGAAGCGGCCTGTGATGTAGTTTTCTGTGCGCGGGTCTTTAGGGTTTGTAAAGACTTGGTCGCTGGCGCCAAATTCAATCAAATCACCCAAATACATAAACGCTGTGAAATCAGAAACGCGGGCTGCTTGATGCAGACTGTGTGTGACAATCGCAATCGTCACTTCTTTACGAAGTTCTTGAATCAATTCTTCAATATGACGAGTGGAAATCGGATCAAGAGCTGATGTCGGTTCATCCAACAACAAAATCTCCGGTTCCGTCGCTAAAGCACGTGCAATACAAAGGCGCTGTTGCTGCCCACCTGACAACGCTGTCGCTGAAGAATTCAAACGATCCTTCACTTCATTCCAAAGACTGGCCTGTTGCAAAGAACGCTCAACACGTTCTTCGATAAAGCTTTTCTTTTTCACACCGCGAACTTTGAGTCCGTAAGCGACGTTTTCGTAAATACTTTTTGGAAAGGGGTTTGGTTTTTGGAAAACCATTCCGATACGCATGCGTACTTCCATTGGATCAATTTCTTTACCCAGGATATTACGACGATCCGGGTGAAGAAGAATCTCTCCTTGGTAGTTCGCATTCGGATAAAGATCATGCATGCGGTTAAAACAACGAAGCAACGTCGTCTTTCCACACCCCGAAGGTCCAATCAAAGCCGTCACGCGATTTTCGTAAACCGGCAATGTTACGCCATTTAGGACTTTTTTATCCCCGTAAGAGAAAAGCAAATTTTTAACTTCGGCACGAAGCTGTAGTTCCATAGTCATTACCACTTCATCTTTTTACGGAAGCGAAGGCGCAAATAAATAGCTCCTCCGTTCATAATCAAAGTCATCAACAAAAGAATGACCCCAGTCGCCGCTGCATTCACGTGAAACTCAGGCTGAGGACGCGACAACCAGTTAAACATCTGAATCGGCATCACGGTAAACGGATCCATGAGCCATTTAAAATTAACAAACGGAAAATGCCCCTCTACAGGAGGAGTCGGTAAAAACGCGATGAACGTCAAAGCTCCGATCGTGATCAACGGAGCCGTTTCACCAATGGCACGAGACAAAGAAATAATCACACCCGTGAGAATACCACCGGAAGAGTACGGCAGAATATGATAGCGAATGGTTTGCCACTTACTTGCCCCCATCGCGTAACTTGCTTCACGGATCGTGTTGGGAATAGAGCGAATCGCTTCACGAGTGGTCACGATAATAATCGGCAAAACCAGAAGCCCTAAAGTCAAACCCGCCGTCAAAATACTTTGTCCCAGCTTTAACTTATAAACAAAGAGCCCCAAAGCCATAAGGCCATAAGTGATCGAAGGAATCCCCGCAAGATTGATGATGTTAAGTTCAATCAATTGCGAAACCCAATTTTTCTTGGAGTACTCTTCAAGATAAACACCGGCAGCAACGCCCAAAGGAATCGCACAAAAAGCCGTCGTGAGCATAATGCAGAACGATCCCACCCACGCTGACAAAATCCCCGCTCTTTCCGCAAATCGCGACGGGAAATTAGTGAAGAACTCAAAATTAATACGAGGCACACCTGTGATTGCCAAATCAATAATTAATGTCAGAAGCGTGACCAAAGCAAAAAGCAAAGACATCAATCCCAAGACGGCAAAGATAAAATCCCACATCTGACGACGTTTGATATTGCTCAAAATATCTTCTTTTGCCTCGATCGCACTTGATTTTGAAATTTGCTGAGACTGTGACAATTCCATCACTCTTTCTCCTGAAACTTCTTACGAAGCCAAAGACCGATCACGTTAAAGCATAAAGTTAATACCAAAAGGCTTAAGCCCGCGACGTAGATAGACTGATAACCAATCGAGCCGTGAGGCAAATCCCCTAAACTCACTTGCACGATAAACGCTGTGATCGTTGCCGCAGGTTCTGTTGGATTCAAAGTCAGATTCGGTTGCATACCGGCTGCAATCGCCACAACCATGGTTTCACCTAGAGCCCGAGAAATACCTAAAATATACGCGGAAGAAATACCCGAGAAGGCTGCCGGGATCACAACACGAAAAGCCGTCTGCATACGAGAAGCGCCCACAGCAAACGAAGCCTCACGTAAATGTCCAGGCACTGAGCGCATAGCATCTTCACTAAGACTGCTCACATAAGGAACGATCATGATTCCAATCACGATCCCCGCACTTAAAACGTTAAATCCCCCTAACGATGGAATTAACTTTTGCAAAAGCGGAGTTACAAATAACAACGCAAAATAACCGTAAACAACAGTGGGAACAGCCGCTAGTAACTCAAGAAGAGGTTTTAAAACTTCACGCAAGGAAGGACGGATGTACTCACTTAAAAAAGCCGCCGCCACAGTTCCAAGCGGAATCGCGACCGACAAAGCAATCACTGTTGATAAGAAGGTCCCACACAAAAGAGGCAGAATTCCGTAGTGGGCATTTTCAAAAAGAGGTGTCCACTCTGTGTCGGTCAAAAAATCTTTCAAGGACACGTGACTAAAAAAAGGAATGCTTTCCACAACCAGAATTCCGACGATTCCGGCTGTCACAAGAACAGAAGAAGCTGCCGCCAAGAAAAGCACCGTTTCAATGGCGCGTTCCCTTAAACGACGCATCCGCCGGACCGGGTGGTCGGCGGATGTAAATTCAGATAGTTTTTTGAGTTGACTTTTACTCACAGGGATAAACTACAACGAACCTTCACGTTTCATCAACTCATCAATTTTAAGACCTACTTCAGAGTGCCCCCCGAAAACAGTTCCCAACTTGCCTTTTTTAACGTGTTCTTTGCCTGTTTCGTAAGCTTTTGCTGGTAAAGCGACATATTTTACTTGCGGAACAACGGCCGCAGAATGGCTCAAGTAAAAGTTAACGAAGTCCTTCACTTCCGCTTTTTTCAATGCCGCTTCGCTTACATAAATAAAGATCGGACGAGACAATGGGAAGTAAGTGCCTTTTTCAACCGTCTCACGAGAAGGAAGAACGGCCTCGTTCTTTTTAGGAGCTTTGTCACCGCCAACAATAGCTACAACTTTAAGCTTCGCTTTATTCTCTTCGTAGTAAGCAAGAGGAACGTAACCCAATGCGTACTGATCATTAGCAACGCCTGTTATAAGGGTGTTGTCATCTTCACTTGCCGTGTAGTCACCGCGAGAAGACTTCGCTTTACCAACGATTGCTTCAGTGAAGTAGTCAAAAGTTCCTGAGTCAGAACCTGCACCGTAAAGTTTCAAGTTTTGTTTTGGCCAAGCTGGGTTCACGTCGCTCCACTTAGCGATTTTCCCTTGAGCACCTGGTTCCCACATCTTCTTAAGTTCTGCCACGGAAAGAGATTTAATCCATGTGTTCTTTGGATTTACAACAACCGCTGTCGCATCATAAGCGATAGGAATTTCGATGTATTTCACACCGGCTGCACGGCAGGCTTCCATTTCAGAAGTTTGAATAGGACGAGAAGCATCTTGAACATCTGTTTCACCACGGCAGAACTTTTTAAAGCCACCGCCCGTGCCAGAGATACCTACCGTCACGCGAACTTTTCCTTTTTGTGCTGTTTGAAACTCTTCAGCCATGGCTTCCGTGATTGGAAACACAGTGCTGGAGCCATCAATCTTAATAACTGGGACTTGGGCATGGGCCGCAGAAGCACCCATCACAAAAGATAAAGACAGAATGATATTCTTCAACATAGACTCTCCTCTATATGGCTAAAAGATCTAGCACCAATATGCTGCCCTGTATTGTTAGGGTTTTATTATGATTTAGCCGTTTCGCGTTAGGCAAAAGCCGGGTAAACTAAACAAAGTTATGGATAAAAAACAGCTCCAAGACGAAGCCACAATCCTTGAGAAAATCAATAATGCTATTTCTGATAGCATTTATATCTTTGATCTTAAAGAAGAGAACCTTATTTGGCTCAATAAACGCGGTCCTGAACTTTACGGCTACACCCTTGAAGAGATTCGCCGCATGGGGTCTGAGTATTATGCTCGAACCATGCATCCCGACGACATTCCCTCTCTTCGAGAAGGTGTTGCTAAATCCCGCAATCTCAAAGACGGCGAAGTGATGTCGCTGGAGTATCGATTTAAAGATCGTGATGGTAAATATCACTGGCACAGCGATCGCATCACAGTTTTTTCCCGCAACGAGGCTGGCGAAGTGACCGCCATTTTAGGTGTTGCAACCGACATTAATGACCGCAAGGAGTTTGAAGAAACTCAAAAAAAGACCATTGAAAAACTCAATCTTTCTTTGTCGGCGGCGAAAATGGGAACATGGGAGTGGGATGTTGAGAAAAATCAACTTCTTTGGGACCAGCGTATGTATGAAATCCACGGCGTCCCCAACATTCCTTCCATGAATCCGCTTGATGAAGTTTGGAAGCGTTCGAATCGCGAAGATATGGAAATCGTGAATATGAAAGTCCAAGAAGCTGCTGAGAAACATCAGGACTTTTATGTCACTTATCGCGTCACTCACGAAAATCAAGAAGTGCATCACATTCGCTGTTACGGAAAATATCTTTCCCATGAATCTTCACAACGCATGTACGGTGTGGCGTGGGATTCTACAGAGGAAATTTTAACCGAGCAGCAGATCAACGAGGCCAAAGCGAAATTGATTTCTGCGACAAAAATGGCGGCTCTTGGTGAAATGTCTGGCGGCATAGCTCATGAGATCAACAACCCCCTCACCGTCATTCAGGCACGCGCCTTCCAACTTTCGCAGATGGTGGAAAACGGAAAAACAGATCCTGAAAAAATCAAGCAGGCCGCTGAGAGTATCAGTCGTACGGCAGATAAAATCGCCCGCATTATTAAATCCCTGCGCTCTTTCGCCAGAGAAGGAACTTACGATCCGTTTGAGGTGGTTTCGTTAAAACAAATCATCGACGAGACGTTGGAGTTTTGTCGCACGCGTTTCTACAATCACGGTGTGGAAATTGAAGTCGGAAAAATTGACGAAGAATTGGAAGTCGAATGCCGATTGATCCAGATCGAACAAGTGCTTTTGAATCTTCTTAATAATTCCTTTGATGCTATTCAATATTTGGAAAATAAATGGATCCGTATTTCAGTAAAAGAATTGGTCGACTCCGTGGAAATCACCGTCACCGATTCAGGTCCTGGAATTCCCTCTGACATTGCCAATCAGATCATGCTTCCTTTCTTTACGACCAAAGAGGTCGGTAAAGGAACAGGCTTAGGTCTTAGCATTTCTGCGGGAATCATGCGCGCTCACAAAGGTTCACTGAGTCTAAATCATAACTCCGCCAATACGAGTTTCGTGATTCATTTGCCAAAATGGCAGCAGGAAGAAGCTTTAAATTACTGACAGCGGGAACACACGCCAAAGAAATCCAGACGGTGGGAGACTTGCTTGTAGCCCATGGTCTCAACCATTTTTATATGCTGATCAAGGTCGCAAATATGCAACGGTTCGACCCGTTGACAAAGGCGGCAGATCACATGGTGATGATGGTGACCGGACTCAAGAGTCAGTTCAAAGCGCGCCACACCGTCACCAAATTCCAAACGAGAAACTAGTGCTGCTTCCTCGAATTTTTTTAGAATACGGTAGATCGTGACGAGGTCCATGCCGTCTGATTTATTATCGAACTTTTTAAAAATTTCGTCGGCTGAAATCGGCTCCGGATGGTTGAGCAAAATCTTAAGCAACTGACTGCGCTGAGATGTGAGTTTCATCCCCGCTTTGCGCACTCTCTCGTTGAGAGAATCAATATCGATATTTTTTCGCTCGTGGCCGCACTTCGTCATGCCCCATAGATACACCAAAGGGCCCTAAAAATCCACTAGGTTTCGCCACTTCGGCGCTCCTGCAAGGCATTCAGGCCGTAATAAGTGTAAGAAAGTGCTGATAAAACCGGAACAAAAAAGATCGCAAGCGGAATATATGAGAGGAGCCCTAATAAAAGCCCCAATCCATAAAGAGTTCCTGAATCTTCACGCTCTATGCGTTTTCGCTCTTCAAGGCTCGCATAGTCTTGAAGAACGTCATACAAGAAGATTTTTTTATTAAGCCATGCCGTAAGAAAAAGTGGAACAACGACCTGGCATCCCGGAACAAGCCACAAAGGCAGAGTCACAACAAATGCGACGATAAAAATCATCGTCGCCCAAAGCGTATTCCATAAACTTCCTACCGTGGTGCCGCCCTTTTTCTTTTCAAGATGTTTAAAATCCGCACCCGCCACTCGCAAAAGAACAATAGGCATCACAAAAATAGATGTGAGTAAAACCGCACCTAAGTACGCAAGAGGAATAAAAATAAGAATAAGAAAAATCACCGCCGTCCATGATGCAAAGCCGTTAAGCCCCGTGAGGCTTTGCAACCATTGAAAGATCGACATCTGCGCAAGAAAGTTTCCTAAACCTGTCACCCAAGCAGACCAGAAAACAACAAAAAGAACAAAAAATCCAAAGACGGATAAAAATGGCGGCAACAAAATCAACCAAAACATTTGAAGACGCAAAAGAGAATCAAAGGCCTGTCGAAAAGCTTTTAAAATAGCAGTCATATTTAGATCTTTTCCCTTTCCGTTCCCTCTGGCAAGTGCTTCAATAGGGGCACTATGCCAAGAATCATACACATCTTTCGACACGGGCAAACAGACTGGAACAATCTTCGTCGCATGCAAGGCCACACTGATATTCCTTTGAATGAAGAAGGCCGCAAACAAGCGCAAAGCCTGCAGACTTTCTTTAGCGAAAATCCCATCGATGTTATTTTTAGCAGCGATCTTGTCAGAGCCCAAGAAACGGCCCACATCGCAAATGCTCACTTAGAATGCCCGGTGCACCTTTTAACGGAGCTGCGTGAAGTTTCTTTAGGTGTTCTTGAAGGCATGGTTCAAGATGACGTTCACTCTCAATTTGGTATGGAAGCTTGGCAAAAATGGACTTCAATTGATCCAGAAAATTTAGATTTTCATTTTCCCTCTGCAGAAAGCGCTCGCGAAGCTATAGCACGCTTTGATTCCGCTTTAAGAAAAATCTGCAAAGAACATGTTTTTAAGAACGCGGCGATTTCCACTCACGGTTTTGTGATGAGACGATTTCTGCACATGCTTCGACCGGATCTCACAGAGATTCTTCCCACCCCGAATTGTGTTGTGTATACAGTTCTTTGGGATGAGAAGAGCGAAAAATTCTCTTTCTACTTTAATTCGTAACGAGTCAGATCCAAGTAGCCAAAATCAACTGGATCTGTTCTTTTCTGATGAGCTGTCATTTCATCATAGTGCATCCAGAAAGACTCTTGAGATCTACGCACACCAAAATCTGTGACAAGCTTTTGATAATCCTTAGCCGATTTTATTTTCTTAACAGCATTCACAAAAACCGGAAGATCTTGTTCCTTCACGTCGAAAATCATATTCGGATAAGAACCCCAATAGCCCTCGTATAACGTCAAAGAATCTTCTTTCGGAGCCATTCGCAGCGACTCGCCTAAAATCCAAGAAATGTTTTCGTGCTCTTTATTGTGAATCAAAGAGAAAACACGAATGTCTCCTTGAGCCGGTTGAATTTTAAGATACGCGAAATCCGGAAAGTAACGAGCAAAAGGTGTTTTATTAGCCGCTTTGATAGAAGCTATTTTTCTGAGTTCAGCTTCGACACCGGAAACCTTCCACTGATTTTTTAGACTGTCAGGAACTTCCAAAACTTTCCAGTTCACAGTATCAAAAGAACCACGCACTTTTTCATTCATACGGTAAAACAAAATCTTTTCGACCATTTGTTTTTTGGTACTTTTGCTGTCCTCATTAAAGCGCACTCCGGTTGGTTCGGCCGATCCCACCGTAGGGAAGATGTATGTCATTTTCGCCTGCGCCAAAAGCCCTTGATACCATTTGCGGCGATAATCCAGGCGCTGCTCTGGCGGAAGGAACATCAAGAAAAGCTCTTCCGCCTCCATACGAATCATGTCCATATAAACGCGAGTCAGAAGCTGATGGCTGATGTTTCCAAAGACGTCGAAATTAACCACAAGATTGTAAACCAGACGCTCAAACAAGGCGTAGTCCATCACAAAAGCCGTCTTTGATAAATCTCCAACAGCTCCTTTTAAAACAACGGCGTTGTCGTCATGGCGGAACACGGTCAAGACAGCGTTCGGATTTGTTGTATCACCGTTCCAAATATCACTGAGATCATAACCTTGGGGCTTTAATTTTTTAAGCCACTCGGTACGAAGCTTTCTATAATTTTCGCGATGATCAACCAGACGTTTTAAGAACACCGGTGCGTCTTTGATTTCAATATCGCTTCCCCACACTCCCGGCATCATAAGAAGCCCTTGAGCTTGTGCTTCGTATTCTTTTGATAAAAGCATATTGTCAGATTCGGGATTTAAGAAAAAGACGTAGAACTGTTCTTGAATCGAATTCACTGCCATGCTGCCGTTACAAACAGGTCCCTTAATAAAGGTACTCACATGGTATTGAGCATCGTCGAGCAAGAACTGATAACGGGCTTTCACCGGGATTTGATTAAAGGCAATGAACGGGTTTTCCGCCACCCCCGCTTCATAGCTCGGCAGCGTCTTTACGTCCCACTCTGTTTCCCAGAATAGCTTTTTATAGCGAGCCAGTTTTGCCGAATTCCATTCATAGGGAATATGAGTTTTCATAACGACGGTGCCGGGGAATTTTTGCAGGCAGTAAAAGAAACTTTTAACACCCGGATCGTCATTGGGTCTGCGAGTGGCAATTTCTTCCACGCCGTGCGAGCAATTCGTTTTTGAACGCACCAAACGGAAGAATTCATTTTTCTTTTCAGGGAAATAGATGTGAGCCAGAAACAAATGCTCATACAAGTAACGACTGACGAGTTGGTGCGAAAGAGACTTTTCGTTTAAAAACTTCTCCCACTCTTCGATCTGCTTTTGTATTTCAACAGGATATTTCGCCAATTCTTTTTTAGCTTTTTCTGAAGGACCCGGGGCGCCTTTCGCAATCCACGTTTCGAGCGTTTGGATTTCAGAAGCGCTTAACGTCGGTAAACCATAAGGCATGCCTAGTTGAGGAGAGCTTTTGGCTACAGCGGCAAAGTCGGTCATGGTGGAAGCACAGACTTGAGTGTCGGCGACTTGCTTATCGATGGCTTTGGTCGGCTGCTCTTGGCGCAGTTTTAGGAAACTAAAAAAAAGATTTTCTTCAGGCTTTTTAGACGTATTGACGTCGTAAAATCCGCGTTTTCGCCATTCCGAAACACCGTGCGCGTCGATCCAAATTCGTGAGGGTTCTACACTTTTTGTGCGCGTTCCATCATAAACATTGAGCTTATTGGCACCACGCTGGAAGGCCTCATAGTTCTGCAAATTAAGCTGGCAGGGGGCATTAAAGCAGCTGTGGCAAGCCAAGCAGCGATTGTCAAAAATCGGCTGCACCTTATGGGAATAAAAATCCAGATTCGGTTCATCCGCATTTGAGACGCTCATCATCAGAACTGAAATAAAACAAAGCATCGCTGCCGTAATAAATTGCATATTTCTACACTCCCCGTGTATTCTGCAAATATAAAACTCTTTCTTGATTATGGGAAAGACAAAGTAACGAAAAAAACAAAAGAGGCTCTCATGGAAAAAATCCCGTTTCAAACTGTACAAAATTCGATTGATAAAATCTGCAGTATCACGGAAGAAAGCGACCTCGAAAAAGCCTCCCAACATCTTTTCGAAGTGCAACCTGACCTTGCAGGCTTTTTTATGGAGTTCATCGAAGACATGAGCGAAGGCGCTCAAGACTTGGGTTTCATGATGGCTCTTATCTTGAATAAATCTTTTGAAGAGCAGTACCAAAACCTGCGCAAAATGAACGAAGAAGAAGTGGTTGAACGTTTTGAAAGAAACGAAGCGGAATTTGAAAAATATCTGCAAATCAACGACGACATCATTGCAGACCTTCAGGAAAAATCCATGAAAGAAGGTCAGCCTGAGATTTTGAACTACATCATTGAAGAGCTTTTCATGTCTCCTGAATTGGAGCCGGCGTTGGAAGCCAATGAACAGGTTCACCTATTCATTATCTGCAAATTCTTTGTTGATTGCTTGCATGAGCTTGCTAACGAAACAGCTCCAGAACTTGTCCGTCACTAAATCACTTTCTTAACAGCCAAAGGAGCAGGCCCTTGCAGGGCTTGCTTCAATGCCAGAAATGCTGGCTTATGAAACGGCTGCCCTAGAGTCACTTCGATAAATTGAATCGCAGCTAGAGCATTTTTCGGATGCGGATTATTCGGTGACTGCATCACAATCTCGGCAAAACAATCAGCCAACGCCACAACACGAGCAAATGGATTGATCTTAATATCACGCAGACGGCGAGGATATCCCTGGCCTGGGGCGTTTTCGTGATGCTCTAGAACGATGGAAATAATATCGTCAGAGATTGAAGGCATGCTTCTTAGAATCTCAACACCCCGATGCACGTGAGACTCGTAAATTGCAGCCTGATCGCGGCTCATGGCATGTCTAGGCATCTCGAGAATTTCATCTGGAAGTTCCTTCATGCCGACATCGTGAAGCAAAGCCCCTAGAGCTAGTTTTTCTAGGTTTTGCGCCAGAGTCCACTTCATGGATTTTGCGATAATCACGGAAATCGCCGAGACCATCATCGCATGACGAATAAGTTCATCACTTAAGTTTGACATCATGTTGATGACAGCTGCGATATCAGGTTTATTCTCAACGAGTGTTTGAATGGATTTACTGACGATTTTTGAATGCTCTAAGGCTTGATGATCAAAACCAAGATGCTCAATTTCTTTAAAAATGGAATCCGCAGCTTTAGATAGAAAAACAGTTTTCTTTTCTTCGCTGATCTTATCACTGTCGATCACGATACCAGCCACAGTCAACGTTTGACCAACGCATTTGTGATAGTCTGAACGGCGCACATAAAGCCATTCCGCTTTTTCAGGAAAGTGCATTTGATCAAAGCTGACCTTGGCACCTTCCTTTAAAATCATCACATAATTTGTTTCGGAAAGTTTAAGGAAGATATCGACCGGCACCTGCGTGCCCGCAATAAATTCGTCCCTGGAAACTGCAACGTAATCGTCCGGATTGAACTTCGTGTCCATGTCTCACTTATCGGTCATGCGAGACAAAGCTAGAGGGAGCGTCTCAGTTTGAAACGCTTATTCTAAGAATTTGGCCTGTAAATTCTGACGTTTTTCCGAAGAAAGCGAGAATTCATTCGCAAAATAGCTTTCCATACTTCCGTAACGCTTTTCAATCTCCCCAAACGCCGCATGGAGGAACTGCTCATTGGCAGACATCATATAGTGAAAACGCTTTAAAGCCTCGACACTAAGACTGTGCTCAATCTGGTTAAGAATTTTTATGCGGAAAGGATGGAGTGTTTGTTCAGTTAAAAGATAATCTTCAACGACCGTTTGTTTTGGAACTCCCAAAGACAACAATAGCAAAGCTGAACCCACACCCGTGCGATCTTTTCCCACCGCACAATGCTGAACCAGGGAACCGTTTTGCAAGTTTTCAACTCTTTGAAAAAGTTTTTGATAGGCCGGGTTTGCAAAGGGAAGACGTTGATACAAAGTCTCCATGAAATCTTTTGGCAAAGCCTCAAGCCTTTGTGACGTAAAGAAATCGCCATCATCTGCAGAAGAGGCATGACTTGCCGGGTTCGCCGGACAGCATTCATAATGCACACCCTGCCACAATTGATCTTTGTCGTTTTCAGATTCATGAAGATCGCGATAGTCGATGATATGTTTTACTGGAAAAGCCTGCAAAACCTCGCAGTCTTTCGCTGTTAATCTAGAAAGAGATCCTGAACGAAAGAAGTGTCCTTTTTTCACACGACGACCATCTGTCGTTATGTATCCACCGAGATCTCGAAAATTAATGCCACCTTCTAATTTCATTCGGAACTCCTTCTTTGCGGGAAAAACCATGATAACACAATTGACGTACAAAAACTGTGTTAGCTTTTCATAAAACGAATCAAAGGATCATAGTCTTGATGCTGGTCGGCGATTTTAAGAGCTTTAATGTAAGTCTCTCTTTTCTCACCCATTCTTCCCAAATGCTCTTGGCCCCAGGAAAAAGTTATTCCCTCATATTGCCTCATCAAAAGGTCCGCCGCCAGACGAGAAAACCGCCCATTTCCATTGGGAAACGGATGAATCCAAACAAGACGATGATGAAAGCGGGCGGCGATTTCTTCCATGGAAAAAGTCCGATGAGTGAGCCAAAACTTCACATCATCTAAAAGAATCGCCAAATTATTTTGAATGGACTCAGGAGAAACGCCGATGTTGGTTTCCTTTTTTCGAAACTGTCCTGCCCACTCCCAGGTTTCCTCAAACATTTTTCTGTGCAAAAGACAAAGACCTGACGCACTGATAAGATCTTTTTTTAAGGTGCGGCTGTTAAAAGCCCAAAGAAGCGCTCGCGCAATTCCAGCGGCCTCAAACTCGTCAAGCTCCCCTTGGGTCGTGAGCCCCGGAATGAGCCCGCGTAAAGTTTCATCGTCGAGAGGTGTGGCCCCTGGAGGACTTTGGATTTTCACTTTGTGCTCTCCATATTCTGCGATCCTCTTTCAACAATAGTTCCTGCACAATGTTTTCAATCAATTGCTGTTGCGACTGGCGCGACGTATCTTGTTGTTCCAGTTGCATCGTATGCTCTGTGCTTCGCACGATGTCTCGCGCGGCTTTACGAGCTTGTTCTTCCAAAGTGCGCTGCAGTCCTTCGCCCTTAGGAACAAAGAAATAAACCAAATCACAATTCAACGCTTCAGCTGTCTCTTGCAGAGTTTGCAAAGTCAGCTTCCCCGTCACTTCATCTTTTTCAATGCGCTCTACTCGTTGTTTGATCACTCCGAGTCGCTCTCCAAGATCTTGCATCGTCATCCCAAGAGCCTGGCGGATCTCTCTGACCCATCCGTACTTAGGCGCTTTGCCAAGAAGAAATGTCTTATGCTCGTTAAAGAATCTGTCGAGCTGATTTCTGCGGAGCTTTGCCGTCTTCGTTCCCATAAGGCCACCTATTAGTCTATTTATATATAGACATATAATAACATATCGTCTATATATAGATAGACCTTTAGATATAAAAAATCTATTTATATATAGACAAATATAGGCGCTTTGGGCTCTTTCAGCTCTAGAAAGAGCCTTCAATAACGATATAAAGGCCAAAGACTAGAGTCAAAAGAATATGTAAATTATGTGTATGTTTAAGAAAAGGTCTAGGGTTTTGATTTAAAAATCAATATATCAACGGAATCATCAAACAGCGCTGAAAGGGTGACCTTTTGCATCCGCTAAATCAATCCAGTAACGGCGCACGAATTCACTTTTCTTGTCATCAAAGATTCGATTTTCCAAAAAGCCGCCGAATTTTTCGATAATTCTCCAGGACGGTACGTTGTGATCAGCGCAGGTAATCAACAACTTTTCTATTCCAAGCTTTTGACAGTATTGAAGCCCTTGACGGAATATTTCACTCGCATATCCTTTTTGGCGGTGACGAGGACTCACGGCATAACCAACATGCCCGCCCCTTTCTAGAAGATACGCATTCAAACTGTGACGAATATTCAAACGTCCCACGATTTCACCACCCACAAATGCGTAGAGCATGGATGACGGCACTCTATTTGGAGGAATCTTATTCGCGTCCTTAGCGTTTTCTAAAATTTGCAAATGCTCTTCGTGAGACATCCCCGGCTTCCACTCAAAAGTGTACCAAGTGAGATCTTCACCTTTCCAATCTTCCACTCCCCTTAGGAAAGCCGCTTCGTCCTGCTTTGTAAGCTCACGCAAAATCAGATTCATAAAATCCTACTGACAAATTTTTTGTAGTTTTTCTTCAGGATAGTCTTCGTATTTTTTTAACCCTACATCTGCTAACTTTAAATTGCGCGCATTCATGAACTGATATGTGAGTTCAGAGCCTCTTTTCGCAGGAGAAGCAGGATCTAAAGAATACACTTCATCTTTCTGCGCTTCAGAAAGCGGAATAAATTCCACGCCTTTTTTCTTATACTCCGTAATAAGCTTCTCGATCATCTCTGCATCAAATGCGCCGATATGCAGAAGAAGTACATGAGGAATGCTGCGCTTAAAGAGAGACTGAGAAAGAACTTCTGCACGATCCAACATGTCCGTCGCATTTTTGATGTACGTCTGTTCTAACCATGCAATGGATTCTTGATCCTGCTTTGCCACACAACGAGAGTAAGGCCCGTTCCAGCTCCAGTCTTCAAAATCAATTGTCACTTGCGCTATTTGATAGCCACGCTCGTTCAAGAAACTGCGAATCGCACTTCTCGTTTCAAGAGTCTCCCCTTCACGCAGATAAGGATATCGGAAAAATTTCCAGTTTGATTTGCCACTCAACTTTTTCAACATGGGCTCATTAAGCTCGATAGATTTCTTGTAGTCTTCAAGAGAGACTTTGTTGATGTCTTCATGAAGATACGTGTGATTGCCAAAGGGATATCCCGCTTTTTTCCAAATTTTTAAAACTTCTTTGGACTCATTTTTCTTTTCAACCTTACCGGCGTTAATGAAGCCATAGACTTCGGGGATTTTGTGCTTAAGAAGAACTTGGGTCATTTTCTTTGCGATCATTTCGCGAGTGACTCCTGGTGGCAAATCTTGATGCGTTGGAAGATCATCGACCGTGATGGCTACTTTGATGGACGCAAATGTAGAGATAGCGACAAACTGAGATAACACAAAAAAGAGAAAAGATTTTTTCATAGAACAAGCATAGGCAGTGATCTATCACATTGTCTACACTACAATATTTAGGAATAAGAAGAATGGTCTGCGCGACTGGATTTGAACCAGCGACCTCTTGCACCCCAAGCAAGTGCTCTACCAAGCTGAGCCACGCGCAGACGGTATCTTTGTTTATTTTATTAAACGATACTTTCTCTACGCAAGTGGCAGCACATCATGTTAATTCTTGATGCATGAATACACCTTCCAAACGTTTTTCCGCAGGAATTGTTCCCGTCTTCAGGGAAAACCACGAGATTTTATTTTTACTTCTGCGTTCTTACAATTACTGGGATTTTCCGAAAGGCGAAGTTGAAAAAAACGAAGATCCTTTTGCTGCAGCCAAGCGCGAACTTCAGGAAGAAACAGGAATTGAAAAAGTGCAATTTCCCTTCGGTGAAGTCTACAAAGAAACTCCCCCTTACAGCCAAGGAAAGGTGGCCCGGTATTATATTGGCGAAGTTAAAACCAAGAGCGTCATCTTAGGAATCAACGAAGAATTGGGCCGTGCGGAACACCAAGAATACCGTTGGGTGAACTATAAAAATGCCAAGTCCCTCCTTGGCGAGCGTGTCGGAGCAATTCTGGATTGGGCGAATTCAGTTTCCAAGATTTAAGACAGATCCGTCCGGATACCGTCCATAAAGCAATATATTCGAATACAGCGCGGCACTAACATTGAAATATCCGGTTTCATAACTAAAATCGGAGGTTCCAATGAACTACAAAAAACGACTTCTTCCCCTTCTTGCCTGTGCAGTCCTGATGGCCTGTCAGAAAGACAATTCCGGTCATAAACCGCTAACTCCCTCACCGATCGCACCTAAACCAGTCGCTGAAACTGAATATAAAACTGCGAAGACCATCGTTGATGAAAAAACAGGTCTGACCGTCACCACTCAAGAAGTGACTGATGAGGCTTTAAAGCGCCTCAAACAAGAAGCGCAGCTAACAACGCTCACATCTTTTCCCGTCGATCCTCGCTACAATGCCCAGTTATTTACCTTAGATCAAAAAGAGTACGGAGATTTCGTTTTTATTGCCCCCAAGGTTTATGCGTTTTCCACCGCTGATGGCGCGCGCGTTTCTATTCTTGAAAATGAAGATGGCACGGTGAGCATCCCATTTCATGTCACAATGGTTTCCGGCCTTGAAAACAAAATCCCCGGTCCTAAAGGACAAGATCTTATCAATGTGCCCGAAAGTTATTTAATTAAAAAAACGGATGATCTTAGAACTGAGCTCTCTTCTCGCAGTCGCAACAAAGTCGCCTTGCTTCCGGGATGCCCTAAGGCATTTTCAATCAAGGTTGTTGATCGTGAGTTCGATGTCACGCCAAAAGACCTTGCTGTTTCTGACTACTGTGACTTAACGAAGCCTTTCACCGTGGCATTACGAACAAGCAAAAGCATGGCTCAATATATTTTGCAAAGTGCCCTTTATAACAACACCGTGGATCTGCGTGCCGACTACCAAACGATGGTTCCTTATTTAACTTCTAAAGTGACGGTGACGTTTGACAAACGCCGCATCTACGATGAATTAGAAATTCACTTTAAGGCGAATTATAAAGGCATTGCTTCGGTCGATGCCCGCTACTATACAGAAAAGATCATGCGCAACCAGACCTTGAGTGTAGATATCCGCGGCAACTACGACCAGCAATTGCAATTCGCTGTGGATCAAGCGATGGAGCTTTTCTTTGTTAAAGTTCCTGATGTGAAAAAAGTGGAGTTAGAATGCTCGGGAGCCATGGCATGCGTTACCTTCAACCGCGACTACCGCGACTTCCAACAAAATCTTTCATTTAGTTTCGAAAAAACGGAAAACACTTTGGGAAGCCGTGTTTTCCGGAGCACAACGCGCCTGCAACCTCTGAACGACCGTTCTGTTGTTATCGGCGAAGCGTCTGCGGAAGTCGCGGACCAAGGCTTCAATCGCCCTTCTTTGTTCAACAATGACGCTTCCATTGAAACAGGATTGACCATTCAACCGGGCGACCTCTTAGAGATTTCGCCAAGTTATTTGAATGTCGAAGAGCGCGAACTTGAAAAACCAAAAACAACAAAGATTTCCAACAACGTGTGTATTGAAAGCACAACCAAATCTTCATGCCACTGGATTCCCGGCACTTGTGTGAATAGATCCGCAGGACCTGAAATCGCCGTTTGCCCTCGCGAAAACGTATGCGAAGAAGTGAGAACATGCGCTCGCTACGAAGATCAATTCACGGTGACAACGGAATATTCTTCAAGTCTTTCCCGCATGAGAAAAGTCGAACGTCCTGTGGGACAGTTTAAAGAGATCTATGAAGGGCTCACTTTGAAGTTCACAGTGGCGACTTACGAAAAAAATGAAACAAAGTTCACAGACGTGATTTGTCCACTAAGATACTTCCAACGTGAAGGCAATGGTGACAGTTTGACAGTGAGAATTGAAAATCAACCTGGTTGTGAAATCTTTAAAAAGAATCAGAACCTGCCCATCTTACACCTTAAAAACGATATCCAAATGCCTAGAAAATTCAGAACGGGCGTCGACAAAGTAAACTGGAAAGGTGAAGTCTTACAAAGACACTCTGAAGAGATTTTTAATCCTAAAATTGGTTTTGGCGGTACGATTCGAATTCGCGGCTATAGAATTGACAGCCAACATTTGAACTAAAGAACCAGCGGTCTCCCTTTCGGGAGATCGCTTTATTTAAAAATCTGACGAACTTTGCGGATATCTAGAATAAGGTCTTCAACTCTTTCGTTGAGGTTTTCTAGCTTGTGGTAAACCTGGCTCATGTCTTTTTCTTTGCGGACATGGGCTTTTAGTTCTTTCATCGCGTTTCTTGCGCCTTCAATCGAAAAACGATCGCGGTGCAAAAGCTTACGAATCAAAAGAGCATTCTCAACATCCTTACGTGTGTACATACGTTGATTGTTGGAAGCTTTTTTCGGACGAAGGATTTCAAACTCGGTTTCCCAGTAGCGAAGAACGTATTGTTTGATTCCCAAGATCTCTGCCACGTCACCGATTTTAAATCCCATTTTGTCTGGGATGGCGTTGATCTCTTCAAGAAGTTTGTCATCACAAAGCATTGCTGGGATCGAAATCGGAGCTGACGCTGTGATGGGACCTGATGTCTCTTCAACTTCTTCGATAAATTCCAATTGTTGATCCCCCAGCGAAAGTTCAGATAC
>NZ_CAMLDV010000055.1 GCF_946478835.1 uncultured Bdellovibrio sp. | reverse complement strand
GGTTCTTCTCGTACTTTACATGATCCAGCACCTTTTCCAGCAGGCCGATGCCGGCAAAGAGGTCTTTGGATATGCGACGATCAAAAGCGTTCTAGAGTCCTTCTATGGAGAGCTCTCCCACCAGGCTCTGTCTTCTCAGATTTACGGGCTTTACACGGGCTTTGTTTATTTTACTCCGTTCTTCGGAGGCATTATTGCCGACCGTTTTATCGGGCAAAGACGTTCCGTTTATGTCGGCGGTGTCTTAATGGCGATCGGTCACTTTTTGATGGCCGTAGAAAGCATGTTCTTCCCGGCTTTATTGTTCCTGATTTTGGGTAATGGTTTCTTTAAACCAAATATTTCAACTCAAGTCGGTGGTCTTTATGCCGAGAACGATCCTCGCCGTGACGGTGCCTATACGATTTTCTATATGGGTATCAACCTAGGCGCGATCTTGTCTCCGTTAATCTGCGGAACTTTGGGACAAAGAGTGGGATGGCACTGGGGCTTTGGTGCGGCGGGCGTCGGCATGCTTGTGTCTTTGGTGATTTATCACTTCGGTGGAAAACATCTTCCGCAAACAGAGCAGAAACAATCGATCAAAGAAGTTGAAGCCAAAGCTCAACAACCGATGACGAAAGAAGAATGGGCTCGCACGATTGCATTGACCTTCTTGTGTATGGTCACGATTTTCTTCTGGGGTGTTTACGAACAACAAGGCAACACTCTGCAATTGTGGTCTGATCAAAGTACCGATTGGAACTTCTTCGGTTTTGAAATTCCTTCGACGTGGTATCAGTCTTTCAATCCTCTTGTGATTGTCTTCTTTGCTCCTCTTTTAGATCGTTATTGGGCTTGGAGAGCGCGTAGCAATAAAGCTCCCGGCACTGTGACTAAGATGGCTATTGGCTGTGTTCTTGGTGCTGTGGCATTAGTTATCATGTATCTTGCGGCGCAAGCTGTGGGTGCTGGTAAAGGCAATGTGATGTGGCTTTTGGGATCTACATTCTTGCTGACGTTGGGTGAGCTTTACATTTCTCCGATTGGTCTTTCCTTGGTGACGAAAGTTTCTCCAGCGAAGATTGTTTCGATGATGATGGGTGTGTGGTTCCTTGCGACGTTCTTTGGAAACTATATCGCAGGTTACATCGGAAGTTACTATGAGAGAATCGCCAAAGATGAGTTTTTCCTGCTTCTTGCAGGCTTAAGTCTGATTCCTGCGGTTCTGTTCTTTTTTACTCATAAGGTTCTCACAAACGCTCTAGGTAAAGACGTCTAGAAAAGAACCTGTATTTCGGCACAAGGTCTTTTGAAAGTGGGCCGCCTCTATGAAAATAAAGGTGGTCTAACAAAGAAGGCCTTTATGGAATACAAAGTTCAATGCCCCTTCTGCCGCGAAAAATTCGGAATCACCATTCATCTTGAGGATGGAGCTGATCAGGAATTTATTTGGGATTGCGACGTCTGCTGCCATCCTATTGATATCCACGCCATCTGGAACGAATCTCATCATAAATTTTCCCTAAGAGTCGGCCGTGGAGCGGGTTATGACGAGATGCCGATATGATCTTGACCAGAATTTCTGAATGTGAGTTTATGGGCCTATGCACATTCGTCCTCTAGAATTATCTGACCTTCCTCAAGTGAAAACATTCACCGATCGTACGATTGGTTTGAATTATTTTAATCTTGAAGAACTGCAAGAGTGTTATCGAAAGGCCCTTGTGGGCGACGTGATGTGCTCTTTTGTTTTGGTGGACGATAAAGGCATTCAAGGCTTCCGCTTGGCCTACCCGCCAGGCGCTTGGAGCAAAGGCAAAGGCTCAAAACTTCGTCCTGATTTGTGGAATGTGCCTCTTGAAAAAGTAGGCTATTTTCAAAGTCTGTTCTTAGCACCTGAAGCGCAAGGTAGCGGCTGGGGACCAAAACTTTCTGAGGCCGCCATTGAATGTTTTAAAAAATTAGGAACTTTAGCCATTGTGACTCACGCATGGAAAGAGTCTCCGAATAATTCTTCGATTCGTTATCTTACTAAATTTGGCTTTCAAAGTGTGACGACTCATCCAGAGTATTGGATTGATATCGACTATGAATGTGTGCGCGATGGAAAACCTTGTCGTTGCACGGCTGAAGAAATGATCAAGTATCTTTAAGGACAACTCATGAGCATGTCTTATTGGCTCCAAGAAAAAGTCTCTAACGCCCCCACTGCTAAAACTTCGAAATACGATATTGTGATTATTGGTGGTGGGATTGCGGGACTTTCGACGACGTACTGGCTGCAAAAAGAAAATCCGAAATTAAAAATCGCAATTCTTGAAAAACACCGCGTGGGCTTTGGTGCCAGCGGCCGCAATGCGGGCTTTGTGACTTGCGGATCCACGGAACATTTTATCAAGCTTAAAGAACAATTCGGTCTTTCTAAAGCCGTCGAGATTTGGAAATTTTCTGAAGAGAACCGTGAGCTTCTTCTTAAGCATATCATTGAAGACGCCTGGGATGAGGTGGATTTCCGTCACACGGGTTCTTGCACCGTTGCTCCTAGTGAAACTCATTGGGAGAAATACAAAAACATTGCGGCTGTCATGCGCGAATCTGGTATTGACGTTTATGAAGTCGGCCCGCAAGAGATGGAAAAGGACTACGGGGTTACGGGTTTTGAAGGCGGTATTCAATACACTGGTGACGGCTACATTCATCCGATCAAGCTTCTGCAAAAGATGCGTGCGAAACTGAATGTTGATATTTATGAAGAACATGAAGTTTTAGCGATTGATAAATCTTCATCTACACCGGTGATTCGCACTTCAAAAGGAATTTTTGAAAGCGCTCAAGTCGTTATCACTTTGAATGCTTATCTTCCTTTGGTGCTTGAGAAATTTAATTCTATCATTAAACCCGGCCGAGGACAGATTCTTCTTACAGAGCCGTTGCCTGCTTTCGTCAAAGGCCCTTGTTATCTCACGAAACATCTTTGTTATTTTAGACAACTTCCGACCGGACATTTGTTGATTGGTGGTTTTAGAAATCTCGCCATCGAACAAGAAAATACTCACGAGGATGCGACAACAGATTTAATTCAAACAGCCTTGTACGATTTTGTGAAAGGTCATTTCAAATATGGACCTCAAGCCAAGATCGCGCATCAATGGTCTGGCATTATGGGATTTTCTCCGGATGGTCAGATGATGTTGGGCGCCTTGCCCCAGAACGAGAACATTCATGTGATGGCAGGCTGCTCTGGACATGGAATGGGTTTGAGTTTTAATGGGGCTCGCACGCTTGTCAGTGGAATGTTTGGCAAAACTATCCCGGCGCATTTGAATATCAACCGTTTTAAATTTTAATTTCCCTGCCGCTCTTTCAGCACCTGCCGATGCGCCGGCAGGCCCCTCTGCCGGGATCTCGACAAGGCACTTTTCCAATCGATTTTAAGGTGTTTTTACGTCTGAAAAACGTGGCACCGCGGTTGCTTTATTAACTCTGCGAAACGCTAACGCTGATGTTAGCAAAATCATTCAAAGGAGTTTTTATGAAAAAGCAAATTATGTCTTTAGTGGTGTTGGCGGCGGTTCTTGGTTCAACAACAGCGGCAATGGCCGGCAATCAATCTGACGTTCCTGACAATATGCTAAGCCTTCAAGCACGCAGTGCAGTCGATGTCCTGACTAAACAAGCTCCCAAAGGTCCTTATGATGGCGAGTGCTCACTTGAGGAGCTTCAAAAAGGCTGCGATAAAGCGATGATGTACGGCATGGCCATTACTGTGAATTTGAAAATTCCAGCAGGTAAAGAAGTCGGCATTCAAGTGACTGATGGCTCTTGCGACGGCATGGGGGAAATTGTTTATCCAGATCAACGCCGTATTCGCTTGTACTCGGGTCTCACTTTCAACGAAAGTGGATACTACACAGTGATTAATCAATCTTATGACATTTGTAAAATTCAGTTGAAGTTGAAATAAGACCTCGGCCTTACATAACGAAAAAGCCAACCTCAGTGGGTTGGCTTTTTTTTGTTTAAGATTTATTTCCATTGATCAGATCAAGCCAGTCCTCGTACTTAATCTGCCACGTTTTAAGATAAAACTGACGAAGCTTTTCTGGAGCCATCACACTGACTTGATAACCACAGCGATAGGCGTCTTCTCTTTCACTCAAAGATTCTTTGTTCGGTTCTGGCGCGCAAAAACGATCCACCCAACTGCTTTGCAGTTTTCTTGTAAGATCATTAATAAGCCCCTGACTCATAGTTTGTACCCATTGGGCGTCCGTAATGAAAACGGGATTCGTTGGCTTTAGCCCCACGTCAGGGAAGTTTTCAGAGTGACGGTCTTCTAAAAACGAATAGCGTTCGTTGAGATCCACGACGAAGCTTTGCTTATCAAGACCTGCTTGTAGTTTTCCGCGAAGAGTTTTGAGCGATTTCATTTCTACGGCATTGTATCTGTGAACTCGTTCTTCAGAGCGGTACTTCGTCGTGATCACAGTCTCGGTTCCATCTCCGTTATCGTAAACTTCTTCATTCGATGATGAACCCAACAACAAAGACATCAAGCTAAAGACATTTGAATCTTTTTTTGGTTCTTTAATTCTTTTGGATGTTTCCTTATACGGGATTTGTACATAGTAAGTTTTAGCTCTTTGCACATCCGTTTCAAACTTCTCGGAAGTGAACTTGCCGTCAACATTTAAATCCAAAGTCACTTTTCCCTCAGGATCGTGCCATTTGGACTCCATAAAAGCTTTCTTTACATTGTCGTCTAAAATTCCACTCAGTTCAGGGGTCATTCCTTGAACGACTGTCTTGACCTTGACGTCCTTAAAAAGAGCCACCGAGTTTTTGAGCTTCGGAACTTTCACTGGGATTTTCCAAACCATGCAAGTCTTTTGCAGCCATTGTCCTGTATAGTATTCATCTGCTTTCAAAGATTTCTGCATCGCTTGGCAAAATTGTTTACCACGTACATAAATGTCGTTTTTTATAACCGCCGTATTGTGAGCCAGAGCTTTTTCAAGAATAAAGTTATTGCGATTAAATTCATACTGAGCCGCAAGTGGATTTGATTTTTGCAGATACTCGTCGATTCGCTTCTCTACTCGCTCCGCGAAGAGTTTGATCTCTTCAGTCTGAGTTGCAAAAGCCGCTCCCGTCGGGAAAACCTGCCACTGATTTTCGTTGTGGATGATATTAAGAAGCAATGATTCACTATCCCCAAAATTACTTCCTAAACGAAGTAAGCGTACATCAATAAGCTTGCGCTCAAGCCACATCTGTTGCGCTTTGCGAAGACCTTCCCTCGCATCAGGATCATTGGAGTTGTTTTTATAGGCTTGCTCGAACAAGGACAGAGCTTTTTCGTATTTCCCCTCTTCCAAAGCCTCTTGCCCTTGTTTGGTGAGAGACGCGCAAGAAATCATAGTCAGCGATAAAACGACAAGAACGATCCAATTTTTTATCATGAACAACTCCAGTTCTGCTCTGGAGTAATTATAAAAGAACTATACCGAAAAGCTATTTGAGAAAGAATTCCGCCGCAGCGCTTTGTTCAGTTGTTTCCAAATTAGAAACAAAAAAGCCCACGTTGCTGTGGGCTTAAAAATATTAAATTGCTTTTTGTAAATCCGCGATGAAGTCATTTCGAACTTCTTCATCTAGCAAACTGATCAAACCGATGATCGACGCTGGAAGAGCAAAACTTGGAGCTGAGAATAAAAGTACTACCAGCGCTCCCACCCATGCCCATGTCTTTTTCTGTTTGAGATCCTTAATTACATAGTAAGTTAGGACGATCATCAGCACCGAACAGATAATCGAACCGCTGATTGCTCCATAACCAAATGATGGCAGATTCAATTCAGGATTTTCAGATAGGATCTTGTTTACGCTAATATAAGCGTTTACAGTCGCCCATAAAGTATAAACACCCATTCCGACTTGAACCAAGATCACCGCATACAAACACAAAATACCACGTTTTAATTTCTGTTCTTTCATACGAACCTCCATGACCTCCCCTCTTGCAAAGGGAGTCATCAGTCGCAAAATGGTATTTCAAACAGCGAGTTTCGAAAGCGTCTTTCATGTCCGAACATCGACTGGACACTAGAGAGCCCCAAGATTACAACATAAAAAAAGAGCCAACTTCTTCAGTTGGCTCTTTCACTTATTCTAAATTTTAGAACTGATTATTTATAAAACTTGCTGTTTGATTTCGCCATGTTTGTTAACGGCGTTGATGGTTTCAAACGAGAAGCTTTACGACTTGAAGCGTACATTGCCAACTGATCGGCCACGTATTGTGTACCAACGGAGTCAGTGTACTTCATCAAACCACCGCGGAATGGAGGGAATCCCGTACCCATGATCATCGCAAGGTCTACTTCATTTGGAGTTTCTACGATGCGGTCTTCGATCAATGCCAAAGACACCTCGTTCACCATCGCAAACACACCGCGCTCGATGCACTCTTTTGTATCGTATGGATTTGTTGGTTGTCCCAAGCCAAGAGCTGCGTAAATAGATTGATCTACGTCACCGCGCTTGCCGTCTTCAGAGTAGTGGTAAAAACCTTTTCCGTTTTTACGACCAAGTCTTCCTGACTTTTCAAGAGCTTCCATACAAGGAGCGACTTCAATGCGGTCTCCGAAAGCTTTCTTAAAGATCTTAAGAACTTTCAAGCACACATCAAGACCGACTTCGTCCATAAGCTCGAAAGGTCCCATTGGCATACCGAAATCTTGCACGTAGGCCTTATCAACCACTTCAATGCTCATTCCTTCTTGCATCAAGAACGCGGCTTCTGCCATGTATGGCATGAGCAAACGATTCACCAAGAAGCCCGGACCGTCTTTAACAACGACAGGCATTTTGCCCATCTTCTTAGACAATTCGTAGATTGTTGAAATTGTTTCGTCAGACGTTTTTTCGCCGCGAATAACTTCAACAAGAGGCATCTTGTTCACTGGGTTGAAGAAGTGCATTCCCGCAAAGTATTCTGGACGAGGATGCCCTTTAGACATCTCTGTCACAGACAACGAACTTGTATTCGTTGCGATGATCGCGTCTGGGCGCATTTGACCAGCACACTCCCCGATGACTTTTTGTTTGATACCCATGTCTTCGACAATGGCTTCAACAACAACATCTAGATTTTTAAAACCTGAATAGTCAGTCGTTACAGAAACAGCATCCATCTTTTGTTGGAATTGATATTTATCGATGGATTTACGCTTAAGAAGCTTCATCCAAAGATCGCTGGCATGCTTAAGACCTTTACCCAAAGCTTCTTGGTTTAAGTCTTTCATGCGTACTTGAATGCCTTTGTCAGCAGCAACATAGGCGATACCACCACCCATTGTTCCCGCTCCCAAGATACCGATGGCTTTGACTTCTTTTGGTTTTACATCAACGCCCGGAACACCATTTTGTTTTTTCACCATCTCTGTCAGATAGTAAACATGAATCAAGTTTTTAGAGATCTCAGTCACGCCCAACTCACAGAAACCTTCACGCTCAATGCGCATTCCCGCATCGCGATCAGACATGCCGTAAGTTTTTTGAATGACTTCAAGAGCTTTCAAAGGAGCGGGATAGTGACCCTTCGTCGCTTTCATCACACCTTCGCGCGCTTTTTTGAAAACAATGCCGCGACCCAAAGCACTCTCAAGAACTTTGTTCATCGCACCTTTGGCTTCAAACTTTTTACGACGTTTTTTACCGCCGCCTGCGATAATCTCTTTCGCCCACTTCACCGCTTGCTCATCAAGCAAGTTCGGGTGAACCATTTTATCAACAAGACCGATCTTCAATGCTTTTTTTGCATTTACTGATTTACCAGCCAGGATGATATCCAAAGAGGCTTGCAAACCAAGAACGCGAGGCATACGCTGAGTTCCGCCAAAACCTGGCAAGATACCCAACTGAATTTCCGGAAGACCAATCTTTGTCGAATTGTCTTCAGAAGCAATACGATAATCACAAGCCAAGATGAACTCACAACCACCACCCATACAAGCGCCATTCACAGCAGCGATTGTCGGCATTGGAAGATCTTCCACCATGTTCATCACATCTTGACCGCCTTTAACGGCAGCATCGAACTGCTCTTTCGTGGTCATGCCTTTGATCTCTTCGATATCGGCACCAGCAATAAAGATTTTTGGTTTGTTAGATTTAAAGATCACAGCTTTATAAGAAGACTTCTTAAGCTCACCAAGAACTTCTTGAAGTCTCATCATCACTGGAGTCGAAAATTTATTTACTTTCTCCCCGACAAGATCAAACTCAACAACTGCGATCTCACCTTGAGGAACAATTTTAATACTTTCTTGAATAGACATTTTGAAAAACTCCTAAGTTGCAAAATCAAAAAACGAACTACTACAACCAAAACGCACCAAACACATTCTTAGGAAGATGCAAAAGAACCTCTTCCGTAGCCAAGAGGACAGAGCCTAGCTCTTCACTCAATGGCAAGTTCCACAGCAGCAGGTCCCAACGGGACCGCGTCCGCGAGGACTGTCCGAAGCCAGTGAGGGAAGAGCTAGGCTCTGTCCTCTTGGCTACGGCAACGAGGGCTTTTTTTATCCCTCGTTCTCAAGAATCATAGATCCACCCTGACCGCCACCAATACAAAGTGTCGATAGACCGAATTGAACATTTCTGCGTTTCATTTCTTTTGCCAATGTAAGAACAATGCGTGTTCCTGTTGCGCCTACCGGGTGACCCAATGCGATCGCTCCCCCGTTGACGTTCAAGATGTCATCGCTGATCTCGCCCACTTTTGCAGACAAGCCCAATTTTTCTTGAGCGAATTTGTCCGAGTTCAAAGCTCTTTGGCAGGCCATCACTTGAGCTGCAAAAGCTTCGTTCAACTCAACAAGGCCCATGTCTTTCAAAGAAAGACCCGCGCGCTTTAGCGCTACTGGAGTTGAGTATGCAGGACCAAGTCCCATACGCTCAGGCTCAAGACCCGCAAACGCGTAAGAACGAATTCTAGCAAGTGGTTTGTAACCAAGTGAATCTGCTTTTTCACGAGACATCAAAAGCACCATCGCAGCACCATCCGTGATAGGGCACGAATTCCCCGCCGTGATAGAACCTGTGGCTTTATCAAAGAATGGTTTTAGTTTTTGCAAAGCTTCCATCGTTTGATTGTCACGAGGACCTACGTCATCCGCGATCACTTCTTTGTATTCAGGAGCCAAGTACACAGGTGTGGACTCTTCCTTCATACGACCTTCTTTCATCGCCTTGGCAGCCAAGTGATGCGAGCGAAGAGCGAACTTATCTTGCATCTCGCGAGAAAGACCCCACTCTTTCGCCAAGATCTCTGCTGTTTGTCCCATGTTGATTCCAACAAAAGGATCCGTCAGTCCCAACATCACAGAAATTTGCGGGAAGTAATCATCCTTCATATTGCCTTGAAGAAGAGCTTTGATTTGATTCACGTCCGCTTTAAAAAGCTGCCACAACAACGGCAAGGCTTGCTTCGGACCTTTCGCTGCAAAAAGATTGTTGTAAATATCTTGGAACTTTTTCGGCGGAAGAGTTGGCATTTGTGACATGCTCTCTGTACCACCGGCAAGAACAACATCCATTGTTCCGGATTTGATTTTTTCGTAACCGTTAGAGATGGACTCCAACGCCGAAGCACAGTTTCTGTGCACAGTGTATGCAGAAGTTTTCAAAGGAATGCCTGCATTCAAAGCAACAACGCGCGAAATATTCACTGCATCAGGAGGATTGCCTGTGTTACCGATGATCACTTCATCAACACTGTTCACATCCAAATTTGTCTGAGCGATGAGTTGTTTAAGAGCTGTTTTTCCGAGTTCCGCAGGATGAACTTTTTTAAGTTTTGTTCCCGCTTTTGCAAATGGTGTGCGAACACCTTCAACAAGAACCACATCACGTGGTGATTTCATGCGCGTCTCCTTAGTTGTATAAGCCATTAAAATCATATGTCTTTTCGGTCATTCCACCAAATATAAAGAGTGGGAAATGTGAGCAGCCTAGACCTGACGCAGTGCGCGTCTTAGTCTTCAGCAAGCTCAAACCCTTATCTGTCTTGAGAAAGAATGCCTTTTATAGAGGCAGAACTCTAAACTTGAGAAAGTGTCGCTCTTTGCGGGCCGAAACACTAACGGAGGCTTTTTCATTTTTAGCGCAGCCTTCTCAGAGACTTCCTCTGAACTTACCCCCTGCGCCAAAGTCTCGATACATTGACCCTCTCTTGCCCCCTCTTGTAGAGTAATGGCACTTGTCGCAAGGCTTTCGCTAACCCCTTGAAATGGGTTGATAAAATTCTCTTATCGAGAGCCTCGTTTAACAGCTAGCAAAGGCACAACAAAGGAGCCTCCTTGGATACGAAAACTGAAACCAAAACTGGCATTAGCAACCTTGATCAAGAAGCTCTGCTTTACCACCAACAAGGCAAACCAGGAAAAATCGAAGTTATTTCTTCGAAGCCTTGCGCGACTGAGAAAGACCTTTCTCTTGCTTACTCTCCAGGTGTGGCAGCTCCTTGTAAGGCCATCGCAAAAGATCCTTCCAAAGTTTACGACTACACGGCCAAAGGAAATCTTGTTGCCGTGATCTCTAACGGAACGGCCGTTTTGGGTCTTGGCAATATCGGTCCAGCTGCGGGTAAGCCCGTGATGGAAGGAAAAGGAATTCTTTTTAAACAATTCGCAGGCATTGATGTTTTCGATATCGAAGTCGCGACGAATGACGTTGATACATTCTGTAATGCGGTTCGCGTTCTTGAACCTACATTCGGTGGAATCAATCTTGAAGATATCAAAGCGCCAGAGTGTTTTGAAATCGAAGAGCGTTTGAAAAAAGAAATGAACATTCCGGTTTTCCATGATGACCAACACGGAACTGCAATCGTATCTGGCGCAGCTTTGCTTAATGCCTGCGCGATCACGAATCGTAAAATGGAAAACGTGCGCATCGTTGTAAACGGTGCCGGAGCTTCTGCAAACTCTTGCGCAAAAATCTTTATCGCTTTGGGTGCACGTCGTGAAAACATCATCATGTGTGACTCTCAAGGTGTGATCTACAAAGGCCGCACAGCGGGTATGAACAAATACAAAGAGTTCTTCGCGGCTGAAACGGAAGCGCGCACTTTGACTGAGGCTTTAAAAGGTGCTGACGTTTTCGTCGGTCTTTCTGTTGCGGGAGCTTTGACTCCTGAAATGCTTAAAGACATGTCCAAAGATCCAATCATCTTTGCGATGGCAAATCCTGAGCCAGAGATCACGCCGGATAAAGCGCGTGCAGCTCGTCCGGATGCCATCATCGCGACAGGCCGTTCAGATTATCCAAACCAAGTGAATAACGTTTTGGGCTTCCCTTCTATCTTCCGTGGTGCTTTGGACACGCGTTCAACACAAATCAACGAAGAGATGAAACTAGCGGCTGTTCACGCTTTGGCAAAACTCGCTCGTGAAGACGTTCCAGAAAAAGTTTCTGCGACTTACGGTGGTAAGAGCTTTAAATTTGGTCGCGAGTATTTGATTCCAAAACCATTCGACACACGTGTATTGATGTGGGTAGCTCCGGCAGTTGCGAAAGCGGCGATGGATTCAGGTGTTGCGACGAAAAAAATTGAAGACTGGGATTCTTACCGCGACACTTTGGAAGCTCTTCAAGGACCTTCAAAAGTTTTCATCCGTTCAGCGATCAACCGCGTTCATCAAAATGCAGCAGCCAACGGTGGCGAACTTCCGAGAATTGTTTTCCCAGAGGGAACTAGCACGAAAATCTTGAAAGCTCTTGCGACTTTGGTTGAAGAAAGAATCTGCCAACCAATTTTGCTTGGCTATCCGGAACGCGTAAAAGAAAAAATCAATGCCTTGGATATTCCGATGTTGAAGGATGTTCCTATCATTCATCCTTCAAGCTATCCGAAGTACTATTCATTCGTTGAGAAACTCTATGCTTTACGCCAACGTAAAGGTGTGAACTTGCGTGAGGCGGAACGCCTCATGGCAGAGCCGAATTACTTTGCGGCGATGAAATGGTGACGGGCTCTTCCATCAATTATGCGGATGCCGTTCGCCCAATCCTGCAAACAATTGGTATTTATCAAAATGGCGTTCCCGCAGGTTTGAACTTCATTCTACTTGAAGACAAGTTCTTGGTTCTTTCAGACACGACTGTGAACTTCAACCCGACAGCAGAACAATGTGCGCAAATTGCTTTGCAAGCGGCGAAGATCGTTGAGTACTTCGGCATTCAACCGCGTGTTGCGATGCTCAGCTATTCAAACTTCAGCGGTGACGGTGAAACTCCAGCGAAGATGAAACGTGCCGCAGAGATCGTTAAAAAATTGCGCCCGGGTCTTATCGTTGATGGTGACATGCAAGCGGACACGGCTGTGAATCCTGAGATCATGGAAAGACTTTTCCCATTCTCAGAACTTAAAGGCGGCGCCAACGTTCTTGTGTTCCCGAACTTGGAATCTTCCAACATCACTTACAAGTTGATCCAACAAATTGGCAAAGTGGAGGTGATTGGACCTTTCTTGATGGGTGTACGCAGATCAGCCAACGTTCTACAAAGAACAACGACTGTAGATGGCATCGTGAACTCTGTTGTATTCACGGCTCTTGAAGCTCAGTTCATCAAAGATGTTCTGAAAGCTCGTGGTTAATTTAATCTGGTTGTTTCTTAAGCTGGGGGCTACTTCATTCGGTGGCCCCGCAGCTCACATCGCCATGATGGAAGAGGAATTCGTTCATCGTCGTAAATGGCTTTCCCGCGAAAAATTCTTAGATCTTATTGCGCTCACAAATATTATCCCGGGTCCGAACTCGACAGAGCTTGCAATTCACATTGGCTACCAACAAGCCGGATGGTGGGGATTTTGGCTGGCAGGCATAAGTTTTATCCTCCCCGCTTTTTTGATTGTTACTGTAGTTGCTTATTTTTATACGCAGTACGCGAGCCTTCCTGCGGTCCATGATTTTCTTTTAGGCGCAAAGGCCGTGGTTTTGGCTGTGATCGTCTTTGCTTTTGAAAGATTCTTTAAAAGTTTTTTGCGTATTCAAAAGTTCACTGAAGTTCTACAAAAAGACTTCTGGGCGCAGAAACAAAACGTCGTGCTTCTATTTGTTTTCATCGCCAGCGTTTATTTGAAAGCTCGGGGATCTTCTGAAGTTTTGATTCTTATGACGTGCGGCTTGATGGCTCTTTTCATTACTGGCCGCTTTCTATTGCAAAAAAACGAATTGGGATCTTTGTTTTGGGTCTTTTTTAAAATCGGTTCATTGTTATTTGGAAGTGGATACGTCCTTTTAAGTTTTCTGCAAACCGAGTTTGTACAAAATCGCGCCTGGCTCACAGAGGCGCAGCTTTTTGATGCGATTTCGGTCGGTCAATTCACTCCGGGCCCCGTCTTTACAACCGCCAGTTTTATTGGCTACCTGATGCATGGACTTCCGGGAGCCGTTGTCGCAACTTTAGGAATCTTCTTACCGGCATTCTTGTTTGTTGCTTTAAGCATTCCGCTTTATGCAAAGCTCAATTCTTCACCGAAGTTTCGCGCCATTCTTGCTGGCGTCGTCGCAGGATCTTTGGGATTGCTACTTTCAACCATCTGGACTTTTGGAGAGTCTATCGTTGTCTCGTGGATGGGGGTGACACTATTTATCGTCTCACTCATTCTTATTTTGAAAGCCCGAATTCCCACGGCCGTCTTGATTTTGGCAGGCGGACTTATATCACTGATCTCGACAAAAATTTAACTTTGACCCACGCCTCAAGCGTGCTAACCTTAGGTCTGTAAGGGAGGATTGTTCGAATTGACTAATCAAGCCCACGTCACTCAGCAAGACAGAGCCATTGTCATCGGTGTCGGATTGAAATCCGAACCTCTCAGCGAAATCAAAGAAAATTTATTGGAACTCGAAGAGCTTGTCTCCGCAGCCGGAGGCGAAGTCGTTGGTTCTTTGATCCAAGTGCTGCCGCAATGGAATCCCGCAACTCTTATCGGAACGGGCAAGGTCGAGGAAGTCGCCGAAATGGTCCGCGATAGCGGCGCCAATATCGTCGTCATGGACCATCAGCTTTCCGGAGTTCAACAAAGAAACTTAGCGCAAATCGTGAAGGCCCGCGTGGTTGATCGCAATCAGCTGATCCTTGATATTTTTGCGCAAAGAGCTCAAACCTTTGAAGGAAAACTTCAAGTAGAACTTGCACAGTTGCTCGATCAAATGCCTCGCATGGTCGGCGCATGGCTGGAATCTCTTTCTCGTCAAGGTGGTGGTATCGGAACCCGAGGTCCCGGTGAAACCGCTCTTGAAAATGACCGTCGTCGTATTCGTGAAAGAGTCGCTTTAATTAAGAAAAAACTGGAAGGGGTTCGTCAGAACCGTGCGCAGCACAGACAATCCAGAAAACGCCATGAGATTCCGTCCTTTGCATTGATTGGTTATACCAACTCTGGAAAGAGTTCAATTTTGAATCGCCTCACGGGTGCTCAAGTGATGACCAAGAACCAAGTCTTTGCGACTTTGGATCCAACAACTCGCAAGATTTTTTTACCCGATGGACCACCAGCTGTCGTGACAGATACGGTTGGATTTATTCGTAAACTTCCAACTCAGTTGATTGAGGCTTTTAAAGCAACACTTGAAGAATCATCAGAGGCAGATGTTTTGCTTCATGTAATTGATTTGTCGTCTCCAAATATGGAAAGACAAGTGGAAGTCGTTGAAGCCTTGATTAAAGAATTCAACTGGTCTGATAAAAAGATCATTCATGTGTATAACAAGTGCGATGTCGCGCCTTTAGAACGTCAATTTAGAGTGAAACACTATCCAAGAGTTTTCGTCAGTGCTTTGACCGGACAAGGTATGGAGCAATTAAAAAAACTCATGGCGGCTACTGTGAGCGAAATGCAGACAGATGTTCAGCTCTACTTCCCGCGCGCTGAAGAGTATAAAATTTTTGATTTGGGTCGCGAAGCACAAATCCTTCGTAAAGAAACGGCTACGGAAGGAACTGTTTGCTATACGCAGCTCACGCCCGTCTTGCTCAGTCGTTGGAAAGATTACGTCGTAAAATAAAATTCACATATCATAAATTTGGTGGATCACTTTCTAAGAGTGATCCAGACTTTGGTTTTGGATTTTTTAAAGATCTTCCTTAATCTCCGGATGATCTCACCGATAAGACCGAGGTGAGACAGTTCTTATCGCTTCTTATTTTTAGCACTTTGTTCATTCTTCCGGGGATCAGCTCTGCTCAGTATCTTTGCGTAAATGATAAAAACGGAAAAAAGGGCGCACAAAATCAGGACATTAACAAGTCCATGGATGCAGCTCGCGATCCTTTAACTAGGGCCTTTCTTCGCTATCGCAATTCGTTGGCTGCCGTAAACACGTGCCAGGCATCCAGCTACACTCCAGGAATCAAAAATGACTTGTACAACCTGGGAACCATTCTTGCCCAAGGCACAAAAGTAAAACAAATAAAAAAAGACTGCATCGAAGCTTCGTTGCAACGTGAGCCCGGCAATCAAGGTTATAGTTGCGATGGCGATACCAAAAAGAAGTTTGAAAATGCAGGCGCCAGCACACCTTGCCTTAATCAAAAGACGGTCGACTTCTTGCATTTTGCTGTCAATCAAGCGATTAGCTGCATGTCGACGGGAAGAGTTCCTATTGATCCCCGCATTGTTCTTAAGAAGTTCAATAACGAAACGGCTTTTAACTTTTACCTCGCCTACTCCGGAGGAAAAGGTATCGGGCAACTAACATCCGATCCCGTGAACGAAATTGCCGGTTACTATAAAGGCAAAAAGTTCGTGGAGGGCAATGGCTTTCATATTCTTGAGTCACTTATGGACAGCTCAAATCCCGCGTGCACGCCGTTTAAAGAAATTCTTCGTGAAGATTTAAAATCGCCTCCACCATCTCCTGGTTCGCCTAAGAACTACTGTGACTGGATTCGTCCTGGCGATGGCATTGCCAGAAATCTGATCTATTCTATGGGCTATTACGTTCACGTGCGCGACAACATCATCAAACCGAGTGTTGAAAGACGCTCGACAAAGTTTGCCAACAATAGCGAAACCTTGAGCTATTTAACACTTGCGGCTTATGGCCCTGACGGCCCTGCAGGTGCAAAGGCTTTGATTGATCGTCTTCGCCTAAATAACAACATGAGCGCAGCCGAAGTTAAGAATAAAATCATCAAAGCCAATGCTTATGTAAGACAGACAGAAGAAAAGTTTGCAGAAGAACTTCTTCCTGTGATGAAAGAAAACATCACAGATGCAGACAAGCGAGGCGATACATGCGTTCAGTAGTTTTTGCCTTGAGCCTTCTCGCTTTTTCGATTTCCTATGCGGATCTAAAAAAGGTCGACGATTTCTATAAAGAATCAGAAAGTGCTTATCAAAAAGCACTGAAAGAAAAAACGTTTTCAAAGAAAGCTTCTTACCTTAAAGACTTAAAGAAATCCTTTGAAAGTGCTTTGAAAGAATACGAAAAGAAAAATCCTGATGAGGGAACCGATCAGGAACAAGACGTATCGACGTTGTATTACACTTTGGAGCCGGCCTTTGAATTGTCCGCTTTAAAGAAAGTCACCGAAAAAGACTGCGATAAAAAAGAACTCTCCGTGCGCAGCCAAGCAGGTCACGGCAAAGAGGAAGGCGCAAAACTCAACGCTCGCGCCGAAGAAGCCCTTCGTTGGATCGAAGTGCTCTGTAAATAATTATCTCGTTTTATTCATCAAACGAACTTCGCGACGTTTTTTTGCTTCTTCAAAGCGACGTCGGTCCGTCTCTGTTTCTAAGATAAGACCGGGAACTTCGATAGGTTTGCCATTCGCTCCCAAAGCGACGAAAGTGCTATAAGCGGAAGCAGTATGAAATGTCTCTCCCGTTTTTGGATCTTCAGCATCCACTCGCACACCGATTTCCATGGAAGTTCTTGAAGTGTAATTCACACTGGCTTTAAGGTTGACGACCCAACCTTTGTAAACCGGAGCCACAAAATCCAAACGATCGATACTCGCCGTCACAACATCTTTATTGGAATGTCTTTGCGCTGCAATCGCGGCAGCAATATCAATCCATGACATGATCGTTCCTCCGAACACGGAACCCAGGGCATTTGTATGAGAAGGAAGAACTAATTGGGTCATGATGACTTGAGACGACGAAACGGGTTTGGAGTTTGCCATTGGTGTTTGCTCCTTATTTCAAAAAAACAAAGCGCAGGTAGTATGGACCGAAGTCCGCACCCCCGCGCTCTTAAAACATCCTTAAAGTCTAGTATAAGACTTAGATGCCACCCATACCGATATCGGAATTACCACCACGGTTCAATCCGCTACCAGGAAGAGTTGTTGTACCTGCAACAGTCGCAGATCCTGCTGGGATCGTTTGAGTTGCATTGTTATTGAATGCAGTCGCTGCAGCCGCATTTTGATTGTTGTTTTCAGCGCGTACTTCACTCTCAACAAAGCCAAGATGAGGCAAGCACCATACAATCAATTGCGCACGAGACTTAACATTCATTTTTTTATAAATGTTTGTGAGGTGAAATTTTACTGTTTTTTCAGTAACAAAAAGCTGATTCGCAACTTCCTTGTTGGACAAGCCCTTTGAAACAAGTTCAGCAACTTCTGCCTCTCTGTTTGAAAGACCTTTTTGAATGAGGACATCTCTGAGCATCCTTGCTCCCTCCCGCTAAATTGTTTTTAGTTTTAAAAACTCTGTCTAAACCTTTTACGCCACCTAGGACTCATGTCCAAATGTAGCACGACCACCTGTAATAAAGTCTGACAACAATTTTAGGAATTCGCAATAGGTTTGGACTCTAGTTTTAAAAAACTAGACCGATAAGCATGAGGATTTTACAGGCTTTCACCTTTTCAGGAGATATTATGTTTCCCACAAATACGAAGTTTTTGGTCGTTGATGACTTCGCAACTATGCGAAAAATCATTAAAAAAGTGCTAAATGAGCTAGGTTATACCAACGTCGAGGAAGCCGATGACGGCAAAACGGCCCTGCCCATGATCCAGGCCGCTCATGATGCAGGCCAGCCTTATGGCTTTGTAATTTCTGACTGGAATATGCCAGGAATGCAAGGCATCGATCTTTTAAAAGCGTGCAAAGCCGACCCTCGTTTTAAGTCTGTTCCTTTTATGCTTGTGACTGCCGAGTCTGAACAAAAGCACATTCTTGAAGCTGCCAAAGCCGGAGTCTCTGATTATGTGGTGAAGCCATTTAATTCAGCAACACTCAAAGGCAAGATGGAACGCGTTTGGGCAAAACACAACCCTGCTGCTCAAGCAAAAGCTTCTTAAGAAGTCGCTAGGAGAATTCAATGTCAGCAGCACCTAAAGTCGAAGCTTTAAATCCTCTTTTCGACAAACGTCTGATCAATGCGTTTGTGGATGGAGTCGTTAAGACACTTAAAACAATGGCACAAACCGACGCCACTCCCGGCAAACCCTTAATCGAACCTCACTTCGTGTTGAAAGGTGAAATTGCGGGTATGGTGGGCATGGTGGCTCCTCCTCTTAAGGGAACTCTTTTGATCTCTTATGGGAAGGACAGCATCTTCCACATTTTGGAAAACATGCTTGGAGAAAAACACACGTCGATCAATGGCGAGGTTTCAGACGCCGTTGGTGAGATGACGAATATGATCTATGGCTCAGCGAAAACAACGTTGAATCAATTGGGTTATAATTTTGAAATGGCCATCCCGACTGTGATTTCTGGTGACTTTAAAATCAGTCACGCAGACAAGGGCGCCACTCTTGTTATTCCGTTCAATTTGCCGAATGGCTCCACCTTCTATGTGGAGATAACGGTGCAATAAACCGATGAAAACCACTTCAGGCTCGACTGTTGACGTTCTGATTGGAAGCCCTCGAAATGGCTTTTGGGAAGCCGTCAAAGTCATCCTGAAGGGGTATTATCCGTACCAGCTCAAACACTTCCACACGATCGACGAAATTCTTGAAAGCTCTGAACCAAACTTCTCTCCTATTCTTGCACTGATTGATGGCCAAGACGGAACTGCTCAAACCAACGAGTGGGTTCAATCAACCAAAATGAATTATCCTGACTGTCACATCATTGTTCTGCACGCCGCTGCGGGATCGCTTAATTTCGATGTGGTTAAAAAAAATGGCGCCGACGAAGTGATGCATATCAACTTCGATCGGGAGTTCATTTCCGACATGGTTTTGCAGCTAGCGCCCATTGAGATGGAGGGAGACAATATCCCTATCACAGCATTAATGCCTGTGGATCTGCGGGATATGGAAGCTGAGATGAACATCAACTTTGATGTGTATGTTCACCTTCCCGTCAATCATCGCTCCGTTTTATTGCGAAAGACCGGCGATTGCGTTGACGAACGCCATTTGGAAAAGTTCAAAACTTTGAAGCAGCAAATGTATATCAAGAAAACGCAGATGAATGCTTTTTTTGAATACGCGAGAACTGTGATGAGTTTGCGAAATATTCCTTTACCCGTATCAATGACCGAAAAGTTTCATCGCTCTAAAAGAGCGATCTACGAAATCATGGCGCAATTTCTGAACGGTGCGGGTACGGACTATCAAGAAGGAAAACTGATCTTTGATAAATGCAAAAACATTGTCGCTGATTTTGAATTAACGAAAGATCTTTCTCCCCAAGAAATTTTTGACGAAATTTTCCGGTTTACCGGAAATACCCGTTCTCTTTACCACGATTGCATTTGTCTTTCGGCTTACGGTGCTTATTTTGCGCAACTTTTGGGTTGGAATCACGAAAAAAGGGAAAGTGCGGCGATGGCAGGGCTTTTACATAATATCGGCCTTGCGCAACTCCCTGCCTCTGTGGGCGATAAAAATCCTAAAAACTATACCGACGAAGAACTTTCAGAATACATTCTTTACCCTGACCGCTCCGTGATTATGGTGAAGGGAAAAAAAGTACCTTTAACACCAGAGATTTCAGATGCCATTGGTCAACACCGGGAAAATGGCAACGGATCTGGCTTTCCCAAAAAACTCACGGCTGAAGACATTTCTGATATGGGAAAACTGATGGGTCTTGCTTACCGCTTTCATGAAATGACGGCCCTTCAAGACAGCCAACAAGCCATGACAGCAACACAGGCTATTAGTACGCTCCGTGAAGCTGCCTTAAATGGAAATGGCGAGCTAGACCTGGTTTTAACAACTCAAGTCTTTAAAAAATGGAAAGCTTAAAGCGTTTCTAAAACCACTCTATCCATTTGACGAATGTAGTTCTTGTACGTCGTTCTTACAACGCGGCATTTGCCTGCTCCCAACTCCATACCCAATGTGATGCACATACGACCTTCAGTGGACTGATCGATCTCCTGAAGACCTTTCAT
>NZ_CAMLDV010000054.1 GCF_946478835.1 uncultured Bdellovibrio sp. | reverse complement strand
GAATTGGTTCCCTTTTGAGGGGCTTTTTCAGTATTTTTTTCTGGGTTGAACAGGGCCTCAACAGAGGTCCTTTTTGCTGCCCCTTTCCTTGAGAAAAAGGCCTTCCTGTAATAGGTTCAAAGGACTAAGAAGGACTGGATTTTTATGATTATTGTTACTGGTGCAAATGGCTTTATTGGCAGTGTGATGGTGTGGGAACTCAACCAAAGAGGTCATACCGATATCGTTGCCGTAGACTCTGTCGGCCTTTCCGAACGCAATCTTTTGAGCAAAAGAAAAATCAGTCAGTTCCTTTTGAAAGATGAGCTTTGGGCTTTCTTAAATACCGACAAAGCCAAAAAAGAAGTTACGTGGATCATCCACATGGGTGCTTGTTCTTCGACGACAGAAACCAACAAAGAGTTTCTTTGGGAGAACAACACTTACTACACGCAAAGAATTTTTGAGTGGTGCGCTGAACACAAAAAAGACATGATCTATGCTTCGAGCGCCGCAACTTACGGTGCCGGTGAACTTGGTTTTGACGACACAACAGATCCAGAAAAACTTCGTCCGCTTAATTTGTACGGCGAATCCAAAGTTCTTTTTGATCGTTGGGCTTTGAAACAAACGAAAACTCCGCCGCACTGGTATGGCTTAAAGTTCTTCAACGTCTTTGGACCGAATGAATACCACAAAGAAGCGATGTCCAGCGTAGCGTTTAAGGCTTACAACCAAATCAAAGCTAACGGCGCTTTGGGACTTTTTAAGTCAGCCGATCCAAAATACAAGGACGGCGAATTCATGCGCGACTTTGTGTACGTAAAAGATGTCACCGGTTGGATGGCTGAACTTATGGAGAAAAAACCGACCAACGGTATTTACAACATGGGCTTTGGTAAACCACGCACGTGGCTGGATCTTGCAAGTTCTGTTTTCTCTGCCATGGGTAAAGAGATGAAAATCAACTGGCTTGAAATGCCTGAAAATATTCGTGGTCAATATCAGTACTTCACAGAAGCAAAAACAGACAAATGGTCGGCAGCCGGAATGAGTGCAGCGAAGTGGCCTTTGGAAAAAGCTGTGGCTGATTACGTGCAAAACTATCTTTCTAAAGACGATCCTTCACTGTAAGCGAGACAACATGGAGACGGACTTTTTACCACCGCACTTAAGAAAATACGTCGTAGAACAACACTACGAAAAGTATACTCCTGTGGATCAAGCTGTGTGGCGCTATATCTTGCGCCAACTCAAAGCTTTTCTTTCTAAACATGCACATGAGTGTTACGTCGAAGGTTTGCAAAAAACCGGTATCGACATCGAACGCATTCCGCACATTGATGACATCAGCAAAAAACTGCAGGCGTTTGGCTGGAGAGCCTTGCCAGTGAGCGGATTTATTCCGCCAGCAGCCTTTATGGAGTTGCAATCTCTAGGAGTTTTGCCGATCGCTTCGGACATGCGCAGTCTTGATCATCTTCTTTACACGCCAGCTCCTGACATCGTTCACGAAGCTGCGGGACATGCACCGATTTTAATTCATCCCGAATTTTCTGAATATCTTCGTCAGTACGCTCAGATCGCAAAGAAAGCGATCATCAGCAAGGAAGATTTGGATTTGTACGAAGCCATTCGTGAACTTTCGGACATCAAAGAAAATCCAAGCTCTACACCAGAACAAATTAAAAATGCAGAAGTGACCTTAGAAAAAGTGGGTAAAAGTATTTCCCATATTTCTGAAGCTTCTGAACTTTCGCGCATGAACTGGTGGACAGCGGAATACGGCCTTATCGGTAAACTTGATAATCCAAAAATCTTTGGCGCCGGTTTGCTTTCCAGCGTTGGCGAATCCAAGTGGTGCCTAAGCGATAAAGTTAAAAAAATTCCTCTCACTGTGGATTGCATTAAAACGGGTTACGATATCACAGAGCCACAACCTCAATTGTTTGTTGCTTCTGACTTCAAAAACCTTTCTCAAGTTCTTGAAGAAATGGCGTCGAAGATGGCGTTCCGCTTAGGCGGCCTTCAAGGTTTAGAAAAAGCCATTCAAGCGCAATCCGTGAATACTGCAGAACTTAATTCCGGAATTCAAATCTCAGGTCAAATCGTTGAAGCGATCACGGATGACAGTGGAAAACTTGCTTACCTGCGTTTGCAAGGCCCCTCACAACTTTCTTATGCAGATCAGGAACTTTCCGGTCATGATAAAAAATATCATGCTCACGGTTTTGGAACTCCGGTCGGCTATTTGAAAGCTCATCCTGAACAATGCCCGTCCACTTTCACTGAAAAAGATTGGGCGGCTCTTCATGTTGAGCCCGGAAAGAACACACGTCTTGAATTCACTTCCGGCGTTGTAGTGACCGGAACAGTGCAAAGTCGTCTGACTAAAAACGGAAAAACTTTGATCGTCACCCTTTCTGATGCGAAAGCGGAATTCAAAGGGCGTGTGTTGTTTGCTCCGGAATGGGGCACTTTTGATATTGCAATTGGCTCTTCTGTGACTTCTGTCTTTGGCGGACCTGCAGATCGGGAGGCCTATGGCGAAACTTCAGATTTTGTTGCCAAACGCGTTCCGATTCCAAAATATTCGGGCTTTGAACTGACTCGTCACGATCACTACGGCAACGTTCGTAAAATTCGTGAAAGCAAGATCACGGGTGACGAGCTGGTGAAGTCTTTAGAAAAAGTTATCGACGCTCATCGTGCGATCTTTCCAAATGATTGGCTCCTGTTCATGGAGGCTCTTGAAATCGTCAATGCAAGAGCACCCCAATCTCCTCTGAAAAAACAATTGGAATTGGATTTAGCAAGCCTTTCAGAAAAAGACGAAAAAACAAAAGGCCTTATTCACGACGGCCTTACCCTGGCGGGAGCCCTTTAATGAAACGTCCCTTTGAAGTGCGCATTGTTCTAGTGCGCACTATTTACGAAAGAAATATTGGAGCGACTTCGCGCGCGATGAGCAACATGGGATTTGATAAACTCGTGCTCGTAGCCCCGGCTTGTGAAATCACTTATGAAGCCCAGCAAACGGCAGCCACAGGCCAAACGGGTCTGCAAAACCGCACGACATATGCTTCGTGGGATGAATTCTTAAAGAAAGAACCAGAAAGTATTAAGATCTGTTTTACGGCTCGTGATGGCAAAGGCCGTCAGGTTCGTGACATCGACGATGTTCTTACCGACATCGCCGATCATGCTCCGCAATTTCAAACACAGAGTGATATTCCCGTTGTTGTCCACTTGGTTTTCGGTCCTGAAGATTGGGGATTGGCTGCAGAAGATTTGGAACACGCGAACTTCTGTGCGTGCATTCCTACCTTTGGTGAAAACTGGAGTCTAAATCTGGCACAAGCCACACTTCTAGGAATGTTCTCTCTTCGCAAAAAATGGGGCGGAGAACGCACAAAACTGGATGGTGGAAAACTTCGTCGTGCTCCACAAGGAATCAAAGGTATCGATCCAGATCAGACCTTGAAAACGTGGCTTGAAGAAATGGGTTTTGATCTGACTCGCCAAAGAAAGATCAACGTCTATACAGTTCTGCGCCGTATGCTTTTGCAAAACACCCCAACTAAAAAAGAATTGGTGGTTCTAGAAACAGTTCTGCAACAAAGCATCCGCAAACTCCGCGAATGGAAAGCCTTCCAAAAACGAGATTAAAAAAGGGTCCGCACGGACCCTTTTCTTTTACAGCTCTCGGGATTTGATTTCTTTAGGAATAAAACTGCGATCGACTAACTGGGAAAGTTCGATGGGTTTTGCAAGCAATCCTGCTTCGACGGCCATGTCGTGAATGACTTTGATGTCGGCGTCTTCAGGTGTGAGCATGCGGTAGCTTACGCGATCTCCCGGTGTTGTAAGAACATAACGAAGAAGTTTTTCGTCTTGACGATAATAAGGAGCTGCCACGGCCGCTGCCTTTTCGCGGTGGGTTTCTGCCCATTCGCCACTTTCAGCGATGCCTGCGACAAGTTCTCTTACGATATCAGGATCATTCGCCATCAAATCTTCGCTGACAATTAAAACGCAGGAAATAAATTTCGGCCAGATGTCTTTAGCGTGATACAAAACTCGGCCCACGCCATTTAGTTCTGACTTAGCAGCATGAGGCTCACCGACAAAGTAAGCATCAATGCTTGAGTTCGCCAAAGCAGCTGGCATTTCAGGAGGAGGAATTTCAACAAATTGAATTTTATCCGGCGAAACACCTTGGTCTTTCATCAATTTACGAATGACCAAGTATTGATTGCTGTAGCGGCTTGGAATCGCGAACTTCTTTCCCTCCAGATCACGAAGGTTGTGAATCGGTGAATCTTTTTTCACCATCACCGTCGATCCGTCACGATGCCCAAGATAAACGATCTTTGCCTTCACGCCTTGTTCGCGCAACTTCATAGCCATGGGCGCAATAAAGAAAGCTGCCTTCAGACGACCTGCTTTAAAGGCTTCCGCCATTGTCGGAAAATCCGTAAAACGTTGAGACACAAAACGATAATCAGGATTGCGGCTTGTCGCAAAGTCCGTTACGGGACAAGTCAGGTGGCAAGTCACCGGAAGAAATCCCACATCCAAAACCTTTTTTGCCGTCTCGGATTTTTTCTTAAAATGATTTCTCATCATTCCAAGCCCGCCCAAAACAACCACAGCCAAAACAACTGAAACAATCCATTTTTTATTTTTCAATTTCCACCACCTGTTCTGATTCAAATTTTAAATCCTGCCAAATTTGTTCAACCAGATTTTCTTTGTTCTGGTCGCTTTCGTAAGATTTTTGGAATGTGGCAGGTCGTCCATTCACAATATAAATCTTCTTAGTCAAAGAAAGAGCTTCGGGAATATCGTGAGTCACCAGAACCACTGCGATTGGGAATTCTTTTAAAAGCTCTGAAACATATTCGCGGGTTTCACGACGGATTAAGTAATCCAAGGATGAAAAAGGCTCGTCCAAAAGCAAACCATCAGGCCGGCCGATCAACGCACGCGCAATTTCGGATCTTTGTCTTAAGCCACCTGATAGCTGGCGAGGATAAAAACTCAGAACACGTTTTAAATCCAAAAGACTCACCAACTTTTCAAAATCCAAACTACGGGAAGAGTCAATTCCACGAAGTCCCAGACGGATATTTTCTTCGACCGTAAGCCAAGGGAATAAAGCATTGCTTTGATGTACACGACGCCAAAGGCCTCGCTTTTGAATAACTCCTGTCGACGGCAAATAATCCCCGGCAATCAAATGAAGCAATGTTGTCTTACCGCAACCACTGGGACCAATAAGGCTTAACGTCTCCCCTTCAGTGACTTGAAATGTAATATCTTTTAGAACCGAATGCTGCGGGTAAGAGAAGCTGATATTTTTTAAATCGAGAAGAATTTTACTGCTCATAACTCCATCTCACGTGGGATTTGCGATTGAGTCTTTGCAGAGCATAGTCCATGAAGTGAGCTATGACAGCGATAACGATCATATTCAGAACCAAAAGATCCGTGCGCATGCCATTTCTGGCATCAGAAATGGCGAAACCGATTCCCTCTTTTCCTGCAAGCATTTCCGCCGGAACTAGAACGATCCACGCAAGACCTGAAACCAAACGAAGCGAAGAAACCACTTGTGGAAGAACTGCGGGAAAAAGAATTTCAAAGAAATATTCTGCTCCACTAAAATGATAATCACGGGCCAACTGATCGTAAACTTTCGGCACATGAAAAACAGCATTCATCGTTGCAAACAACAACGGGAATACACAGCCTAAGAAAATTAAAAAGATCACCGGCATATCGCCGATACCAAACCAAATCACCGCGAATGGAATCCACGCCAGCGGTGAAAGACTGCGAAAGAAATTTAGGTAAGGAGAAATAAACTGACGAAAAGAGTCACTGCGTCCCAATAAAAGGCCCACGGGAATTCCGACCAGCGCTGAAAGTAAAAATCCACAGATCCAGCGATAAAGGGACGCCATCACGTCAATGAAAAGACGTCCACTTGAAATCTCGTGAGTCGTCGCATCTATAAATGTTTTTAAATAAGGAAAGAAGTCTTCTCGATAAACCTGAAGGCGGGACAACACTTCCCACAACACGACAAGCACAACCAAGAAAAATATCGAACAAACACGAGACCACTTCATGTCAGTGATCACAACATTATCGTTCTGGAAACTCAATTCGTAGTTCCAATATTTTAGCCCTTGATGCGACTCTTAATGAAGATTTCCGCAAGCACGAATTTTCAAAGTCTTCGGATCAAAAGAAAAAACAACGTTTTCCTGGGAAGTGAGCCTGCTCTTCAAACAAGAGTACAAAGGGCCACGGTCCACTTCCAAAGTTTCCGAAACGGTATCAAAGCGAACTAAAAAATTATTCTTTAAAGGATTCTTTTGCAGGCTTAGGACCTTGCCACTCAAAGCAAGATCCGCAGACGCTAACAAAGGAAGAAAAAGAAAGGACATCATTACGAAGAGATCAAAGCCTCTTGGATCTTGTTTTCTTGCTCACGAATTTCACGAAGACGGTGATCCAGGCGCGACAACGTCTGAGCCATGGTCTGCCCTAGATCGTTAAGTTCATGAATGCGTTTCAGCGTGATATCTTCTTCGCCTCCAACCAAACGGAGACTTTCAAGCTTTGCGGAATTCAAATCGATCTCTTTAGAAAGAGACTCTAATTTTTGATTGATCTTCTTGCGGTCCTCGACCAGCGCCTTTGTCATCTCACGGATTTCATCAAGGCTTAGAACTTCGAGTTTTCCAGTTTCAAAGGCATCTTCTTCTTTATCACCTTGGAAGGCTTCCAAGAAAAGAGACCATTCGTTTTTGAGGGCTTTTATGATCGACCTACTACTGTCATCACCCATATATATTAAAATACTCCTGCGCTCTTCGAGCGACTTGCGGATTCATCGGCCTTAGGAACTAAGAAATAACAGAGGCCGTAACCCAGGATCGCAACACCGAAAGTTATCAGGGCTAACAGGACAAAGCCTGTTCTGACTAGGCCCACCTCGATGCGATACCTTTTTGCTATTCTAGCACAGACGCCAAGAAGCTTTCTATCTAGAGCTTGGTCCAGTCTATCGACGCGGGGCAAGCAAACTGCCAGGATCAAATAAAAGAGGATTCCAGTGCCGAACCATAGGACCGCAATCAACCAAATGACGCGCAATATCCAAGTTTCGATACCCAAAGCATCAGCTAGACCCTTACAAACCCCGGCTAAAGCCCCGTCGCTCGCGCGGGTCCATCTATAATTTGCAGTTGCGGAAGAAGAGGAAGTCATCAAGGCCTCCTTAAAAAGTGCCTGTGATCATGAAGTCATTCCCGAAAGTCAAATATCGAGGATTCTTCACATGAATCTTATCTTTCATTGTCGGCACTCGCACGGTCTCGGTCCACGAACGAGAACCACCCGAACCCATGATGATCGGAGCTTGGAACATATAAATACGGTTCACGAGTCCCTGATCGACAAAAGAACTCGCCGTAAAAGCACCGCCTTCAACCATCACGGAACGAAGTCCCTTGAGATGAAGCTGAGTCAGAAGATCTTCAAGATTCAGATCCCCACCGACATTGGTTTTTACGAAAACAATTTGTGGAGCTATTGAAAGAGTTTTTAAAGTCTTTTCGACGTTCTCTTTCATATCCTCTGCCACACACCAGAAGACATCAGAAGCAGCGTGAATTTGCGAGAGTTTTAAATCTGCAAAGCGATACAAAAGTTCTGCCTCACCATCAATCACGACAACTTTGTTTTTTTTATTAATTTCAGGATGGCGCACATTGAGCGAAGGATTATCAAAATCAATCGTTCCTTTTCCGACTAAGATCGCATCGTAACAAGCGCGCAGGTAATGAACATATTCGCGCGATTCAGGTCCCGTGATCCACTGACTTTCGCCAGAACGTAAGGCCACCTGTCCATCAAGACTCGATGCCATTTTTAAAGCGACGAAAACTTTTTTCTCGCGGAAATTCCACAAGAAAGCCTCGCACACTTCTTCAAGTTGAGTTTTGATTTCACGATCCTCTTTGGGAGAGGCGCTTGAAAAGACTTCGGCGTCAATTCCCGCATTGCGAAGAATATCGGCCCCTTGTCCCGCCACTAAAGGATTTGGATCAATCAAACCGAATGTGACTTTTTTAAGTGGCAACTTCGCCATCATCTTGGCACAAGAAGGAGTTTTTCCTTCGTGAGCACAAGGTTCGAGAGTCACAAAAACATGGGCGTCTTTAAGTTCAGCAGGAGAAAGATTTTTAAGAGCATTCACTTCGGCGTGAGGGCCGCCATAAAATTCATGATGCCCACAAGCGAGAAATCCACCTTGCGCATCCAAAACCACAGAACCTACCAAAGGATTGGGGCTGACTCGCGTCGCCCCTTTGTAAGCCTCACTAATGGCAAGTTTCATCGCCTGCTCTTCAGTGAGTTTTGTTCCGCGCTCTGGAAGTGGAATGTGCTTAATGGATTCCATGCACCCTTACTATGTTAAATAACCACGTTCCTTTTGATCGCGTTCAATCGCATCAAAAAGAGCTTGGAAGTTTCCGTCACCAAAACCGTCGTGACCTTTACGTTGAATCACTTCGTAGAAAATCGGACCGAAAGTGTTCTTCGTGAAGATTTGCAACAAGTAACCGTGCTTATCACCGTCGACAAGAATCGCGTTCTTCTCAAGACGACCTAAATCTTCAGTTACATTCGGCACGCGGTTCGACAACATCTCATAATACGAATGAGGTGGCGGAGTGAGGAATTGAATGTCGCTGTTTTTTAACTTCTCAAGTGTTGAAAGAATGTCGTTCGTCAACAAAGCCACGTGTTGAATTCCAGAACCTTTGTATTCATCCAAGTACTCTTGAATTTGGGATTTAGATTCTGTCGGTTCGTTGATAGGCACAGAGAATTTTCCACAAGGCGAACGCATCGCTCTTGAAAGAAGGCCTGTTTTTGAACCACGAATATCGAAATAGTGAGCTTCATAGAAGTTGAAGATTTTAACGTAAAACTCGTACCATTTATCCATCTCACCTTTAGGAACGTTGTTTGTGAAATGGTCGATCACTTTAAAACCAACTCCTTCGGGAGCTTTGTCTTCCGGTTTTACTTGAAAGATTTCGTTATAAAGTTTGTCTTGGTTTTTATCGTCCATGAAGTAAATCAGAGAGTCGCCGATACCGTAGATAGCCGGAAATGGTGTTGCGCCTTTTTGATGATCGTTGCCTTCATAAGGACGAGCACCGCGAGCAACAGCTTCTTTGAAAGCATGTTGTGCATCCACAACGCGGAAGCCAGTTGCACAAATGCAATTGCCGTGAAGTTTCGCAAAGTCCGTTGCGAAAGTTTGCGGTTCGCAGTTCAAGATGTAGTTGATATCGCCTTGACGATACAATCTGATATTTTTTCCGTGAACTTGTCCTACTTCTTTAAACGCATAACGCTTAAAAACTTGTTCGAAATAATGAGCATCGGGACCGGAGTATTCGATGAAATCAACTCCATTAAGTCCAATGGGATTTTTCTCTGTAATCTGAGCCATGGTTCCCCCTAAGTCAGAGTAATCACTGAGGTTATTTTGATCAAAACAGACTGACAGTAGCCCCATTTTGCGCGTTATTCAAGCATGAATAAACTTAGGAATATCAAGAGCTTATGACGGCAAAACTGGTCCTGCTCTGACCTATATGGGCGATTGCAAATTAAAGGTGGGCAATAATAATAGAATTAACTTCATATTTGTTTATAAACTCCGATTCTTAATCAGAGGGTAGAATGTCCAAACAGAGCACAGAAAAAACACCAGCGTGGTTCTATGTCGCTCTGGCTATTCAGACTCTGCTCACCATTCTTTTGATCGGACTGCTTAAAGACCTGATGTGGATCTACTAGTATTCGACGTTTGACGAAAATAAAACTCCGTAAGAGTTGAAACCGCTTGAGGCTGCATCTTTTGGAGTGTTTGAAAGATAATAAACACCCACAATGAATTCATTGTTTCGGCGATTCATCGAGAGACCTGCCGAAAACATATTGAAATCCGCATTCTGAGATTGCGTGTAAGCATATCCGGTCAACAATTCATAAGAACCGGAAAAGCCGTGACGATACCCTAAAGAGCCTTCCCAAACTTCATCGTTTAAATATTTTTCGTTGTTGGAGTTGTAAGCGGACGTTGCACTCACATAGACAACGTCAAAGTACAAAGAATTCGCCGGAGAAAAAATAAATTCCTGTCCTAAACGATACGCAAACGGATTTGTGCCATTAGGATCAAATGATTTGTCCGTTTCTTCCACTGTTGTCGGAGAGCTTGAACTGGTTGCAAAACGCTGTGTGTTTGCTGTCGAAGAAATATCCGCAAGCGTTTTCATTGAAAGACCTATGTGCCAGAAGTCTGTCGCTTTATAAAGAAGTCCCGGAGTTACAAACAAAGAAACCGTTTTTTGTTCCGTCAAATTAAATGACGTCGCCGCCGTGACTCCTGTTTGAAAAGCTCGCGTGTATCCGTAACTTTTTTGCGTTTCTATAGAGACACCTGCGGAAACACCCCAAGCTAAATCAGAGTTTACCGTGTTCGCAAAAGTCACTCCTGTTGCAAGTTCCTGATAATCAATACGCAACAATGTTTTTACAGCCACCCCTGAGGTCGTGTATTCAGATCCGCCATAAATTCTAAAAGCCGTTGGATTAGCAAGAAACACAGCCATTGTTCCATACTGAGTTGGAAAAACGCTGGCTGCAAGAAGCGGACGAACCGTCATCTCTTCTGGATCAACAGAGTACTGAGAAACATTAAACTCCTGACGAGCAACGGCGTTTCCACTGACACTCAAGGCGGTTTCTTTGTTTTGGCGAAAACCCAATCCTGCCGGATTTAGTAAAACATTTCCTGGCGAATCAATCATCGCTCCACCGGAGTTTGCCAAAAATGCTTCGCGATGTCCTACGGGACCTGCGTAATTCACAGCCATGGCAGAAGAGCTGACGAGTAAAAGAAAAGAAATTATCTTTAGACGCACTTTACTTTTCCATTCGTTTGTAAAAATCCAATACCTTTGGATCTACAATAATGGAACGAGGACTCCAGCCGATCAAGTGCAAACCTTCTGAGGAACGCAAGCGGCTTAAAGCGACATACGCATGACCTGGCTCCCACAACGAACTGAGATCGCACCACAAATCGTCCAATGTAGCTCCCTGGCTTTTATGAATCGTGGTTGCATAAGCCAATGTCAGAGGGAATTGAATAACAGACGCCATGACGTTGCCTTCAGCATCTTGCAGAGCAAAAGAAGCTTTATCGACTTGCACTTCGCGACCGTTGTCTTTTTTCACAATGATTTTATCAGTGGCAATATCCGTGATCACGCCACGTGTTCCATTCACCCACCGCTTTTGCGGATCGTTTTGCAAAAACATCACTCGGCAGCCCAATTTTAAAATCAGCTTCACCGGCACCGGAGCTGTCTTCATTAAAAGCTCAACGTGTTTTTCAGAGCCAAAGTAGATCGAATCAATCGTCACTTCTTCTTCGTTGAGTTCGTTAAGTTTCTTTTCATTGAATTTTTCCGCGTACACCTTGCGCCCGAAAAGACGCGTGCCTGGATGATCTTCATCGTGTTCTTGAATGTGTTCATTTAAAAAATCGCGCACTCTTTCACTGGAAAGCCCGTGGCGAACGTCACTTAAAACATCAAGGAATAAATTGTCGGAAACTCTTTGATTGTGAGATAGCATCGACGTTTGAAATCCGCTTTGATTCCAAACCATATTCAAGAAACACCAATCACGTTGTCCCGTTTGCGTGACGGGAGGAAGTTGCGCGAAATCTCCGACAGAAATTATACGCATGCCGCCCCAAGGAAGTTTGGATTCACGGGCTCTTTGGGCTAAGGCTTCGGCAATCATCAGCGCCTGACCGGGAATCATTGAGATTTCATCAATGATAACACCTTCGACTTTGCGAAGGCGTGACATCAAACGCGTATCTTTGCTGGCGCGCTGATAAGTCGCATCGGGCCCGCCCTCCATAATTCCTAGGCCGAAGAAACTATGGAAAGTCCGTCCGCCTAAAAGAACGGCGGCAGCTCCCGTGCTTGCAAGGATCGGCATTTCTTTGGGATCGAGTTCTTTCATGAAGTGACGAACAAGAAAACTTTTCCCGCTACCGGCTCCGCCAGTCAGGAAAACGTTTTCGCCGGAACGAAGAAGTTCCAGGGCGTCAGCTTGTTCAGGAGAAAGATCAATCGGAGTTCGTGTCATGAATGGAACGATCATGCCATTTCATGATCGTCCCTACAAATGAAATTGAAGCAGAAAGCCTTAACGATTAGCGAGAAAATTTACCGTTCAAAGTCATATCGCGCTGTACGATTTCGCAGATTTCCTGCGGGCCACGACGTGGGTCTGTCACTTCCCAACGGCAGCGACGGTCGTAAACACGGCGGTCCAAAAGGCTCACACGGATCGTGTTGTAGTCATCAGCAAAAGACAAGACAACCTCACGTCCATCGATCATGCAAACGCCCGGGTCGAAATAAAAACCTGCAGATTCCACCGCACCCTTGCGAGTCACGTAAACCCATTTAAGGTCGTTCATGGAAGAACGGCACTCTGGCATAACCAAACTGTCGCCACGAGAATCTTTGTAAAGCAAAGTAGGCTTGTTACCTTGGAATGTGATCGTCAATTGGCCACGACGGCCTTCGAAAGAACCCGAGTACACGCCTTCTAATTTTTTAGCGCGAGAAAGATACTCATCAGGAACTTCACCGTTTTCAATTTTAACAGTCTTACAAGCGGCCAAAGCCGTAGTTGCCAACAAAAGCAAAACAAAACGTTTCATAAAAATCCCCCTCCTGTTCGATTATCCCGGAAGAATACCGATGACAACTTTTCTAGACCCTTAACGCCCTCGATCATAGTCTCAAAGGCCTTTAAAATGAAATAGAGCAGGATTACCATCTTAAAACGATTAACCAACATAATGGAAAACACATCACCATGCTTAAACTACTTTTGATCTCTAGTTTGGCGCTTTCAGCTCAAGCGAAAACGGCAAAGCCTGTCGTCCCCTCTTCTGCGATTCCAGAAAAAAGGGAGTTTCCTCTCAACACTGAAGTGAATCCTTGTGATGACTTTCACAAATACGTTTGTTCGAAGGCCGAAGCCGCGTTCAAGCTGCGCGATGATCGCAGCATTCACTTGTTTGCATTCAGCGATTCCCGCGAGCGTCTTTTAGAAGTTAAAAAGAAGTTCATGAAGGAACTTCCTCTGAAAAAAGATTTGGATCCACGCACAGAACAAATCCGCGATATGTATCTTTCTTGCATGAATGCGCCGGAAAGAGCGAAGGATGAAAAGTCTGTCGTTACAAAGATCACTCAGGAAGTTGAAAAGATTAAAACTCCCGAAGAGCTGATCCGCTATTCTCACGCCAATATGCCAAGAGGTTTGGGGAATATGGTTTCCTTGTGGGCTTCTCCAAATTTGGATGATCCAAAGAAAATGGACTCCATGCTTTATGCGAACTTCATGCTTCTTCCGGATCACAAATACTATGAACAGCCGGAATTGCTGAAAGAGTACGAAAATCTTTTGACAGTCTTCTTCCAAAATATTTATCCGCATATTAAAAAATCGGAAGCTCAAGCCAAAGCGCAAGGCGTGATTGCTTTGGAAAAAGAATTTATCAAAACATATCCTGTGACAGCCGTTCGCCACCAACGTTGGAGCGAAAAGCGCGTGAGCACGCAAGCAGACCTTGTGAAGAAATATCCAAATCTTCAATTGGGTTTGGTCTTTGATAAGATTCCACCGGAACTTGTTATCAACACTCCGATTCCAGAGGCTTTTGATTTCGTGAATGCACAAATCACGACTCGTCCTTTGGAGGTTTGGAAAGATATTTATCTGTACAAAGCTTTGCAAGATCAGATGGACGATGCTTACCAAAAGTTTTTCAAAACAGGATTTAACTTTGAAAAGAAATTCTTTGGTGGCCCGCAAAAACGTCCGGATCGTCAAGAGCGTTGCACGAACGTCGCTACAGATCATTTCATGAAGGAACTTGACGCTGCTTTGGTTGATAAGGTGTTTCCGAACTTCGATGAAACAAAGATCAACGAAGTGGCTTCACGCATTCGCCAAAGCATCTTGGATGGCTTAAGTGCAAACACGTGGCTTTCTAAAGAAGGTAAAAAGGAAGCGATCGCCAAAATCAAAACAGCTCGCCTGCAGCTTGTGAAACCTCATACTGACAAAGAATGGGATTTCATGCCTCTTCGTACGTACTCAAAAAACAATTACGTACAAAACGTGATGAAGTACAACGAAGCTCGCTGGGAAAAAACGATGAAAGAAGTTCGTGAACCTGCGAATCAGGATTCTTGGGGCATGGGACCATTGACAGTGAACGCGTACTATAGCAGCAACGAAAACAAATTCGTTTTGCCTATCGGGATTTTGCAATATCCATTCTATGACAAAGACGGATCTGTGATTGAAAACCTAGGCGCCGTGGGTGCAGTGATCGGTCACGAATTGGGTCACAGCATTGATGACAGCGGCTCCAAGTATGATTCTCAAGGTCGTCTGAAACAGTGGATGACGACAAAAGACATCATGGAGTTCAATCTTCGCGGTCAAAAAATGATCGATCAATTTGCGAAGGCAGATCATGATGGGAAACTGACTCTGGGTGAAAACGTCGCCGATCTTGTGGGCCTCACATTCGCTTACAATGCCGCTTTCCCGCAAGGTAAAGGCAGCGTAGAAGATAGGAAAAAATTCTTCGTCGCTTACGGTAGATTGTGGTGTTCCGTGACTCGCCCGGATTTCGATAAACTCATGAGAAAAACCGATCCGCATGCCGCAGGTTGGGCTCGCATCAATGAGCAGGTAAAACATCAAGCCGCTTTCTCTGAAACGTTCCAGTGTAAGGAAGGCGACAAAATGACCTTGCCTGAAAGCGAACGCGTCCACATTTGGTAATTTCCTTCCGAGGGACGCTCCGATTCAAGCGTCCCTCAAATCTTGGGCCTGGGCGGCATAAGTCCAGCGCCCGGAGCGCAATAGAGCGCCCTCGCGCTCAGTCCTCATTACTTTCCTTGCTGTAAATTCCTGCAAATGTTATGGTTAGTCTCTTGGCTGTGACGCAGGAGGAATCTGTGACAGTGAAGTTAGTAAACTTCGAATCTAAAACTGAAAACCCTCATTATGAGGGCGTTTATGACATTGCTCCCGTGGAGCTGCAAAAAATGATGACGAACGTAAAAATGATCGATGTTCGTCAACCGGAAGAATACGTCGGTGAGTTGGGTCACGTGCCTGGATCTGAACTTGTCGTATTGGATACTCTTCCCGATCACCTTTCTAAACTTCCCAAAGACCAAACGGTCGTCTTCATCTGCCGTAGCGGCGGTCGCTCTGCCAAAGCAACGGCTTACGCGATGATGAATGGACTGACTCACGTTTATAATATGCAAGGCGGAATGCTGGCTTGGAATGACCTTCAGCTTCCGGTTGAAAGATAAGAGAACTATGCCTGGAAAAGTATTTGTAAATAGAACGTTGAATCTAAAAAAGATTCGTTACATCGGCGTCGACATGGACCACACGTTGGTTCGTTATAACAGTGAAAATTTTGAACGCCTTTCGCACACAACAATGATCGAAAAATTGATCAAGCGCGGTTATCCAGAAACTTTGCGCAAGCTCACGTTCGATTATAACTATGCGATCCGCGGACTTGTGATCGACCGTAAGATGGGAAATCTTTTAAAGCTCAATCGCTACACGGCGATTCGTGCGAGCTACCACGGTTTGAAACCTTTGGATTTCAAAAGCCATCAGAAGTTGTACAAGTCGACTTACATTGACTTAAGTAATTCTGACTATTTGGCTGTCGATACATCTTTCTCGATTTCTTTGGCGAACTTGATCGCACAGATCGTTGAATTGAAAGACACGGATCTTGCCAACAAGTATCCTGAGTATTCGCAAATTGCCGATGACGTGTTGGATGCTTTGGATGAAGCTCACCGCGACGGTTCTTTGAAAGAAGTCGTTAAGAAAAATTTGGATCATTACATTATCAAAGATCCACAATTGGTGGCGGGTCTTGAAAAATTCCGTCGTCATGGAAAAAAGATTTTCGTTTTAACGAATTCTGATTTCCACTACACGAAATTGCTTTTGGATTATGCGATTCAACCTTTCTTAAAAGAACACAAGTCTTGGCAAGATCTGTTTGAGATCGTGATTACGTTTGCTTCCAAGCCTAAGTTCTTCTACGAAAATCAAAAATACCTTCGCGTGAATCCTGCCGACGGTACGATGACGAATATGGAAGGCAAGTTGACTCCCGGAATCTATCAAGGCGGAAATGCCAAGAAATTCACGAACGATCTTGATTTGGCTGGGGACGACATCCTGTACATCGGAGACCATATCTACGGCGACATCCTTCGTTTGAAAAAGGATTGCAACTGGAGAACGGCGATGGTGATCGAAGAACTCGACATCGAAGTCGACAACAACAAGAAGGCTGAACCTATCAATCAGGAAATCGAAGTCTTGATGAAAAAGAAAGAGCCTCTTGAAGACGAACTGACTGAGATCATGACCCGCAAAATTGAAAAAGCGGCGGATGTGAACGAGTCGCAAATCGAAACTCTGCAAAAAACAATTTCAGAGATCGATGCGCAAATCAGTCAGCTTATTAAGAAGCAGCAGTCCATGTACAACGCCAACTGGGGTCAGTTGATGAGAGCCGGTAACGAAGAAAGTTATTTCGCTTATCAATTAGACCGCTATGCCTGCGTTTACATGGAAAAGTTGGCGGATCTTTTGGATCTTTCGCCAAGAACTTACTTCCGTGCGCCTCGCCGACCGCTGGCTCACGAAATTTACTAATCCCAAATAAAAAAAGGGGAAAGGCTAAAAACCTTTCCCCTTTTTCTTTTCTAATTTTCTATTTAATTAGCGAGCTGTCTGCTCAATCCAAGTCGTCGCTTCGTTTACTTTTGCGTAAACGCCTGGTTGACCTGCGCGAGCGCAGCCGTTACCCCAGCTTACAACACCGATCAAAAGATTTTGTCCGTTCACTGTTTTCGCGACAAGAGGTCCACCGCTGTCGCCTTGGCAAGAGTCTTTGCCACCTTGTGCGTAACCTGCGCAAAGCATGCGGTCTGTGATTGTGTTCTTATAACTTTGATTGCATGAATCGTGAGAGATCAATGGCACATCTACTTTTTGCAAACGGCTTGGCAATGAGTAAGAGTTTTCATTCGTCACACCCCAACCTGCCACTGTCGCCATGATCTGATCGCCAGAATCAGGAATCGCGATTTCAGTCGTGTTGATTTCAATAGGTTCGTACTGAGAATCTTTTGAAAGCTCAATCAATGCAAAATCGAAATCCGCGCTGTTGTCATCGTATTGAGGATGAACGATCACGCGCTTTGGACGGATTGTTTCTGCCTTGGAAGCATTTCTTTGATCGTGCAAACCAATCACGACATTTTTAATTGTCGAACCTTTTGCACAGTGAGCTGCTGTCAAAACCCAGTTCTTCTTAATAAGTGAAGCGCCACAGAAGTGACCGCCATAAGAACCGTGCAAAGACACGATGAACGGAAATTCACCTGGAGTGGCTTCTACACCGCCCACGATTTTTGTTTGAAAATCGCTGCTTGGTTTTGCAAAAGACGTTGCCGACAAACAAATAAGACCGACCATCAAAAGATGATTCATTAGCTTCATAAACGTTCCCCCTCGAAACTTTTAATAAGAGCCTTTGTCAATTTCACTTCATGTGTGTGTGACTCGACAAAGGAAAGAAGAGGAACTCGACGTTGGTCGGCCAGGGAAACCGCACTGCAAGAATTTAATTTATCCAGGGTTTTCAATAATTTAGGTGTAGTTTTGCAATTCTTCTACTGTACATCACTTGGTACTTTACATTACACAGTACCTAGCATAATTTAGTACCGAAAGGTGCAACGGTATGAATGCGCAGTTTAAAAAAGGAGTCCTTGAGTTGTGTGTGCTCACGATGATTGGGCGCAAGGACTACTACGGCTATGAGTTGGTCGAAGAAATTTCTAAAATCTTGGAAATTTCCGAAGGCACTCTTTACCCGATTCTTCGCCGTTTGACGGAAGAAAAGTATTTCGAAACGTATTTGCAAGAATCCTCCGAGGGTCCTCCCCGCAAATACTATCGAATTACGAAGCTGGGAAAAGAGTTTCAAAAAGATCAGTTCAAGCAATGGATGGAATTTAATAATCAAATCGAAACGCTTATTGGCAGGGAAATCACATGAACAAGCAAGAGTTCTTAAAAACGCTTCGGGAAGAACTTGAACGTCATCAAGTTCCAAATGTGCAGGACATCCTTTCAGACTATGAAGAACACTTCAATCATGGTCTGAGCAAAAGAAAAACCGAAGAAGAAATTTCGGAAGGATTGGGTTTTCCTCCCACGATTGCGAAAGCTCACAAAACTGAAAGTCTTATCAGCGAAATCCAAAATCCTGAAAACGGATTTCAGTGGAGTCTCGCTTTCAATGTGATCGGCCGTCTTTTGGTGATCGCGCCTTTCAACTTTATTGTTTTATTTATTCCGGGAGTTGTAGTGCTGTCCCTCCTTGCATCCGGTTGGGCAGTTGCTTTGGCTATTGGCGCTGTAAGCTTAGCCCTTCTCTCGCTGCTACCCACGCTCGGCGCCCTTTCCGCTAACGCCTGGGCGTGGGTAGCAGGCATTTCTTCCAGCATGGGACTTTTTGGCATGGCTGTTTTGGGTGGTATGGTGATGTTCCTCATCACCAAGTACATCATCATGGCCTTGATCAATTATCTTCAATGGAATCTTAAATTCGTTTTACAAAAGTAGGAGTTTCAAATGAATCTTTTTACAAAGTTTTTTATCGCTTTTTCAGTCTGGACCGTTGGTTTTTTAAGTCTTGCTACGTATGCAGGAGGAAAAGCTTTTGCAACCGATCCGGACTTGGTTTCAAAACTAGAGAGCAAATACAATGTTTCGATCAGAATGGGTGGAATGTCGAAAGGCTATTCCGTAGGACCTGCTGAATATGGTGAAACAAAGGACGCTTGGACATTCGCCCCTCCCGCAAAAAAAGTGGTGTTTAAGTCGTTCTCTGGAAATATCTCCATCAAAAAATCTGCCGACAGTGAAATTAAAATCTCTGCTACGGGGAAATTAGATAAAAAAATGGCTCCCCGCCTTTTGGAAGTAGAAACGACTGGCAACGAATTGAAAATTAAAGAACCCGAAGACAATGCTGTAAAAGATCTGGAAGTGCATATCGAAGTGCCAGCATCCTTTAACAAAGATCTCGAAGTTCTCACGGTAAGTGGTAACGTGACTTTGGAAAATCTTAATCTGCAGGAAGCCGAGTTAAAAACAGTTTCTGGCGAGATGACCCTCAATCAAATTGTCGCTCAGGAACTGGATATCAAAACGGTGTCCGGAGATTTCAAAGCTGAAGCGGCTTCGATCACAAAATTTGAAGGCAAAACTGTGAGTGGTGATCTGGAGATGTCCAATGGGATTCCGGCAAATATCGACTTCACGTCGGTGTCTGGCGACGTGAAAATGAAAATTGCCAAGAATGACAAAACTCATTTTTCACTTAAGTCAGTTTCTGGAGATATCAACAACAGTCACGGCAGCGCCAAAGACGGAAACTACAATGTGAAAGTTTCTACAACCAGTGGCAATATCGAGATTGAATAATTAAAGAAAGCCAAGGAGGCTTCCTATGCTAAGAATGTTTTTCTTTATGACCGCCGTCTTGCTTGCGGCGGCATTCGCAAACGCTGAATCTCAAGTGGGTTTTGTCGACATTCCAAAGGCGGTTCAAGCCACTTCTGTCGGTAAGAAGGCCAAGGCCGAGTTGGAAGTTCAATTTAATAAAAAGAAAAAAGAACTGGATCAGAAAGAAGCTAATCTTAGAAAACTTCGCGACGAGTTGGATAAGAAAAAATCCGTTCTTTCTGCAGCCGCGCTAAAAGAAAAGCAGACGGAACTTCAAAATGAAATGCTGAAGTTCCGCGAAGAGCTTGGACAAAGCCAAGCTGACATCCAAAAAAAGAATGATGAGCTGACAAAACCCGTGATGGAAAAACTGCAGCGAGTGATCGCCAAGGTTTCTAAGGACAAAGGTTTTTCAATCGTCTTCCAAGGCACTCCGGACATTTTGTATGCAAATCCCGCTGTGGATCTGACTGACGACGTCGTTAAAGAGTTTGAAAAAGAAAAATAGTCCTTCGAAAAATACTTCCATGGGAAAAAGGTACCTGGTACCTTTTTCCTATGACAAAGTGGATTTTAAGCCTCGTAGTTTTAGTCGCTGTTAGTTTTGTCTCTTATAAAGCCGGACAACGTTCCTCTTCTGCCGCACAAAGTGCCGAACAAATCGAAGAAAAAGTAAAAGAAGATTTAATTGAGCTCACCCGCCAAGATTTTGAAGAGTATCAGAATTTAAAATCCCTGGAAGATCGTTATAAAAAAGCTGATGAGATCTTAGGAAAAATCGTCACCGTTTTCCTGGCGGATCTTGGTTTAAAGCTGGGATACAAACCGACAAATCCGGCGCTTTTAGATGCCGCTTGCTCTATCGCAGAACCAACAGCGACTCCAGTTCCTTCTCCTGAGCCTTCACCAATGATGTCGCAAGA
>NZ_CAMLDV010000053.1 GCF_946478835.1 uncultured Bdellovibrio sp. | reverse complement strand
TTTACATCTTTAAGTTCCGCAACAACCTCTGAAGAACTTGATAAGACGGCGCAAGAGTTTTCAAACTCGATGGATGGTATCAAAGCTATCAACGCCGCTGTTCAAGCTTGCGCAGAATCTATTAATGATTTTGACGGTGCATCTAGTGGCTCTCGTGCAAGCTCCAGCACAGCGTCTCCAGGCGTACGCTAACGCCGTTTGCAGTCTTCTCTGTCTACGAATTGGGCAACGGGTCTTCACATTCATGAAGGCCCATTTTCGTTTATAAGCCCTTTGAAGCTAAGTCCTTTCAGTAGTTTATACGCTTCTCCCCAAGTTCCTTAAATACCGTGGCCCGCTCCTTGCTCAAAGGATACTGGTTAGAAAAAAACCGCTTGGGACTGTCGGAGGTTTTATGAAAAAGCTTGTTATGATTGCAATCACACTTTTCGGAATGAATGCTCTTGCCGGAGAAACTCTGCGCACGCGCACTTACTGCGTGGATGTGTCTGGCAATATGACAAGCCAAGTGGTTCAAGGTGAATCCGGCGTTTTCATCAACGTCGGCGAATCTACAATCTGGCCTCAACTCCAATCTGGAAAAAAAGTTTTGTACGTCACACAAAAAGGAATCAAAGACCCGACAGCGGCATTGGATCTTGGTGACGGAAAATCTTCAGCCACTTATCTTGAGGTTCCTCAAAAAGACGGAAGCTCCGTCCGCTGCCACGTCCTTATGGACATGGTTCCAGCGAAAAAAACTTTTTCAATTCTTGTGATGTAACTGATTCGCTCATAATAATCCAAAGGATGTTTATATTTGACATCTTCTACAATTGAAATGCATGCTCACGATCATGCAAAATTTTTTTCTATTCATTTTTTGCTTTATCTTCTCACCCTTTGTTTTTGCTAAGTCGATGTGCCCCAATGGGCAGTACTGGGTAACAGGGCATCATCGACGAGCTTATGTGCGGGCCGATGGAACCTTTGTTTCCGCGACGACAGTAAAGGCACACTGTAAGTCATATACAAAAGCCTCCGAATTCTTGAATTTAAAAATGAATCACCGAAGAATTGGCCGCATAAAACAGAGAAGTTTAAAAGTTGGACTGTTGAAGAAAAAGAACGGTTGATGGAAGTTTTCGAGGAGCTTCCGGAAGAGCTATGGAGCCACGCTCTCCAGGGCATTTATAGAAGTTCAAAGTCTCGAGAGTATCCAAATCCAGCCACCTCCGCAGATGGAATTATAGTTCTGTATGATAGTGCTTTTGACAATAAAGCTAATCTACCTCGAATCACAGGCCACGAGCTTTCACATCAGTTGTATAAAGATTTATCCGACAAAGATCGCCAGGATTATGGCTATACAACGAACTGGTATAGCTTCGGGAAAGACCAGTATATTTCCAGAAAAGACGGTTTCGTCCAGGACGATGGTCGAGAAAGTCCAGATGAAGACTTTTCCAACAATCTCGAATATTATTTATTTGAGCCTCAAACACTGAAAAAAGCGACCCCAAATGCATATAAATGGATGAACAACCATTTTGGTGATAAATTTAAATTAAGAAAGGGAAGCAAATAACAAATGAATAAACTAATAAGCTTAACTCTTTGTATTTTTGCTCTTTCCGGATGTGCAACAATGGCTACGTCCAATAAATTGTCAGAGTTTAAAAAGGTTGATTGGGAAAAGTCCAATAGACGAGGCATCGAAAAGATTCTTGGCCAACCGAACTCAGTTGGAAGTATTCCGAACACAGATCATGAAGGATTAGTTTATTTATCCCAGGATAAAAAAACTCCGCAACTTCTAGTGATCTATGACGGAAAAACAGACAAAGTTCTTAGCGTACATTGGTTTGCAGCGAATCCTTCTGAACAGTTGACGTTACAGCAAGCGTTCTCTCAGTTTCCAAATATTAAATTCCAGGAAAAGCCTATTGTAAAAGAAGGGGCTTGGGGGCAAGAAATTTCAGCCTATACGGCGAAGGAAAGTCCTCTTTCCATCAACATGAATTCACAAACGCAAAAGCTTAGTTCAATCTCTTTGCAGTTTGCAAAGGAAGAACCTATTACACGAAAACCAACAAGCCACTAGAATGACTTATTGGCAGTTGTGAAATTCTTCGAAGTATCTTTGGCAGATGGAGTATTGCGAATTGCAGTCAGTCACATCTGTCGAATTGTATTGAGCGGCAGGACACGTGCGTGCAGGGCCGCGTTTAACTAGCGCTGTGAAATTGCCTTCGCCCATGGCTTCAATCAATCTACTGCCGGAATAAATTCTGTAGCGAACGTTGTTCGTACCGTATTCCAACAAAGGTTTTTGGAAAAGTGTGGAGATCCACAAATTAAAAGCCTCACGACTTTTTCCGCGAACGCCGTCATACTCCACAATTTTAGAACGTGAAGAACCATCTTCGTGAGAAGCTGTGAGTTCAATTTTATCGGCGCGTGCATCTTGAGGACCGACGAAGTAATCGTAAGCTTGAGGATCTAAAACGACATCACGGCAGGAATAAACGGCAGAGCCTGAGCCGTTAAAGCCGTTGCAGAAAACTCGAACTGTGCCTTGAATCGCCGAAGCTGTGAATTCGTTGCCATGAGAAAAGCCAACATTGGCTTGGGCAAACGAACAAAATGCCAGAAGCAAAACAACTGTTTTCAACATCAGAAAAGGCCCCCTCTGCCTCGCCTTCGTTTTTGTGCGGCTAGAGTAGGGCCTCTAATAGGGAGAATCAATAACTAGCGCGTCAAGACCTTCAATGTGTCCCATGCCTTCAAGTAGCTAAATGCTTGATATGCTTGGTAATCTGACTTGAACAAACGCTCTCTTGGAGACAGTTTTTCTTCTTTTTTCGAGCCCACATCTTTCCACCATGCAAGGGCACCTTCTTCAGCTCCTTGTCGTGTGTCAAGCTTCTCTGCGGCCTTCTCGCGATCGCCTTTTAAGTGACCTGCGATATCGCCTTCACGAGTTGTTGGAGATTTCACAACTGCTTTTGCAAATGCTTCTGGATCTACATCCTCGATTTCAATATCAGGATGGATACCTTCAGCTTGGATCGAAACTCCGCTTGGAGTGTAGTAACGAGCCACTGTCAGTTTCAAACCGCTGCCGTCACCAAGTTTGATTACGGATTGTACGGAGCCTTTACCGAACGTGCGTTGACCCACGATCAAAGCGCGTTTGTTATCTTGAAGGGCACCGGAAACAATCTCACTCGCACTCGCCGTGTACTCATTCACAAGAATCACGATTGGGAAGTTTGTGTACTGACCTTTTTTCGTCGCTACAGCCACTTCTTTATCGTTTTTATTACGGCCGATCGTGCTGACGATGGTTCCTTCTTTTAAGAACATGTCGCTCACTTTAACGGCTTGATCCAAAAGACCGCCTGGGTTTCTGCGAAGATCGATTAACAAACCAGCGACTTTGCCTTTTTCTTTTTGATGTTTCTCAATTGTTTTTTGCAAATCTTTGGCTGTGTTTTCGATGAAGCTTGTCACTTTGATATAAGCAAAGCCTTCACCCAAGTCTGTATACTTCACGGATTTGATTTTCACACTGCCGCGAACGACTGTGATATCGCGAGGTTTTTCTTCACCATCACGCACGACACGCAAAACGATTTTGCTGCCTTTTTTTCCACGCATCAGTTGAGACGCTTCCACAAGGCTCATGCCTTTTGTGCTTGTGCCGTCCACCGCAATCACTTTATCACCGGCTTTGATTCCGGCTTCCCATGCTGGCGCATCTTCGATTGGAGAAATGATTGTGAGAACTCCGTTTTGGATGGAGATCTCAATCCCAAGTCCGCCGAATTCACCGCTTGTTTCAGTTTCAAAATCTTTGAAAATATCTGGCGGCATAAAGTTCGTGTGAGGATCTAGTTCACGAAGCATTCCTTTGATCGCGCCGTAAACGAGTTTCTTCGTATTCACTTCTTCCACATAATACTGTTGAATCAGATTTAAAACCTTGCTGAAGTTTTGAAGATCCGCATAGCGTTCTTGGGCGAAAGCGCGAACTTGAAAACCGGATTCCGCCATGATGAAAAGAGTCACCAGCAAGATGGCTCCCAAGATGTAGGTTTTCCAGTAGCGTTTGAGTGATTGCATAGTGTTAGAGTCCTTTCATCCACTGCTGCGGGTCGTAGGGTTCTGAAAAATGTCTAATTTCGAAATATAATCCAGGGCTGCTTTCCTGAGGAGCTTCACCCACAACAGCGATGACTTGCGATTGTGTGATCTCGTCCCCCGTACTTACCTTCACTTCTTGAGCGTGGGAATAAACACTGTAGTAGTGATCGCCATGATCAACAATCAACGTGGTTCCAAAACCCGGAAGTTCACCAACATAAGAAACTCGACCTTCAAAGATCGATTTGATCGGACTCCCCTTCGCCGCGGAAATAAAAATTCCCTTGTGAGAAAGAGTATAAGGGTGTTCTTCCCCTTTCATAAGTCCAAATTTTTGCGTAATCACACCTTGCAAAGGATGAGGCAGCTCCCCTTTTTGATCCGCAAAGGAAGGTTTAAAGAGAAGATCAAAGAGTCCGGCGTCTTCGATATTGTATTGCAGGGACTTTTCCCGAAGACCGTGGATCTTGTTCATCGCAAAAAGCTTGTTCTTGCGGATCCCATCGAGAATTTTGCCTTTAAGGTCCTGCTCGCGGCGTAACTGTTTTTCCTGAGCAACGATTTTGACCTCAACACCCTTGAGACTTTCTAAACGGCCCGCCAAAGTTCTTCTTTTGTTTTGCAGGTCCTGAAGATCGCGACTGTAGTTTTTAATGAGTTCTAAATCGCGGGAAGCGACGATGCCCATGATTTTGAGATTTCTTTCTAACGAAGCCGAGCTCGTCGAAGAAAAAAGAAAGCGCGCCATGGAAGCACCACCCAGTTTGTAGATCGCACGAAGTCTTTCGGCTAAAAGAGCTCTTTGTGATTTTGAACGCTGGTCAAGATCATCCACCTTTTGAGTTAAAGTACGCACGTTAACTTCTAAGAACGCTCTTTGTTGAGAAAGCTGCCCTTTTTCAGTCACGATCTTTTTGATTTTTTTATTGAGTTGATAAAGGGCGGAAAGAATCTGGCGCTGCTTGATCTCGGCATCTTCAATGCGCTTCTTTTGCGCCTCAAAGTCTTTCGCCAAATTATCAACGTCCGTGGCAGCATGTGCCCCCAAAGACAAAGACAATCCCACAGCTAAAAGACCTTGCATCCACTTCAAAGATTTACCCCTGACTTCCGGCATAGCCGTCATTCAAACGACGCACGCACAGATACGAAGCCAAAGCCCCCAGGCAAGTACCACCAACAATGAACACAGCTACTAAAAGAGGACTGATAAAAAGAAGATGTTCGCCGATTTGTAAAAAGCTTAACTTTGTAACTAGAAGATTTTTAATCCCCACAAAGAGTGTAAAACAAAGAACGACGGCCAACGTCGAAGAACCAAAACCTAGAACTGCTCCTTCGACCATGAAGGGTTTACGGATCATTGAAGATGTTGCGCCGATCATTTCAAGCACCACGATTTCTTCTTTGCGATTTTGAATCGACGCCCGGATGGCGTTAGAAATCACAAAGAGGGCCGCAACTACAATCACGAAACCTAGAAGCTGCATGGTGGTTTGAATAGCCGTCACAAGGGCTGCGTATTTTTCAACCCAATCTTGGCCATAGCTCACTTCATCTACACCTTGAAGACCTTTGATTTGTGAAGCCAAATTACTTAAAACTTGAGTTTGTTCCGCCGCACTTATGTCATCTGCAAGGCGCACCTGAAAGCTGGAAGGAATTAATTTTAGAAGCTCTTCATCTTGAGCGATATCGGGAGCATAACTGGCTAGTTGAGAGCGGAAATCACCCAAGGCTTTTTCTTGAGTGACTAGTTTAATCTCTCCCACTTTGCCTGTGGCTTTGATTTTGTCTTCAATCTCTTGACGACCTTTATCCGAAAGATCCTGGGAAAGATAGACCGTCATTTGCACGTCTTCACCCCAAAGTGTCAGAAGATTCTTAAAATTTTGCGAGAGCAAAAGTGCTGAACCCATCACCACGAAACAGGCTGTAACGACGACCAGAGTTGAAACTTTCAGTGCCCAGTTTTTTTGTGGAGCTCTCATTTAGAGTCTCCCACAATCATGCCGTCACGAAGTTCTAAGGTTCTTTTCTTTCTTCTTTTCACCATCTCATGATCGTGGGTGGCAACAAAGACTGTAGTTCCTTGGGCACAGACACGTTCTAAAAGATCCATAATTTCTTCGCTTAAACGCGGATCTAAATTTCCCGTCGGCTCATCGGCAATAAGGACACCAGGCTGATGAACAATCGCGCGCGCAATCGCTGTTCTTTGTTGTTCACCGCCAGAAATATAATCAGGATACTGATCGTGTTTGTGAGCTAAACCTACTTGTTCTAAAACTTCGTAAACACGACGTTGAATTGACGGCGCGCTATCGCCGCGCACTTGCAAAGGAAGTGCTACGTTTTCAAAAATCGTTCTGTCTTTAAGAAGTTTAAAGTCTTGGAAGACAACGCCGATCTTTCGTCTGAAAAGAGGAACTTGAGAATCTTTGATTGAAAGAAGATCGTAACCAGAAACTTTCACGTCACCCGATGTCGCAACATCATAAGCCGAGATCATTTTAAACAGCGTTGTTTTGCCTGCCCCACTAGGACCTGTCAGAAAAACGAATTCACCTTTGTCGATCCGCAGATCCACATTTTTTAAAGCATGAACAGGGCCGGGATAGGTCTTATAGACATGTGAGAATTCAATCATTCTTTTATCTTATGAAAGACCAAGAGAGATGAATACTCGCCCGAAGTCGAGTTTTAAGGCGTTCCGCCCGCCATGAGAGTATCAATGATCGTGGAATGCTGACGACGCAGGGCAAGCTTGATAGCTTCCTCCGTCTGAGATGATCCCAAACGCAGAACCGTATCGTACGGAGTTTTGATAGTTTTCATCACGGCACCGTTACAAAAAATGCGACTGACGAGAAACGGATTTTGCAATCCCCAGTCTTCTGTTTGCACATGATATTTTTGGCCGCGAACCGTGATGTCTGAATTAAAACCTTTTTGCACTTTTACAAAACCTCAGCTCTCAAACTATCAGAAAAACTGTTCTATCTCACTAAATTTTTCTTGAGACTCGTACTCGGTTGAAACTAAAGTCATGGTTATAAATTAAAGGAGATTTAACCATGAGACTGTTCCAGTACGTTGTAGGTGCGTGTGTTGTTTTAAGTTCTCTGTCTGCTTACTCTGCAGAGCCTTTCACGGGGGAAGCCGAAGCCGGTGCGATTATCGTGAGCGGCAATAACGACTCCGAAAGTTATAATGCGAAAGCCAAGACCGTCTATACCCACGAAAAAAATGTTTACAGCGCGTTCGGTCGTTACTTGAAAACGACGTCTGCGGGAACTGAAAGTGCTCGCAATTGGGAAATTGGTGCTCGTTACGAAAGAGAATTGACAGACTATCTTGGTGTCTTCGTCGGTCAAAAAGCGGAAAGTGATATCTTTAACGGATACATCCAAAGGGATTCAACAGACGCGGGTCTTAAATATTATCGCATCAAGAGCGTCGAAATGAACGGGACGGTGGAAGCCGGTTCTCGTTACCACACTACTCTTCCAACTGCGGGCGGTTCAACTCACGACAACATGGGCCGTTTGTATACAGAGTTCAACAAAGCTTTGGATAAAACTTTGTCGTTCAAGTACTGGGCAGAGTACTTGCCGAACTTCACTGAAACAGATGCTTACCTTGCGAATACAGAAGCTTCACTGAATGTTATGTTGAATTCAGTTTTCTCTTTGAAGCTGGCTTACTTGTTACAATACCAAAATGTCCCACCAGCAAGTGGCAAATATACGACAACTACGACGACAATGAACCTTGTTGCAAAGTTCTAATAAGAAAGGACGTTTCAGATGTTTAAGGAATTTAAAGCATTTATTATGAGAGGCAATGTCCTCGATCTCGCTGTCGGTATCATCATCGGTGCGGCTTTCGGTAAGATTGTTTCTTCTTTTGTAGCGGATGTTTTGACACCAATTATCAGCTTGGGTCTTGGCAAAGTTGATTTTTCAAACTTGTTCGTGGCATTGAACGGTGAAAGTTATGCTACATTAGACGCAGCAAAAAAAGCAGGTGCGGCGACTGTGAACTACGGTCTTTTCATCAATGCTGTGATTGATTTTCTTATCGTAGCATTTGCGATCTTCATGATCGTGCGTATGGCAAACAAGTTTAAAAAAGAAGACGTTCCACCACCGCCAAATACAAAAGAATGCCCCGAGTGTCTTTCGACGATTCCTTTGAAAGCCCGCAAGTGCTCTCAATGTGGAAGCGCTCAAGCTGTTTAATTAAAAATTGGCAGATATTTTAAAGAGCCCAAGAGAACATCTTGGGCTCTTTTCTTTTATATAATAGATAGAAACATTTCGTCTCACTTTGATACGTAAACCTTTTGAGCGCACCTGCCGATAATTGGTACTGCTATTGCATCATCTATTTTCATCGGGGAGGAACTCAAATGAATAAGATTTCAGGCAAAACGAACAAAACAGTTGTCAAAATCTTTATCAACACGGCAGCCAGCCTAACTTTTATCTGCGGCGTATTCCCGAGCTTAGCCTTTTCTGCTGAAGAAACTGGTAAAAGCAAATATCAGATTTGCCAAGAACGCGCGGGTTCTGACGATAAAAAGTTTAAAGACTGTTTACAGTCAGATTCCAACGGCGACTCCGCTAAAGAAAAAGAAGGACAGATTTGTAAATCAGCTAATGATAAAATCGATGAAGCCACTCGAAAAATTGGTGAGGCCTGCAGAAAAGCCGGAATGTCAGGAAGCTCTAACTGCGTTTCCAAAGCCCGCAGCTGCGCAGACGAATCTGGAACGGATTCATTTGATACTGTCGGCGCCTTTGCCGCTGTTCTTGGAGTTCCGGCAGGAGCGACAGCTGGTATTAGCTCAGCTTGTCCTCAAATGAACGGTCGTGATTATTTCACTGAGAAAGACAAGATTCAAAAAGAAATCAAAGACACTGAAAAAGAATTGGCAGAGTTGAACGACGATAAGGCCAATCTTCAAGACGACTACAATAAAGAGATGCAAAAAATCCAAGAGACTTTGACGAAAGCTCAAGAAGATTACAAAAAGAAAGAATCTGAGCTTGATCAGGAAGAGCGCGAGCGTATTGCGGAATTCAACAACAGCCAAAATCAGGCTAAAGAGGCTATGCGCAAGAAGGGTTCTGAAGTTTTAAATTTACGCGGCCAAGTAACACAGCTTCAACGCGACAAAGCTCGTTCTTTGAATTTGATGTCGGAAAGTGCTGGCAAACGTAAATGTATCTCTGATCTTTCAAAAATGAAGGCTGACTACGAAAAAATGTTCTCTAGCTCAGCAGTTTCAAGTTCAAATCATATCGCTCAGGCGAAAAAGAAAAAGCAAGAGATGATTGATTTCTATAACACTTGCATGAATGACTTCAACCAACAGCGTATTGCTTTGAATGAACAAACTCGTCAAAAACAAGAAGACTTGGATAAGCAAATCCGTGATGCCCAATCTTCTTTGGACGAGATTCAAAATAGCCTAACGTTAGCGCAAAACCAACTTGATGAAATGAAGCAAGCTACAGTTAAAAAGAAAACGGATGCTCTTCAAAGCGTGATTGATTTGGGAACTCGTTCACAGCAACAAATGCAAGCGGCTTATACAAAGTTGCAAGAAAACTTGAAAACTTTGGCTGCGAAACAAGCCAGCTTGCAAGCGGCTCTCAATCGCGCCAATCAGTCTCTTATGACCTTAGGTCCTGCTCCTAAATCGAAGAGTTCTGAATATACTCCTGGTGATGCATCCAGCGAAATCGAAGCACAGATCTCGATTATCAAAAGCGCTGAAAAAGATGTTATCGGCTATACATGTGGTCAAGGCGTAAAAGAAAAATCAGCTGGTGCCCTAAAATCACTTGGTTCAAAATAACCAGCCTTACGGCTAGTATAGATAGTAGACCCTACCCAATCACACTGTTAGAATGGGGGCTTATTAAAGGAGCCCCCGCCAGTGTTAAAGAAGATCTTACTGTTTATTGTCGCTCTTGGTCTTATTGGAATTCTCAGTCTTTATTTGATCGTTAAGTCTGTCCAATCAGGTCTTCCACAACTCATCACCGTTAAAGATTACGAACCACTTCTTGTGAGCCAAGTTTTTGATCGCAATGGCAAACGCATCGGTGAGTTTTTGCGTGAAAGAAGAACTCTGGTTGCTTACGACAAAATTCCTAAAAACTTAGTCAATGCCTTCTTAGCGGCCGAAGACGATCAGTTCTTCCAACATAAAGGCATCAACCCTCAAGCGATCTTCCGTGCCGCCCTTGCAAACTTGCGCGCGGGACGCTCGGTGCAAGGGGGATCAACGATCACTCAGCAAGTCGCAAAGACCTTGCTTCTTTCTTCTGAAAAAACTCTGACTCGTAAGTTGCGCGACATCTTGCTCGCTCTTGAGATGGAACGAAACTTGAGCAAAGAAGATATTTTATATCTTTACCTGAACCAAATTTATTTCGGTCAAGGGGCTCACGGTATCGAGCAAGCCGCTCAAGTTTACTATCGTAAGTCAGTGAGTAAGTTGACATTGCCGGAGATGGCAATCCTTGCAGGTCTTCCACAAGCACCCAGCGGATACAGCCCGGTTCGTAATCCCCTCAGAGCCAAAGAAAGACAGATGTACGTTCTTCGCCGTATGGCTGACGTTGGCTACATCTCCAAAGAAGAAGCTGAAGCCGCAATCAAAGAACCTGTTAAAGTTTATGTTCGTGAAAATTACGAAGAGTATGCTCCTTTCTTCCTAGAGACAGTTCGTCAACTTTTGGTGGCGCAATTGGGTGAAGACATGGTTCTTGATAAAGGTCTTCGTATCTACACGAGCTTAGATCTTGATAAACAATTGGCAGCGCAGGAATCCGTTCTTGCGGGTCTTAAATCTTTGGATAAACGCCAAGGTTATCGCGGACCTTTAAAGAATATTTCAGATGCTGACGACATTGCAGAGTTCTTAAAAGAAAATCAGAAGAAGCTCATTTCTGATTTTACTCCGGAAAGAACCATTCTTCCAGATGGAAAATTTGCGGACATCGTTCCGACGAAAAACGTGAAGGACTCAAAAGAGCATCCTCTTCTTCCTCCGTACATCAAGATCAATGACACTGTTCAAGGTGTCGTGACGAATGTCGACGACGCTTCGGGATTGGTTTATATCTCTTTGCCTGAAACACAAGGTTTGATTGATATCGAAACCATGACTTGGGCTCGTAAACCCGACACCGAAGCTCGCTTTGATTTAGCGGCGATCAAAAAACCTTCAGAAGCATTAAAAAAAGGCGACGTAATTTTAGTCAAAGTTGTCGCTGATAAATTCTCTTCAAATCGTTTGGCGAATGCCGCGAAGAAGAAAGCTCCGACACAAGCTTTACCTGATTTCTCTAAATTCCTTGCTTTGGAATTGGATCAAGAACCACAAGTGGAAGGTGCCTTGATTTCGTTTGATCAAAGCTCACAAGATATCGTTGCGATGGTGGGTGGCGCAAGCTTTGGAAAATCTGAATTCAATCGCGCAATTCAGGCTCCCCGTCAAACCGGCTCTGCTTTTAAAGCCATTGTTTATGCGTCGGCTTTAGATAAGGGCTACAATCCAGCAACTCCGATCATGGATGCACCGATTGTTTACGAAGAAGGCGGCAATGCGGATGATTCCGAGGGGCAAGGTGATCCAAAAGTTTGGAAACCTTCAAATCACTCGAAGAGTTTCGGTGGAGATATTCTTTTCCGCAATGCTCTGGTGAAATCTTTGAATATTCCAACAGTGAAAATCATCGAAGACGTTGGGGTTCCTTGGGCGACAGAGTACGCGAGACGTTTGGGAATTTATTCTCCGTTGAATCCTGATTTCACTTTGGCTTTGGGATCCAGCAGTGTGACTTTGTATGAAATGACAAAAGTATTTGCAGAGTTCGGACGACTTGGAAAACGCATTTCTCCACTTTTGATTCATAAGGTGGAAGATGCGAATGGAAAAGTTCTGATTCAAAATGTTTCTTTAGATACGCGTTTTGATAAAGAGATCAAAACCATCTCGGATGATTTTGAGACTCGTCGTAAAGCATATTTAGAAATGGTGAACGATCCTGCGAAACTGGAAGAGCTGCAAAAGAAAGATGCGAAACACGCAAAATTGGACGACAAGATTTTCTTCCAAGACGAAGACCAATTGATCCGTCCAACAACTGCGTATGTGATGACGACATTGCTTAAAGGAGTTGTCGAAGACCCAGGTGGTACCGGTGGACGTGCCCGCGCTGTCGGTCGTGAAGTCGCCGGTAAAACGGGAACAACGAACAACTACTTTGACGCGTGGTTTATCGGTTACAGCCCACAAATTGCAACCGGTGTTTGGGTGGGTTTTGACAAAGAAAAGAGTATCGGTAAAGGCGAGGTCGGTGGACGTGCGGCGTTACCTATTTGGGTCGATTACATGAAAGCGGCTCACGACGGACTGCCTCAGATGACTTTCCCAGTGCCGGAAGGAATCGTGTTTGCTAATATTGATGCCGACACTGGCAAACTCGCTTCAGCTACAACGAAGAAAATTATTCGTCAGGCCTTTGTTGAAGGAACAGAACCTACAGCTTCTTCAAATAAGGCGGAAGAAGCCACAGACTTTTACAAACAGGATTTATCAGAATGAAAGATATTCACCTCTGGGGGGTGAAACAAAACAATTTAAAAAACATTGAGGTCAAAATTCCCGTTGGATCTATGACGGTGATTTGCGGTCCCAGTGGTTCAGGTAAGTCGTCGCTTGCCTTCGAGACTCTTTTTGCCGAAGGTCAGCGCCGTTTCATTGAGAGCATGTCCAACTATGCTCGTCAGTTTCTGAACAAAGCCCCAAAGCCTGACATTGAAGGAATTAACAATATTCCTCCAGCGATTTCTATTGAGCAAAAAAATACGGTGAAGAGTTCGCGCTCCACCGTAGGAACAACAACAGAGATCATCGATTATCTTCGTTTGCTCTATGAAAAAATCGGTAAGTCTTATTGCCCGATTCATCACTGCCCGACGGAAAAAGAAAGTGTCACTGAAGCAACCGATAAAGTGATCAAAAGTTTTTCTGGCAAGCGTGGTTACATTCTTGTGGAGATCACAGAAGAAGGCCGCGTCGCTCAAGGTAAAAAATTGCATTCGCTTCTTTTGCAAGATGGATATTTGCGTATCTATGTTCCAAAAGTGGCGGAAGTTAAAGCGCCTGCAAAGGCGACTAAAAAAACTGCTGGAAAAAAAGCTTCGAAAAAGGAACCTGTTGAGGTTGTTCCTACAAATCCAGGCGGCGTGACCCAAGAAGAAATGGGCACAGTGCTTGAGATCGGTGATGCGGCAGCTATCAAAAAAGGTCTTCCGAAAGAAACGTTCTATTTGGTTATTGATCGTATGAGCTTTAATGAAGATGAGCGTGGTCGTATCGCGGATTCTCTGACTCAAGCTTATGAAGCAAGTATCAAGTACAATACGACATTGATCACTCGTAGAGCGACAATCCTCACAACAGAGGGTCAACGCCTGCAAGTCAGTGAAGAGGCCTCGTGCCCCGTGTGCGGTTACACTCCACCGCCATTGAGTTCTCGCCTTTTTAGTTTTAACTCTCCCATTGGCGCTTGTCCCACTTGTAAAGGCTTCGGAAATATTTTGGATATTGACGAAGAAAAAGTAATCCCGAATCCGAATTTAAGTTTGGCTCAAGGTGCTTTAAGTCCTTTCTGGATGCCAAGTGCTTCGCATGAGAAAAAACAACTTCTGGCGTATTGCAAGAAAGCGAAGATCGACGTTCATACTCCATGGAAAGATCTTCCGAAAGAACATCGCGATACGATTTGGAACGGCAATAAAGAATTTTTCGGCGTGCGTGGGCTTTTTGAATATTTGGATCAAATCAAATACAAGATGCACGTGCGTGTATTCATCTCGCGTTTCCGCAGTCCTTTCTTGTGTCCAACTTGTAAAGGCGCTCGTTTGCGCAATGAAGCCAATCACGTTTTGATTGCAAGCTCTAATATCAACGATCTTTCTTCGGTGACGATTGAAGAACTGCATGGGTTCTTCCAAAAATTGGAAGTGACTCCTCATCAACAAGAAGTAGCCGGCGAAGTTTTAAAACAAATCCGTTCACGCTTGGAATTTTTAATGCGTGTTGGGGTTCATTATCTGTCACTGAATCGTGAAACCAGAACTCTTTCTGGTGGTGAGTATCAGCGTTTGATTTTAGCAAATCAACTTGGGATGGGATTGTCGCAAGCCTTGTACGTTCTTGATGAACCGACAGTGGGTTTGCATCCTCGCGATAACGATCGACTGATTTCAATTCTTAAAGATCTTAAAGAACTTGGAAATACACTTGTGATCGTAGAACACGATCATGACGTGATTAAGTCCAGTGAACACATCATTGAGATGGGGCCGGGGTCTGGATATCTCGGTGGAGAAGTCGTTTACTCAGGAACGACCGAAGAATTTTATAACTACGAAAAATCAAATACGGTTCCTTATTTAAAACCTTCTAAGCACAATACTGCTTTACGTACGATTCGTCCTGTGGATGTTGAAACTTATAAGGTGAAGCTGGAGCTTAAAGGTGCGAAAGGTCACAACTTAAAAAATCTGGATGTGACAATTCCACTTAATCGTTTGGTGACAGTGACTGGAGTCAGCGGTTCAGGAAAATCGACTTTGATTTCAAAAACCCTATACCCGGCTTTGGCACGCGCCTTGGACTTGGAATATCTTCCGGCTCAAGATTATGCCGCCCTTGAAGGTGTTGAGCATATTAAGAACGTGCTTTTGATTGACCAGTCTCCGATTGGAAAATCAGCACGCAGTTCGCCGATTACTTATCTTAAAGCCTTTGATGCCATTCGCTCGATCATGGCAACAACTCAAGAAGCCCAAGCTCGTGGCTACACTCCTGGAACATTCAGCTTGAATGTCGATGGTGGTCGTTGCCCTGCTTGTAAGGGAACGGGTTATGAAGAAATCGATATGATGTTTATGGATAACGTTGTCATTCCATGTGATGTCTGCGATGGAAAAAAATACCGTCCTGAGATTCTAGAGATTCAGTATAAAAATAAAAATATTCATGAAATTCTTTCGATGACTGTGAATGAAGCTATGAATTTCTTCGTGGCTCATCCGAACATCCGTAAGCCTTTAAGCGTTCTTAAAGAAGTGGGCCTGGATTACCTGCAATTAGGCCAACCAGCCAACTCTTTAAGTGGTGGTGAGTCTCAGCGTCTTAAGATCGCTAAGGAGCTTTCTCAGGTTCAACAGAAGTCGACTTTGTACATCCTTGATGAACCGACAACGGGGCTTCATTTCCGCGAGGTGGACCTTCTAATGAAGGTTTTAAACAAGCTCATTGAGACTGGCGGCAGTGTTGTGGTGGTAGAGCATAATCTCGACGTGATTCGCAGCTCCGATTATATTATTGACCTCGGGCCAGAAGCGGGTAAAAAAGGCGGAAACATCGTGGCCGTGGGTTCTCCGAATGACGTTATGAAGGTCAAAAAGAGTCTGACGGGCCAATACTTAAAACGCTATATCGACGGGACTGCCTAGTCCCCGTTAGACGGAAGTAGAATGCTACCAGAGATTAAAAAGCTAGTTGCAGAATTAAAACCTCACAAAAGCAGAATCAGCGTCGTTGCTGTCACTGGAATTGTAAATGCACTAGCTACAGCGCGTTTGGCATTCTTATCCAAAGTTCTTTTTGATGCTCTTTCAGCTAACAACCAGCAAGAATTGATGAAACAAGTTCCGATCGTCATTGGCCTTGGTTTTATTCAAGCTCTGGCGCGCTACTATCACATCTACAACATGAACTTTGTTGCTGAAAGTGTCGTATCGACGATTCGTGAAAAGCTTCAATACAAATTCATGCGTTTGAATCTTTCTTTCCACAACAACTATGCAGCGGGTTCCGGTGGGTTGATCAGCCGTATCTTAAACGATATTAAAATCATTCAAGACGGCCTTCGTGTTGTTGCGGATATTTTCCTTTATCCGCTCTTGCTCGTAGGCCTTATCGCGAACTTGATCATCATTGACTGGAAACTGACTCTTGCAGTTCTTGTGATTGCTCCGTTGATCGGTGTTGTTCTTAAGTCGATTGCTCGCAGTATGCGCAAGTACATTCCTCAAGAGCGTGAGGTCTTGGAGTACATGACTTCGACTATCAAAGAAAGCTTGGACGGCGTTCGTATTATTCAGTCCTTCAATCTTGAGAAGGACATGAACAAACGCTTGGTCGATGACACGAACAAATACCTCAATATTCGTAAGACGATTTACAAGCGCCAAGAAGCGGCAGGACCCGCAACAGAGTTTATCGCCACAGCCATCGTCCCTTTGATTCTTCTTTATAACAGCTATGAGATTGCAGCAGGGCGCGGAACTGCGGGTAACTTTATCGGATTCATTGCTTCGCTTTTGATGGTGAATGCACCGATTAAAAAAATCCAAGAAGCTTATGTTCGTATTCAGGAAGTCGTGATTTCGATCCGTCGTATTTTCGATATCATCGAAAATCCGTCTGAAGTTCGCGAAACTGCAAACCCAGTTCCTTTTCCAAAAAATTGGAAAAAGATCACTTATAGAAACGTCACATTCAGCTACGGTAAAGACACGATCCTGAAGAACGTGAATCTTGAAATCAACCGCGGTGAAGTTGTCGCTCTTGTCGGCGCCAGTGGTAGTGGTAAATCGACGATCGTGAATTTGCTAGAAAGATTCTTCGATGCGACTTCAGGTGAAATTTTATTTGATGATGTGAATATCTTAGATATGGATCTTAAAGATCTTCGTCGCAATATTGCTCTTGTCACTCAAGACGTATTCCTTTTCAGCGACACTATTGAGAAAAACATCTGGGCCGGTGACTACACACGTGATCGCGCCAAAGTTGTGGATATGGCAAAATTGGCCAATGCCCATGACTTTATTATGAAGATGCCAGCGAACTATCAAAGCCGCGTTGGCGACCGTGGAAGCCTTCTTTCCGGCGGAGAAAAACAACGTGTGAGCATTGCACGCGCGATGTTTAAAGATGCTCCTCTGCTGATCCTGGATGAAGCGACAAGTGCTCTAGATACGGCAAGCGAAATCGAAGTTCAAAAAGGAATCGATCATTTGATGGAAGGTCGCACAGCCCTCGTTGTAGCGCATAGACTTTCGACAATCCAAAAGGCTGATAAAATCGTCGTCCTTAAAAACGGAGAGATTGCTGAGATCGGTAACCACGAAAACCTACTGAATCAACAAGGTGAGTACTTCCGTTTCCACAGCCTTCAACATACATAAGAACTGAAAACAGTTTCGACGAAATGCCGTCGGAACTATTCGACATCACATTAGAATACACGAACAATTTGTCTTAATCTGAGACGTGCGTACACGTCTTAAGTCTAGGTTTGCACGCTTTTTAGACAGTCTTCTAAAGTTCGTCTACTTTCTTGACGATAAAAGAATTGACACTTTTACGTTCACTGAAAGGAACTGATTTATGATTAATTGGGATGAGTTTGAACATATACATGTGATCAACAAGCTCAAACAAATTCTCAGCGCGTGGTGGAACATTGACGTTGTCTTCACAGACGAGCGTGGGATGTTAAAAGGATATGATTCTGATAAAATCACATTCAACAACCCAGCTATCAACGCTCTTGTTAAAAAAGAAGCGGGACAAGCAAGCATTGCAGAGCTTGTAACTAAATCACTTGATGATCTTCGCACTTCACAAAATCGTTTCAGCCTTCGCAAGTGGGACATGGTGGGTTTTGACGTTGGCGTCTTCCCTATCATGATCGAAAATGATTGCGTCGGAACCGTTGTTGCTATGGGCTTTTTCCGTGAAGCGAACTTCACAGCTCGCATGAGCGAAATCCGTGAGCGCCTAGCCGCTTTCGGTATGTCCGGTGAAGTGATTGAAAAGTGTTTGGGCAAATTGAAATTCTTGGACGATCAAGAGCGCGCTCACTTCAATGAGCTTTGCGAACTTGTGGCTCAAGAGATCGTGACTCTTCACTTGGAAATCTCTTCTCGTGAAGACCGTATCAAAGAATTGAACAAAGAACTTGGTAACCGCTTTAAATACGACAATATGATTGGTAAATCTAAACCAATGCAATCGTTGTACGCTCTTCTTGATAAGATCAAAGGTGCGGATTCAACAGTGTTAGTTCAAGGGGAAAACGGTACAGGTAAAGAGTTGATTGCAAAATCAATCCACTACAACTCCAACCGTAAAGACAAACCTTTCGTTATCCAAAACTGTTCAGCGTTCAATGACAATCTTTTGGAATCGGAACTATTCGGTCACGTTAAAGGATCGTTCACAGGCGCTTTGAAAGACAAAAAAGGTCTTTTCGAGATGGCTGATAAAGGAACTTTCTTCCTCGATGAGATCGGGGATACGTCTCCACAAATGCAAGTGAAGCTTCTTCGCGTATTGCAAGAAGGCACGTTCATGCCAGTCGGTGCGACTGAGTCTAGAAAAGTAGACGTACGTATCGTAGCGGCGACAAATCGCAACCTTAAGGAAATGGTTGAGCAGGGTACATTCCGTGAAGACTTGTACTACCGCTTGAACGTTATCAACATCCGCGTTCCACCTCTTCGTGAGCGTAAAGAAGACATTCCATTCCTAGTGGATTTCTTCTTGAACAAAATCCACGATCAACAAGGTGGACCAAAACGCCAAATCACAAAACGTGCTTTGGAAAAGTTATACGACTATCCATGGCCAGGTAACGTTCGTGAATTGCAAAATGAAATCGAAAGACTTTGTGTTCTTTCTGGCGACGAAACAAAATTGATGGCAGAACTTCTTTCTCCAAAAGTTTTGGAAGCTGGCGAAAAAAACAAAGTTCAAGGTTCTCGCTTGCAAGGTAAGTTGAAAGACGCTTTGGAAGATCTAGAGCGCGAAATGATCCGTGAGGGTCTGCGCCGCACAGGTTGGAACAAATCGAAACTTGCCAAAGAGCTTGGTATCAGCCGCGCGGGTCTTATCATGAAAGTTGAAAAATACGGTCTTGATAAGCGTAAGCTTGCTAGATAACAGCCAAATATAAAAACAAAAATAGAAAGCACGAGTCGAAAGATTCGTGCTTTTTTATTGTCCTCGTTGACCACGGTTTTATTTATGGTCAAAAAAATTCTTCTCTCCTACAATTAAAATCTTCAAGGAGTTCGTTCTATGAAGGTTCAAATTCAACGCAGTATTAATATTGAAAAACCAAAACAGACAGTCTTCGATATCATTGCAGATCTTAAGCAATGGAATACTTGGTCGCCGTGGATGCAAAGCGAACCGACAGCAAAAACTCAATTCTCAGGAATTTCTGGCCAGGTAGGACAAACTCAATCTTGGGAAGGCGAAGTTATCGGCTCAGGTCGAATGACGATTGTTGACCTTCAAAAGAATCAGCTTATGAAAATGAATTTGGAATTCTTCACTCCTTGGAAGAGTTTTGCAGAAGCCATCTTTGATATTAAGGAAGTTTCCGCTCAACAATGCAAAGTCACTTGGACGATGAATTCAAATCTTCCATGGTTCATGTTCGCTTTTAAAAACATGATGGCGGCCTATATTGGAAATGATTTTGAGCGCGGCTTAAAGATGCTAAAGGAATATGCGGAAACCGGTGCTGTTGTTTCTCGTTCCGTTTACCAGGGTGAAAAAGAACTTCCGGGCTTTCAAGTTATTGGCAAGAAAACGACAAGTAAAATTTCAGACCTTGGCACAACCATTCGCGCTGATTTTGATGATATGAATAAGCGTCTTCAAAGCGGCGAATTGACTCCCCCTGATGGCATCGTGACTCTAAGTCATAAGCACGACATTCCTCACGGCACTTCCGTATTCACGGCAGGATATATTTATAAACCCAATCAAACTCCAAAAGTTCCTGGAGATTTTGAAATAACACAAATCCCAAATCACAAAGCACTCGTTGTTGATTACTACGGACCTTATCGTAATATCGGAAACCCTTGGTCGATGATCGTCAGCTACCAACGTGGCAAGAAAAAGAAGGTCGCCAAGAGCGTTCCGATGTATGAACTTTATAAGACGATGCCTGACGGCCGTCCCGAAAAAGACATCCATACTCAGATCACTTTACCTATTAAATAGTGGGTGCCCTTTTGGGCTCCCCACCCTAAAGAAATTACCGATATGATCGAAATTTAGCGGTTTTTTACGGGGTCCAGAAGAGATCATTTTTTAAACACGCAACACGCTTAACTCCCCCAAATCACATGATAATCCCTAGGGCGACAAATCTTGGCACTACTCTTGTATTAAGGGTCTGTGTGTTAAGGGGATACGTGGTTTATGCAGAACTCAACATTGGATAGCTCATTCGTAAATCGACTGAAGCAAATTCTCGCCAGCCGCTATGGGAAGGGTTTACAGATTCGTCAATTGATGGATCTGTCTGACATTTCAGACGCCGAAGAGATGTTCACGCGGGGGCGTGACCTTCATATCCCCATTCGAGTGAATGGAAACTTCTTGGGAACAGCTGTGGTGCCATCCGCAGATGATCTGAATAGTGAGAAGCGCTCTGGAGTGGCTCAGTTGGTAAGAATGGTTCTGGAACCGGCCATGTACAAATGGTATCTGGACCAGAAAGAAGCCAACCTTGAAGAACTCAGCAAAGTTCAACCCAATCTGGACAAGGTCCGACTGTTTGGCGAAGAACCG
>NZ_CAMLDV010000052.1 GCF_946478835.1 uncultured Bdellovibrio sp. | reverse complement strand
AGAAACAGAGTCAAACACAACGTCGACCGCGATACCAGAAATACGCTTTTGTTCAGAAAGAGGAATTCCCAATTTCTCAAAAGTTTTGATCAACTCAGGATCCAAGTCGTCCAAAGATTTTGGCTTATCAGCCTCCGATTTTTTCTTTGGCGCTGAATAATAACGAATCGCTTGGAAGTCGATGGGAGGATAAGAAACATGCGCCCAAGTAGGCTCTGTCATTGTTTCCCAATGACGGAAAGCTTTCAGACGATATTCCAACATCCATTCAGGTTCGTTCTTTTTTGAAGAGATCAAACGAATGATGTCTTCGTTCAAGCCGACTTGCACGACATCCGTTTCGATGTCCGTCGAAAAACCGTATTTGTATTCGTAGCTATCAAGAGGGTTGTTTGAGGATTTATTATCCATGAGCCTCAGCCTCCGCTGGTTTTTTGCCAGCCAATGATTTATCCACTAGAAGATCTTTCAAGCTCAGGCTTTTATAGAATTCAGTGAGACGATTATTTAACTGTGTAATAGGAGAAACGATGTTGCAGGTTCCTTGAATTTCACAAGGAGCCTCTTTGTGAAGGCATTTCACAAGAGCTGTCGGGCCTTCAATGATTTCCACAAGATCGTGAATGGAAACCTTCGCAAGGTCTTTCGTGATTTGATATCCGCCATTGGCTCCGTATTCGGCGCGCAAAATGCCGCCTTTTTGAGCCATCTGTTGCATCACACGAGCTGTCGCATCAAAAGGCGTGTGGAAAGAATCTGAAACTTCTTTGGCAGTCGTCAGTTCTCCAGGAATCTTTTTGCTCATGTATTTTAAAGCCATGAGTGCGTATTCGAGTTTACGGTTGATCTTGTTCATGCGTACCTTTGCCTTGCGGGGTATCGCCCCATATCTAAACGAAAGCGAAATGAAAAACAATGAGAAATACGCCTAATTTTAACGTATTTAAGGTTGTGACAGAATACTTTAGGTAAGTTTTGAAAAAATTTGCTGATTTCAAGATCTTAGGGTGCTATACGAACGTCTTATGAGAATCTTTTTCATTACTTTCGCTACTGTCGTCGTTCTAGGAATTCTTATCTTGATGGCCCGTATTTGGGGATTGGGTCAGAACTACCCTTTATATGAACATGCCTTCTTTTCTGGCCCCACTCCGATGATTATCGTCAAAACGGACACTTTGCAGGGCGCTCAGGAGATTTTAAAACTACGCCCGGACGCTGTGATCTGGCTCGATGTTCGTTTTTCTCGTGAAAAAGTGCCGTTTGTTCTGCCTGCGACCCGCGATAAAGAGTTCTTGGATATGAAACATCACGAGCAGGAAAAAAATCCGACAACTCCGATTATGATTGGCTCAAAACTTTCTGAATATCCGTGGGAGCAAATCAACGAGTTTTATAAAACGACTCCAGCGCTCAAAGAATTCTATGAACAACTTCCTCAAACGCGTTTTGTTTTAAATATCGTGGACAACGTCGCTGACGCCCACACCGCTCTGGTGGATGCGATTAGCGGTTTGAAGCCCAACGACCGGACACTGATTCAAAGTGAAGCGTTGATTATCATGACATCCATTAAAGATCTAAAACCTGAGTGGGTGTACGGAACAAGCACACCAGATTTAATGCGTCTTTTGACTTTTGATTCGCTTTACGTTTTGCCGTCGACACAGTTTAAAGGCGATGTGTTCGTTGCTCCGTTTACACTCTTGAAACGACCTGCATTTAACGCTGACATCATTGAAGAAATGCGTCGTCGCAACAAAAGAATTTTCCTTGGCCCTATTCAGAACGAAGCTCAACTTGCTGAGGCGAGTCGCTACAGAGCTGACGGATATATCACGGAGAATTTGCCAGAATTGCTTCGTCTTCTCGGCCAAGGTCCTGTTCAATAGGTTGAACTCAACTGCATTTGGGCATATCTTTTTACTCTAAGGATGAGAATGCGTCCCACGTCGGAGGTCAAGATATGTCCGCTATTTCTCTTTTTGTAAATGTGGCTCAAGCCGCACCCTCTGTATCAGTGAATACCAGCTCCATTGATGCGATTTTTCAGGCAAGTCCCATTGTTCAGCTCACGTTGATGATCCTCATTGTCTTGTCTGTTTTCTGCTGGGCGATTGGTTATACGAAATATCAAACATTTAAAAAGATGAATCAGTCCGACGATCTTTTCATGAACAAGTTCTGGAAAGTAAATTCTTTGGACACTCTTTATGAAGACATCGATCAATATCACGATTCTTCGATCGCACGTGTTTTTAAAGCGGCTTATCTTGAAATGAAAAAGATTTCTGAGTCTCCGCTGCTTGCAAAAACGGATGGAGATAAACCGATCTTGTCAGGCATCGACAATCTTGAGCGTATCTTGAACAAAGCTTCTGAAAATGAAATCGCAAGACTGGAATCTCGTTTGACGGTTCTTGCAACAACGGGAAGTACAGGTCCTTTCATCGGTCTTTTTGGAACTGTTTGGGGAATCATGGGTTCCTTCCATAAAATCGGACAAACAGGATCAGCAAGCCTTGCCGTTGTGGCTCCAGGGATTTCGGAAGCTTTGATTGCAACAGCGATCGGTCTTGCGGCTGCGATTCCCGCGGTTGTTCTTTATAACAACTTTATTTCTCGCATTCGCAAACAGGAAATCGCGCTGAATAACTTTAATGCCGACTTCCTTAACATCGTGAAGAGAAACTTCTTTCAAGGAAACTAATCGTGGGAATGGGTAATGGAGGCGGTAAATCAAAAAGCCGCGCAACATTAAGTGAAATCAACGTGACTCCCCTTGTGGACGTCATGTTGGTGCTTCTCATTATGTTCATGGTGACGACTCCTTTGATGCAACAAGGGATCGAGGTCGATCTTCCTAAGACATCTTCTTCGGGAGTAGAACTCAACGAAGAGCCTTTTGTTTTGGTGATCGGACCGGATCAAAAAATGACGGTGGCTAAAACGAAAATTGCGATGAATGAACTTCGTCCTAAGTTGAAAGCTATCTTTGAGAATAAGAAGAACAAACAGGTCTACATCCAAGCGGATCGCAAAGTGGATTATGGTTTCGTCGCGGAAGCCATGGCAGAAGTACGTGCCGCTGGGATCTTTAACATCGGGCTTATCACTCTTCCTAAAGACCAGTGAACTATTTAGAGCAAGAAATACCACAGAATGATCAGTTATCACGCGGCATCGGGATCTCTTTTGCGATCCACGCGCTGATTATTTCGTTTTTCACTCTGAAAACAGTGTTCTTTACGCCTGAACAAATTGATTTCACACAAGCCGTGCGTGTGGATATGGTGGGTTTGCCTGATAAGGTCGAGCCAAAAACTTTGCCAGCCCCCACAAAAGAAGAAGCCAAAGCGGCTTTGCCGGATAAAGAAATCGCTAAAGAAAAGCCTGTGGAAAAACCACCTGAAAAAGTTGTTGAGAAAAAAACGCCGCCCAAAACAGAGCCTATCAAAGTACCTGAGAAAAAAGATGATGGAGTTAATTTTGTCATTGTAAAGAATCAGCAGAAGATTGCTTTGGAAAAATTAAAGGCGATGGCGGCTCTTGAGAAAATCAAAGAAGATGTGGCTCAAGAAAAAGCGAAGGCTCCGCCCGCTCATGGTAAAGCTGATAATGGAACACAAAAGATCAAAGGCAATGTGTTGTCACCTGGAACCTCACTAACAGGACTCACGAAGCTTCAGCACGATACATACGCGTCGGATCTTGATAGTCATATTAAACAAAATTGGTCTTTGCCAGAGTGGCTTGCAAAAAGAGACTTTAAAGCCCAGGCTCGCGTATTTATTGATTCGCGTGGAAATATTTTGGGTAGAAAAATTGTTAAATCTAGCGGAAATGCCAGTTACGATGAAGAAGTGTTAGCAACTATTGATCGATCTGCTCCGTTCCCTGCTCCGCCAGAGAAATTTTTAGCGATCGTATCAGTAGATGGAATCCTGATCGGATTCCCAGAATAATTTTAGGAGGCCCTCATGATGAAGCAGCTCTTAGCTTTGCTCCTTGCTGTAAGTATTTTTCCTGTATTCTCTCAGGCGCAAGAAAACGGTATTTATATTAAACTCGGCGAAGCTCGCACGAAAAAAAGTTTGATGGCGATGCCCGCGTTTCAATATTTTGGGGCTCCATCAAGCGCGTCGAAATATCAGTCTGTCGGTGTTGAACTTTTTAATACGATTTCAAACGACCTTTCTGTTTCTTCTTATTTTCAGTTCATCAATCAAAGCGCTTATCTTGAAGACACAAGTAAAACGGGTTTGATGCCGGCTCCTGGTCAACCGAATGGATTTAAATTCCAAAGCTGGTCCGCTATTGGTGCTGATTTCTTAATTCGTGCCGGATTTTCTATTATCGGTAACGAAGTGACTCTTGAAACTTACACTTACCACGTTCCTCGCGCAAATTTGGTTCTTGGCAAAAAGTATAAAGGTCCTGTAAGCAGCGCTCGTCGTATTGCGCACACTTTTGCGAATGATGTTCTAAAAGCTTTGACTGGCAAAGAAGGTCCTTTCCTTTCTCGCGTGGTGGTTTCTAGTGACCGCGCTGGTTCTCAGGTAAAAGAAATTTACGTGATGGATTGGGATAGCGCGAATATGGAGCAAGTTTCTAATCATCGCAGTATTTCTATTTCTCCGGCGTGGTCTCCGGATGGAAAGAAAATCGCTTACACTTCTTACGTCAAACGTGTGGGTGCGAAGTTCAGAAATGCGGATATGCTTCTTTTGGATCTGGCTTCTGGAAAACGTTCTTTGGTGTCCTACCGCCAAGGAATTAATTCTGGCGCGAGCTTTTCTCCGGATGGAAGAAATATTTATCTGACTATCTCTCAAGGAAGCAACCCTGATATTTATAAAATGACTTTGGATGGAAACCTTGTTGGTAAAATCACAAATGGTCCTTCAGGAGCTTTGAACGTGGAACCATCAATGTCTGAAGATGGAAAGCTTGCGTTTTCTTCAGATCGCGCAGGTCGTCCGATGATTTACACAGCCAATGCCGACGGTTCGAATGTAAAGCGCATCACTTTCGCGGGTGTGTTTAACTCTTCTCCGGCGTGGTCTCCGGATGGAAAGAAAATTGCGTTCTCGGGTCAAAGTGATAACAACTTTGACATCTTCGTGATGAATGCCGATGGCACAGGAATGATCCGTCTGACTTCTGCGAAAAAACCAAACGGAAAAATGGCAAGCAACGAAGACCCTTCATTTTCTCCGGACGGCCGCTTTGTGATGTATACAAGCAATCGCACAGGAAAAAATCAGATCTATATTTCAACAGTAGATGGTACGGAAGAGCGTCGCGTAACAAACGACAACTACAACTACTACAAACCTAAATGGTCGACGAACATTGACTAACCTTCCCTTTGAGGAACAACTCAGAAAAGAACGTGGCGAGATTTGGTCTCGCCTTGCTCTTTCTGCGAAAACCGATTCCGAGGCTCCAGATAAAATCTGTTCAGAGTGGAGCCTTGCTGCTGACGACCTTCTTAAAAAAGCTTTTGATTATTGTTTTTCTCAAGAAAAAGTCGCTTTGTTTGCTCTTGGAAAACTGGGATCTCACGAACTGAATTTAAGTTCGGATGTGGATCTTCTATTAGTTGCGGAAAACGAAGAGGCTATTTCCCTTTCCCATCTTCGGAAATTTCAAAAAATTTTGAGTGAAAGAAATTTTCAAGGTTTTGTTTTTCGCGTGGACTTTGATTTGCGTCCCGGCGGCAAGCAAGGACCACTTATTCCCACGATCGATCAATTCAAAGACTATTACGGGAATTACGGCGAAACGTGGGAGCGTTTGGCTTTCGTTCGGCTTCGCCCTATTTGCGGTGATCATCATGTGCAAAATGAGGTCATGGCCTTTGCAAAAAAGTTTTCTTTCCGTAAGCACCTAGATTTCACATTGCTCGAGGATTTAAAAACCCTGCGTTCAAAGATTCAAGGTCACTATTGGGCAAGAACACAAGACGACGTTATCGATTTAAAATTAGGAATCGGCGGCATTCGTGACGTGGAACTTTTTGCGCATGCCCTGCAAGTGATTCACGGCGGACGTGACACCAGTTTGCAAGTGCGTGGCACAACAGAAGCTTTAAACCTTATCGAACAAAAACAGCTTCTTCCCACGGACGAGGCTCGTTTTCTATGTGCCCACTATTGGAATCTGCGCAAATTAGAAAATTACGTACAAGCCCTGCACGATGAACAAACTCATTTGCTTAAAACTAAAGAACCTCATCCAGAGTTTATTACGACAGCATTAAAAACTCTTGCGAACGAAATGAAACGCTGTGATCAAATCGTAAAGACTCTGCTGGGTGAAGCTCCCCAAGAGGTTTCTCTTAAAGAGGAACTCGCAAAAGTAGGTTTGCCACAATCCGATCTTGAAGAGCTCTGGCAAGAAATCTTGGGGCAAGAAGTTTTATCTCGCAATAAGGGTCGTGATGAATTGGCGAGAAAAGCATTCCTCGCCGCGTTCTTAGAAACTTTGCAGGAGCAAAAAGGTGATATTCGCCGCGGACTTTTGCTTTTAAAAGATTTCATTCATGGCACACGCGCAAAGGCGAGTTTCTTTGCGATGCTGTTGCGAGAAAAAGAACTTTTGCAGGAACTTGCGTGGCTCTTTGGGCATTCTCCTTATCTGTCGCGCATTCTCTGCAATCGTCCGGAGCTTCTGGATAGCTTTGTGTATCGTGCACAAGATAAACCGTCCGAAGATTTAGGAACTCTTCTTGAAGAGCTTGCGGAGAAAAGGCTTCTTTCAGAGGTTATTAATGGAAGTAAGTTTTTAGAGGACAAAGATCTTCCGACTCTTTTGCAAAATTTGAGTTCTACGGCCGATACCATTGTTGAAAATCTTCTCGCCGCCTTAAAAAAAGAATACCCATCGCAAATTCAAGTTCTCGCTTTAGGAAAATGGGGCGGACAGGAATTGGGTTTTAGATCAGATTTGGATTTTATTTTTGTCGTCCCTGATGAGCCGACTGAAAATGATTTCAAAGTGGCAAAACGTTTTATCACTCGACTCACCGAACCTCATCGCGGCGGAAATATTTATTCCATTGATATGCGCTTACGACCTTCTGGGAAAGCCGGCCCTCTTGTGATTCCGAAAGCGGATTTGAATGCTTATCTTGCGAACGAAGCATCGGCGTGGGAACGACAAGCGTACTTGAAAGCACGATGGATTGGTGATGCCAGCGAAGTTCCTTTCACGCATTTCATGGACCGAGGTTTAACACCAGAAGAGCTGCAGGAACTGGATCGCATTCGTCAGCAACTTCTCCCGACCGGAACCATGATTCCGAATTTGAAGTTCAGCGAAGGTGGTCTTGTGGACGTGGAGCTGGCCGCGCAGACCTATCTTTTAAGTTATAAAATCAGTCCGGCTTCGTCTCACACGATGGATTTTCTCTCTCAAATGGGAGCAAAATCCGCTGCTCTTCAACACAACTATGGAAGATTGCGTCAAATAGAGCAGATGCTTCAACTTGTTGCGTCAGAATCACTCGTAGAACTGCAACCAAATCACGAGTCCTTTCAACCTCTTGCCTTGGCGCTCCAAATTTCTCCGTCAAATTTGCAAACGGAGGTTTCAGAGCTTCTCGCAGGCAACATTGCAATTTTGAAGGAACTTGACCCCCGTCGGCAGCCTCACTAATAGTGAAAGGGTTGGACAAAAGTCAGGGAGACAAAATGTCGAAGAATATCGATATTAAGAAGGTATTTTGGATCTACCTTTTTGCATTTTTATTGGCGGCTTTCAGCTTCCGCGCAGATGCTAAGACAGAAACCAAAGCAGGAAAAAAAGATAAAGCGACTAAAGCTGGCGAGAAAGGAAAAGAGATGTTCGCGATTTTTGAAACATCCAAAGGCAATTTTAAAGTTAAACTTTTGAGCGACAAGGCTCCAAAGACAGTTGAGAACTTCGTAGGTTTGGCTGAAGGCACTAAAGAGTGGACGGATCCTAAAACTGGCAGCAAAGTTAAAAAGCCATTTTATGATGGTTTGACTTTCCACCGTGTGATTAAAGATTTCATGATTCAAGGTGGTTGCCCACTTGGAACAGGTACTGGCGGTCCAGGTTACCGTTTTGAAGATGAGTTCACTCCTGGCCAACAAAAGCACGATAAACCAGGCATCCTTTCTATGGCGAATGCAGGACCTAACACAAATGGTTCACAGTTCTTCGTAACAACAGTTCCAACTCCTTGGTTGGATGGCCGTCACACTGTGTTCGGTGAAGTTGTTGAAGGTATGGACGTTGTTCACTCTATCGAAAACTCTAAGACAGGTCCGATGGATCGCCCTTCAGAGCCTGTTATCATCAAGCACGTTAAAATCGTTAAGTAGTTTTGAAATTCAAATTTGAATTAGGAAAGCCCGGTGGAAACACCGGGCTTTTTTATTTTCCGCAGAATTGTTTGGCTTTGATCCAATACGCCGGCGAGCAGTAATCGTCTTGCCATTCGTTTTTAATATTTGTGGTGTACGCGTAGAACCAAATAAGTTTGTCAGTTTGTGCGTTGAATTTTATTTTGTGAGGCATCTCGTCTGGTGTTTTTCCGTTGATGGAATAGCACCAACCGTAGGCTCTCAGTTGTGTGTCTGAAACGACTTCGATGGAATCCATTCCTGTGGGCGTATTGATGATGGAATTAAATCCTTCGGCTGCTCCGATATAGGGAACTTTATTTTGATCAAAAATTTCTACGCTGATATCACCCACTGATTCGGTGAGGTCAGCAACGGCTTCCCCTTGGGCAACAGGTTTTTCGTCGCAAGGACCATAGACCTTCCAAGAGACGGCGTACGCATTGAATGACAAAGCAGAGATAAGAATAAGAGCTGTCTTTTTCATAGGTCCCCGTCTTATCCAGGGACCTCTTTAAAGTACAGAATAATTTAAAAGCTTATGAATTTTGTTTACGAACTTCGGCCATATCAACTTCTTTGGCCTTTTCTACAACCTGTTCGAAAACGTCTTCAGGCAAAGCTCCCGGCTGCATAAAGATGATATCGCCTTCTTTAATCACAGCGATTGTTGGAATAGATTTGATATCGAAATTGGCTGCAATTTCTGGCTGAGCATCCGTATCTAATTTCGCAAAGACAACATCAGGATGTTTCAATGCCGTCTGCTCAAAAATAGGAGCAAAACGACGACAAGGTCCACACCACGTTGCCCAGAAATCAATGATGACGAGTTGGTTTTTTTCGATGGTCTCTTGAATATTTTCTTTTGTGAGCTCTAACACAGCCATATGTCCTCCCGGTTGGGCGTAGGTCTATGAATAACGAAGTCTCCCTAAAAGCTTTGATGTTCTTTATTAAATAAGCAACGATTTAATACAAATAATCCTCAGGAGGCTTTTATGAAAAAGTTGATCGTTTCTATTTTGCTTTTAACGGGTTTTCAAGCTTATGCAGGTGACGCAGGTTGCGGTCTAGGTAGCGTTATCATTCAAAAAAATTCCAAAGGTTTGCAACTTTTGGCAATGACGACGAACTCATTTCTTTTTACTCAGCCACTGGGTATCACATCTGGAACTTCTGGCTGCTCTTCAAGCGGTCTTGTGATGAACGATAAAGAAGTTCAATACTTCGTTGAAGTGAATCAAGAAGAGCTGTCTCGTGAAATGGCGCAAGGTCATGGTGAGAAACTCGCGACGCTGGCACATATGAAAGGTTGCCGTAACGAAGTATCGCAAAAAGCTTTTGGTACTTTCGCGCAAACTTCTTATGCAAAAATTCTTCCTGCGGCAAATACATCTGCAGTAGAGATGGTACAAAACCTAAATAAAGAGTTGGCAACTCAGAGCGACCTTGCACAAATGTGCCATGGTTCTTAATTTAGTTTTAATATTTCTCTTAGCCCCACTTTCTGCGTGGGGCTTAGCTTCCGAAAATATTCTCGGCTATCAAAAACAAGCTCAAGAAAAAGTCCTGTGGGAAGATCCGCAATGGGTAAAGCTTGGCCACTATCGCAAGAATCTTTTCGGAAGTTACAAATCTCCCCTTCTTGGAAATTTCTTTATTTCTGAAAACGGATCTGAAAATCCTAAAGCCGAACTACTTGCAACTATTGAACTTCTTTTTAACAAAGACACTTCCAAAAAATCTCAATGTCGTTATCTTGCTAGAACAAGCTGGCTAAAAAAAGTTCTGGCAATTGATCCCAGTGATTTGGTTTCGTGTCCTGAAAAAGATCAGTGGAAGGAGCAACTCGGCGCTCAAGAAATTTATATTATTTTTGCAGCCAGCGACCTAAGCAGCGCAGGTTCGAGCTTCGGCCATACGTTTTTGCGCGTACACAACCCCAAGAACACTCGTGAACTTGAACTTCTTGATTACGGAATTAACTATGCTGCGGTTACAGGGAAAGACACCGGTGCTCTTTATGCATTAAAAGGTCTTTTTGGTTTTTATCCTGGTGCTTACTCTATGCTTCCGTATTATCAAAAAATTCGTGAGTACACGAACCTTGAAGGCCGCAATCTCTGGGAATATCGGTTAGATCTTTCGCCTGAACAAGTTGCATTTTTGGTTGATCACCTTTTAGAACTCGATGGCAGTTTTGCGCCTTATTATTTCGCTGATGACAACTGTTCCCAGCAGATTTTAGAACTGATCGAAGTTGCAAAACCAGCACTCAATGCTTCGGCAGCATTTTATGACATGACAATTCCCATAGACACGGTCAAAGAACTTAAAAAGCACAATATGCTTGTTGGTGAAAAACTTCGCGTTTCTTTACAGGCCGAATGGCAAACTCGTTTTACTTCACTGAACTATTCTCAAAAAGATGCTCTAAAAGAAATTGTTTACGCCAAGACCCAAACTCACTTGCAGAAACTTTCCCCGAAAGAACAGGCAGAAGCGTTAGAAGCAAGTTTAAGCTATTTGGCTATTCAGGAGTATCGCGAACAAAAAGAGCTTAAAGAAGAAAAGTATCCTCTTTCAATTGCCAGAGCAAAACTTGGAGACCAGACAGAGCCTCTCCAAATTCCAGCGCCCCGATCGCCCCTGCTTGGATCTAACTCTTACGCATTTTATCTTGGATATGGCAAATGGGACGAAAACGAGTTTTATAGATTTAAGTTTCGTAGAACATTTCACGATCTTCTTTCGGATGACAGCGGGCTTTCCGCGTTTTCTCATCTAGAAGTTTTAAGCGCTGACTTTCGTTATTTTTCAGAAAAACAAAACTTAGATCTTTATCGCGCCATTTTAATAAAAATTCTTTCAACGGCACCCGTGACCGAACTGGATACACCTCTGACTTGGAAAGCAGAGGTTGGAACAGAACCCAGACTCTCCCCTTTTGTGAATTTAGGTGCGGGACTGAGTTTTGATTTTCCTCTTTTTACTGTGACACGGTTAAGTCTTATGACCGTGACGGAAAATTATGACCTTGCTGACACAGCCCAACCTCACTTCGGCGTGGAAGGGCTTTTCATGTCGAAAACTTCTTTCGTGCGCTCGTTGATTTATGCGAAATATCTACAAAACACTTCTCAAGGAAGAGGTTTTTCAGAGTACGGAATTGGTCTTTCCACGGATGTTCGTAAGAGCGAACTGCGCTTTGAATCCAGAGTCAGAGACGACCTTCCCGAGTGGATGATCTCTGTCGTCTTTTAGACAGGCCAGTGACCTGTTACGGCCCTGTCTCACTCTGAGACGTGCCAATCAATCGTAAAACTGAGCTGAGGGGCCCAAAGCTTGCTTCTATTCATAGTGATACAAACGTATCTAAGGAGTAAGCCATGAAATGGTTCCAAAAGATCTTAACTGCGATTGCCACAATTAATATGGTGATTTCCCCAGTTTTGGCGGCTCCTGAATGGAGTGAAAAAGACAAAGCACAGCTTGCTGCTTACCGCGATTATTTGGAACCACTCGGCTACCGTTTGGAGCTGGATAAAAACTCTAAAAAAGCCCTCGTTTACGATAAGAAAACAAATAAACTGGCAATGGAAGTTCCCTTTGCTGAAGAAACTCAACTGCGCAAATTCTCTCCAAAATCTTTAAATAAAATGATGATGGACGAGATGGTTCGCGTAAAAGCCGCGAACAAATCGGCTTGGTCTCATTCAGTTAGAAATCTTCCAACGGAGTCCGCAATCTTCTTCGTTGCAATGGGTGCCGTGGTTGCTGGCCAACTTATCACAAACTATTCGCAAAATCCGATCGCTATGCAACAACACATCGATCACTCTCTTTCGCCGATTGGTGTTTTTGGTTTTTTCACGTTCATGTATTCCCAAGGTGTGACTTCCAACGTTCTTGCGATGTACATGAAAAATCCAAAGTTCCACCACATGATTCCGTATCTTGGAATGACTGTGGGAGCTTTCCTACAAACTTATCTTTCACAAGTGGCTTCAGATCCCAATGTGATGGCTTGTGCGAAAGTAATGATGGGAAAACAAGTCACAGCTAAAGATCAAGAAGCAGGTATCGACGCAGATCCTTGCTCAAAAGCTTATGAATACCTAGTGATCCAAAAGAAAGTTTGGGAATTCGCTCCCGGTATCGTTTCTATGTTGATCTCTTCGGGCCTTGCCGGTGTGGTTCAGTCTGTGATCACAAAATCTGTTCTTCGCATCACAGGTGTTGATATCGCTCTTTGGTTGGTTCCAGGCACAATGCAATTGAAAGGCATCCGTCTTCTTCTTGTAAAAGGTCTTCAAATCGCCTTCTTCGTAGCTATCGATGCATGGCTCAATCGCAAAGTTACTTACGCATGGAAGAACATGTTTGATGGAGCCGAGTTCTATGACGTCAATGATCGATTGAACGAACAAATGAATCTTATGAAAAAGTCTCAGTGGAACGGATCTGACAAAGATCTTCAAGCCGAGATCAAAGACTTTAGAAAGAAAATGCTCGACTGGCGTATGATGAATATGTCGGAAGTTTATGAAGCTCACCAAAACTGGTCCGAGGCTCTTCATCAAATGACCTCGATGTTCAATACGAGCTACGCATTCTATAACACTTTCTTAAATGAAGTGCGCAACTCTCGCTTCAACGAATCTCAGGTAAAGCCTCTTGAAATCATTTATCCAATGAATGGTGTCAAAGCAAAAGATTTAGCCGAAGGTAAAGAAGATCTTTACTTCACAAATCCATTGTTCATCGAGAATATGCAACTTGATACGGTGGCTGATGCCGTTGTTAAAGCGGATGAACTTCTTAAGAGTGAAGACGCTAAGTATCTTTACCCGCCAGAAAAAACAAAGATTTCTTCCTTCTTAGACAAACTCCGCACGGGTGAGCGTGTGCAAATCGGTCAAGGTTTGAGTGAGCTTTACCGCGAAATCACATACTCTGCCCAAAACCTTTCTGTATCGATGAATTACAGAAAGATCCTAAGAGAAATTTACAGCTCTATGGGTGCTCCAGTCCCTATGATGGAGCCAGGTCGTGGATTCTTGGCAGCTTATGAAAAAGCTCCTTCATCTGCAGACACAATTAAGAGCTCAAACTACTACCGTCAGGTCGGTGTGTTCTTCACTCCAAAAATCACAGACTACCTTCTTATGCAAATGATGTGTGGTCCTGACGTAGAAAAAGGCGAAAAAGTAGTGAAGAACTCAGCGGGCTTCCCATCTGTGTTCATGCCTCCACAAATTAAAGCTGCGGGTGATTACTTTAATAACTGTGAACACTTCGGAATGGCGCAGTTGCCAGCAGAGAACATTTATAAATTCCCATTCACAACAGCTTCGAAGAAAACTTACAACGGTGCGATCAGCTACTTGATTAACGAAGCTCGTCCATCCGTAGTGGGCGGCCAAGGCGAATCAGCGTTCCCACAATGGTGGACGGAAAAAACAGAAAGCCAAATGCAAAAAGCATTTGAAGAATACGGTAAGAGCTATGATGAAATCGTCGTTAAACTTGTTAAGGCCGTATACTATCCAGGTCGCAGCTTCTTTAACGGAAGACCGATCGTCAATACACCTTGGAAAACTTTGAAATTGTACTTCAATCGTGAAGCACAAAAACGTTACTACGAAGGCGGACCGATCTTTAACGGTGGAATGAACTCGGCCTTCCAGGAAGAGCGCGTTTACTTGTCTCTTTTGAATGATCTTTTGACTCCTTCGAAAGAATTCAAAGTGGACATCGCGCATATTCTTGAAACGGCACCGACTCACGCAGCATTAAAAGAAGTGGACAATCAATTCGCTGTTCTTAATGGACTTATTAAACACATTAAGGTCGGTACAGCAGAAGGCCGTGAAGTGATCCAATCTGACTTGGAAAACTATCAGCTCGAGGAACAGCTTACGAATATTCAAGGCGCATTGACCAAAGTTTCTACTTTGCTCGGTGTTGGCGATGCTCAAGAAGGTGCTGTTGTGAAGTTGAACAAACAACAAAGAGATCTCGCCGTGACGGCTCTTGAAAATCTTCAGGCTCTTGCTTCAGAAGTGATGATGTACGGAAGCATGGCAAATGCTGTGAGCTGGGAAAAGATTCGCAATGTGAAACGTCTCAATATGGAACAGCAGAAGTTTAATAACGAAATCCAAGCGAAACTAGCTGCTATGAGAGGCATGTCTATGCCTGGAAAATACTAAGTTTGGTACGGGATTTGATACTTAAGATATTTGAAACTTTTAAATAAAACTAGGCACTTCCGGGATTGGAGAGTCCCAAAAATTGGAGTGCCTCGTACAAAAAATTAACAGGTAATAAGGGAGAGAGTATGAAAAAGCAATTGATGATCGGAATGGCAGCATTGACCATGGCAATGGCCTTCTCACCAGCACACGCGGCCCCAGTAGGTGGCGTAAAGTCAGCTCGTGAGGCTTTGGTTGAATATTCAAAACAAATCAAAGAATCTGCATTCGGTAAAGGAATGACTTCAAAAGGTTTGAGCGCACAGCAAGTTAAAATGGCTCAAGATAAAATCATCAATGAGCTTCAACTTTCTTCCGGTAAAAACAATGCCCTTTCAATGGCTTTAAAAGCCGATACAACTAAATCAACTCAACGCCTTGATAGCTTGGCAACAATCGTTGCAGCTAAAAAGATGGCGACAGAAATTTCTAAGAGTGACGCAGCTGAAGGTCAATCTATCAGCAACGCGGCGACAGCAACTGCAAAGTTGATCGCTAACTCTTCTTTGACGGGTGCCCGCACATCTTCAAAAGAGTTGAACACGACTGAAATGGCTGAAGTAACGGCGGCTCTTAACAAATTAGAGTCTTTGCCAGAAACAATTTTAACAAGCTTCTCTAAAGCTGAGCGCGACTCTTACACACAAATCATCGAGCGCCACGACGCGATTCTTGAGTCTGGAAAAAAAGGTTCTTCTGAAGAAGCTTTCGTAGACGCGATCATGGAAGTGAAAAAAGTAGACCGTACAAAAGCTCTTGAGATCGTGAAGAAACTCAAAGAATGCGTATAGTCTCTCCGTAATAAATATTTCCTTTATTGCCGAAACGCCGAGGCCCACAAAGTCTCGGCTTTTTTCGTTGGGAAAAAGGCACCTGGTACCTTTTTTAGATATCGACTTTCTTGTCGTCGGTGATAATAAAGATCTCAATACGACGGTTCATCGCACGATGGTCATCGTTATCATTAGGCACGATCGGCTTTTGATCTCCGTAAGAAATTGCGACGAAGCGTTTTGGATCGAGGTTGTGATATTTCACAAAGTAACGGACTACTGCGGTGGCTCTTCCTCCAGCAAGCTCCCAGTTACTTGGAAAAAGCTGTCCTACGATAGGAATGTCATCCGTGTGACCTTCAATGATAATTCTTTTTTTATTCGTCTTTAGAACGTCAGCGACTTTGTCTAACGAAGTTAGCGCTGACATTTTTAATTTTGCGGAGCCTTCGGGGAAAAATGTGGATGCAGCTAAGGCTATGCGAACGCCGACAGAATCATGATAGATATCCTGAATCGCCTGCTTTTTTTGATCACCTTCCATCGACTTATCCAGAGATCTTTCCACAAAGTCTTCCACTTCTTGAGGACCACCTTTGCGCGGATAGTTTCCAACAGGCATAACAAGTTCCGCAATCGCGTCTTCAATAGCGTTGCCATTCGAATTCGAACCGTTACCCACTAAGTGCAGATTTAATTTGATGGAGTCTTCAAATTCTTTTTGTTTTTCTTCGTTGGCATTGGATGTGGCATACATCACCACGAAAAACGCAAAAAGCAACGTAATGAAATCGGCATAGGAAACCAGCCACCTTTCATGATTTTCGTGCTCTTCATGTTTTTTGTGTCTTCTTGCCATAAAGCTCAGACCTACTTCTGCTCTTCATTTAAAAAAGCAAAAAGCTTTTGCTCAAGAACAACGGGATTCATTCCGCTGGCGATAAGAAGTCCGCCTTCAAGAACCATATGTTTTTCCCGGGATAAGGACTGCACTTTTCTTTTCAGTTTATTTCCCAAAGGTAAAAACAAAAGATTGGCAGAGCTCACACCATACACGGTTGCAACAAAGGCGACTGCGATTCCGCCTCCGAGCTTGCTGGTGTCGGTCAAATTCCCCATGACATGGATCAACCCAAGAACAGCACCGATAATTCCAATCGTGGGAGCAAAACCTCCAGCATCAGTCCAAATTTTTGCTCCCGCGAGCATTTCTTCTTCTTCGGTTTCAATGCGTGTTTCAAAAATGTCACGGATCGTGTCAGCCTCAACACCGTCCACAATATTTCTGAGAACTCCTTTAAAAAGCGGGTCTTCAATGCGGTTGATGCGTGTTTCTAAAGAAAGAAGAGATTCTTTTTTAGCAATACGTGCGCAGTCCACGATTTCCTGAATGCGTTTTTTGGCGTCGCTTTCTTCTTTTTGAAATGCTTTTTTTGCGAGATTAAGACCTGTCTTAAGATCTTTTTCTGAACTTGAAACCATCACGGCTCCAATGGTTCCCGCAAGAACGATAATGAATGCCGTCAGTTGCATGAGCGAACTCATGTGCCCGCCTTCGAGAAGGTTTCCGAGCAAAATCCCACCGAAGCCTACGAGCAGGCCTAACCATGTTGCTTTATCCATGTTTAGAATATTGCCACAGTGAACTATACAAGACACTTGGACCTCATGAAGACCTAGACTTTTTGCGAGCGAAAAACTAGGGTAAAGTCGTCATGATGCTCGATTTTATCTTGAACCTCGATAAGAGCCTTTTTGTATTGGTGAATACTCAGTGGACTGCGGCTTGGGCCGATCAGTTTTTTCCATTCATCACGGATCTTCACAAAACGCCGTTTTTTAAAACCGTGATGGTGCCACTGATCCTTGCCATTTTCATTTGGCGCCGTGGACTTAAAAAAGGGCTCGTGATTTTTTTCTTCTGCGTTCTTGCCGTTGGAGCTTCTGATGGTTTTGGCAACTGGGCTCTTAAGAAAACCGTGCAGCGACCGCGGCCAGCGGAAACTCAAGGACTGACGGTTCAGGTGCGCGCTCCTTTTGGCGGATTTAGCTTTGTTTCCAATCACGCCACCAATATGTTCACATTTGCTAGTTTCACAAGCGCGATTTTTCCTCCGGCCTCTGTACCACTTTATACGGTGGCAACATTGGTGGCATACAGTCGCGTTTACAATGGTGTGCATTTTCCAACAGACGTCATTTGTGGCGGTCTTTTGGGTTGTCTCTTTGGACTTTTATTTTCTCGTCTCTGCCAAAAATTGCTTCTTCGACTTGATTCAGAAGGGACTGTCACACCATGAAAATTCTTGTCACTGGCGCCAATGGTTTTTTAGGAAGCTGGGTTACGAAAGCACTTGTGAATGAAGGTCACAATGTTTACGCCTTGGTTCGTCCTAAAAGTGATATCTCCGAATTAGAAGGTGTTAACTGCAAGTATGTTCACGGAGATGTAACAGATATTCATTCTCTTCTTGAAGCCTTTAAAGGTGTCGATACTGTTTTTCATTTGGCTGGAGTCATCGCATATAAAAAATCTCAGCGCGCGATGATGGATAAAGTAAATGTTCAGGGAACGGCGAATGTGGTTTCGGTCTGTCGCGAGCACAAAGTGCGTCGGCTGGTTTATCTTTCCTCTGTCGTTGCAATCGGTGCCGGTTACACACCAAATGATATCCTTAACGAAGAATCCACTTACAATGTCGCTGACTTGAATCTTGGTTATTTTGAAACCAAACATCAGGCCGAACAAATCGTGAAAGCGGCTTGTGATAAAGGTGAGATCAACGCCGTTATGCTAAACCCTTCAACGATCTATGGCGCAGGCGATGCTAAAAAAGGCAGTCGTAAAATGCAGCTCAAGGTCGCTCAAGGAAAACTCAAATTCTACACTTCAGGTGGCGTAAATGTTGTTGCCGTGGAAGACGTCGTAGAAGGCATTCTTAGCGCCTGGAAAAAAGGTCGCAAAGGTGAAAGATACATTCTTTCGGGTGAAAATATTCTTATCAAAGATCTTTTCTCTATGATCGCTGCAGAGGCTGGGGTAAAAGCTCCTTCACATTTACTTCCTGATGGTCTTCTTCACGCTGTGGGTGCCGTAGGTGATTTCATGGAAAAGATGGGTCTTAAAGGACCTTTAAGCCGTGAAAATGCCTACACTGCGACGATGTATCATTGGTTTGATTCTAGCAAAGCGCAAAGTGAACTTGATTTCAAACCTCGTCCTGCCCGCGAAGCCATTCACAACAGTGTGCAGTGGATGAAAGATCAAGGTTTGCTTTCGTAAGGTCTGAATGAAAAAGGTCGTCTTCTTTTTTCTTGGTGTATTCACTTTAATGGCAGGAGCCGTTGCCATTCTTTGGAATTGGCTTCCGAATGAAAAAGACATTAAAGGTTGCCTTGTCACTCGTATGTATCAAGTGGAGCTTTGTCCCGGCTCAAAAAACTATGTCCCTTTAAAACAGATTTCTTCGAATCTACAAAAAGCGATCATCCTTACGGAGGATTCCAATTTCTGGAATCACAAAGGTTTTGATTGGGACGCTATCGAGAAAAATGCGCGTGAAGGCTGGGAGTCCGGCGTTTTTAAGCGCGGTGGTTCGACTATTTCTCAACAGCTTGCAAAAAATATGTTTCTTACCAAGGACCGCACGTTCATTCGTAAGGGACTAGAGGCAATCATCACAGATCGCATCGAGCACACTCTTACCAAAAAAGAAATTTTGGAGAGATACCTCAACGTTGTCGAATTCGGTAAAGACGTTTACGGTGTAAAAGCGGCAGCAAAATATTATTTTAAGAAAACGCCTGCAGAACTTTCGGTTGTTGAAAGTGCTTTCCTTGCGATGGTTCTGCCGAATCCTGTGAAGTATGCGAAATCTTATTATCGTAAAGAACTCACACCGTTTGCAAAAACACGTCTGAATCGCATTGTTGAAGATATGTATCGCTACAATCGCATTTCTCAAGACGAGTATGACGTGGCCGTGACTCAAGTGGCTTATTTCTTTCAGCCAGAACCGCCTCCTGAGGAACTCAATGCTCCCGCTGAAGAAATTCCGACACTGCAAGATCTAGAAAATGCCGAGATGGAAGAAGGTGAAGAATGAAAATAGTTTCTGCCTGCCTTTCCGGAGTTCACTGTCGTTACGATTGCAAAGCACAAGCACGCTCTTCCATTGAAGAAATGGTTCGCAACGGTGAAGCGATCCCCGTCTGTCCTGAACAGATGGGTGGACTTTCTACTCCCCGTCCTCCAGCGGAACGCATTGGTGATAAGGTTCTCACGAAGTCCGGTGACGACGTGACAGCTCAGTATCAACAAGGAGCCCTGGAGGCTTTGCAGATCGCAAAACTTTGTGGCGCTACGGAAGCTCTTTTAAAATCAAAATCCCCCATGTGCGGTCACGGAAAAATCTATGATGGCACGTTTTCAGGAAATCTGACTGAAGGCGACGGTGTGTTTGCCGAGCTTTTAAAAAAGCACGGCATTAAAATCACGGTCGTTGACTAAACTATTTCAAAAGTTTTTTGCGAATACGGAAGAATGAAACGTTCATGCAGATCCAGGTTGCAATGAACAGAATCAGAACATGCATTCCCACCAAAAGTGTCGGCCCGTGATGAAGAACTCCACGAACGGCCGCCACGGCGTGCGTGAGTGGGAATAGATAAGACAAATAACGTAGACCACTGGGCAGTTGTTCTAGTGGGAAATAAGTGCCACTTAAAAGACTCATCGGAACAATCAACCCGGAAGTAGAATAAATGAAAGAGTCATAGTTTCTTGCAAACGAAGTAAAGATCATTCCGATACAAGAAAAGAGAGCCGATAACAAAAACAGAATCGGCAAAGCTAAAAGGATTCTGTAAGAATCAATCAGTCCGAAAAACAAAGCCACAACAGTGACACCCATGACACCAAAGAAACCTTTGCTCGCAGCCCACAAAAGCTCACCGGCAACGATTTCCTCGGGGCCCACACGAGTCAGCATAATTGTCGCGTAGGTTTTTTGATGAGTCAGTTTCGTGTAGTTTCCGTAAGTGCCTTCAAAGAAAGCGACCATCATAGCCGTTGTTGATAACAACGCTGGAAAGAAAAACTCGATATAAGACATGCCGCCCATGTTGTTCACGAAGGCACCCAAGCCAAAACCGATAGCACCCAAGTAAATCACAGGCTCTAAGACAATCCAGAATAAAGAAACAAGCCACGTCTTTTTGAAATACAAAAAGTTACGGGACCATACTTGAAAAGCACCGCTGTTGACTTTCGGACGAGAGAAGAAATCTTTAAATTTCATATTACTCATCCCTCAACTGATGACCAGCCAACTTTAAAAACACATCGTTTAAAGTCGGTTTACGAATATAGATTTTATCACTTGCAATCAAGTCCACAACACGACGACCCTCTTGGTTTTCTTTC
>NZ_CAMLDV010000051.1 GCF_946478835.1 uncultured Bdellovibrio sp. | reverse complement strand
ATTGCTGAAGTTTTACGCGATTTGTTCCTTCTAAAAGCGGACAAAGAGCTTTCCTTCGGTGAGCGCAAGATGCTTGATTCCGCTCGCAGCCTTCTTCTAAAAGAACTCACTTTGGCAACAAGCCAAGAAGAGCTTTTCAAAGAAGAAGAAGTCAAAGCGATCTTCGGTATCACCGCGTAGTCGGCGGACGCCGGCAGTGCCGAAGCGCCTGTGGCGCGTAGGCTGAAGCAGCACTGGACGAACTCCAAAAAACATAATAAATTCAAGGCTTGGTTTTAAAGACCAAGCCTTTTTTATTTTGGAGCATCCATGACCTCAAAAATCGCCCCGCATCCTCGCGTTCGTTTCGCCCCATCTCCGACTGGATACCTGCACGTCGGTGGAGCTAGAACCGCTCTTTACAACTATCTTTTTGCCAAGAAAAACGGTGGCGAATTTATTCTTCGTATTGAAGACACGGATGAAGCGCGTTCAACAGAAGAATCTCTTCGCGGAGTTGTTGATGATCTTGTGTGGTTGGGTCTTCTTTGGGATGAAGGCGTGGATCCAAAAACGTTGAAAGATGTCGGTCCAAACGGTCCTTATCGTCAAAGTGAGCGCCAAGACATCTACAAAAAATATGCGGACCAGCTTCTTGAAGCGGGTAAAGCTTATTACTGTTTTCTCACTGATGAAGAAATTGAAAAGCAAAGAGCTGAAGCTTTGGCGGCGGGTCGTTCTCCGCACGTGAATTCTCCGTATCAAGATTGGCCTTTGCAAAAAGCGTTGGACCATTTGAAGGCGGGCAACAAAGGTGTTGTTCGTTTCAAAACAAAAGGTCTTGCGAAAGATTATATCTTTACAGATCTAGTGCGTGGAGAAGTGAAATTCCCATCGGACATGGTAGGTGACTTCGTTCTTTTGCGCTCTGACGGTATGCCAGTTTATAACTTCTGCTGCGTTGTTGACGATCACTTAATGAAGATCACGCATGTCTTCCGCGCTGAAGAGCATCTTCCAAATACTTTGCGCCAAATGATGATCTATGAATCTTTGAACTGGCCATTGCCTGAATTCGGTCACATGGCTTTGATCTTGGATGAAGATCGTCAAAAACTTTCTAAACGTAAAGGTGCCGTGGCTTGCGGTCAGTTGAAAGAAGAAGGCTACTTGGCTTCAGCTGTTTTGAATTTCATCGCTCTTCTTGGTTGGTCACATCCAGAGGGCAAAGAGATCATGACCGTCGAAGATATGAAACAGGCGTTTGATATCTCTCGTTTGAATCCATCGGGTGCGATCTTTGACCGAGTGAAATTTAAGTGGATGAACTCGATGCACTTGCGTGCGCTTCCGAACGCAGAACTTTGGAAGGCGATTCAGCCTTTCTTGGCGCGTGAGAAAATGGAACTTCCGCAAGATCCTGTATGGCAAGATAAGTCGATTGCTTTGTTTAAGCCTTACATGGAAATCTTGGCAGATGCCGTTGAGCTTTATAGACCTCTGAATGATAAGTCTTATGTGATCTTGCCAGAGGCTGATGAGACTTTGAAATGGGAACCGACAAAAGCTGTTTTGGCAGCGTGGTTGGAGCTTGTGAAGGCGCATCCTTCTGACTTTATGACAGAAGATGAGTTCTTGAAATACCAAGACGAAGTGAAAAACAAGACAGGTGCTAAAGGGAAAAATCTCTTTATGCCAATTCGTGTGGCGGTTATTGGAAAACCCCACGGAGCTGAATTGAAGATTCTTGTGCCTCTTATTAAGAAAACATCTTTGATTGCTCGCGCAGAGCAGGCATTGGCGAAAACATAGGTGAAATATGTCTTTAAAAATCTACAGCACGCTTTCCCGTCAGACAGAGGAATTTAAACCGCTCACTCCAGGTGAAGTGAAAATCTACGTCTGCGGTCCGACGGTTTATAATTTCCTGCATGTGGGAAATTTCCGCGGTGTTGTGTTTTTTAATTTGGTTCGCAATTGGTTGGAAGAACTTGGCTATAAAGTTCAGTACGCTCTGAATTTCACGGATGTCGATGACAAAATCATCGCGCGTGCGAATGAAATGGGAAAATCCGCCGGAGACGTTTCTGAACTTTATATCGCTGAATATAAAAAAGATTTCGCGACATTAGGTTTGCGTCCCCACGATTTCAATCCGAAAGTCACTGAACACATGGACGGCATCCGCGCCGTGATTTCAAAATTAATTGAAAACAAAAAGGCTTACCAGGCAGATGGCGACGTGAACTATTCCGTATCCTCTTTTGATGGCTACGGAAAATTAAGCGGTCGTAAAGTCGAAGACCAACAAGCGGGATCTCGCATTGATGTGGATGAAAAGAAGCACAACGCAGAAGACTTCGCTCTTTGGAAGTCCGCTAAAGCAGGTGAGATTTCCTGGCCTTCTCCGTGGGGGCCGGGGCGTCCAGGCTGGCACATTGAGTGCTCGGCAATGATCAAAGATATTTTTGGTGATCAGATCGATATTCACGGTGGTGGAATGGATTTGATTTTCCCACACCATGAAAATGAAATCGCGCAAAGTGAAGGCTGCACTCATAAGCAGTTCGTCAAATACTGGATGCACTGGAATATGATCAACTTCGGATCTCAAAAAATGTCGAAGTCTTTGGGGAATATCGTTTCCATGCGCGAGTTCCTCGAAGTGAATCCGCCGGAAGTTTACAAGTGGATGATGCTCAATGTGCATTATCGCAGTGTGAGTGATTTCTCTGATGATTCTATTGGTCGTGCGGTAACAGGACTTGCGCGTATTTACTCAGCGCTTGCGGTGGCAGAGAGTTACCTCGGATCTGCTTCAGCTCCGGACCTCCGGTCCTCCACTCTGCCCGCTGCCGCGGATGCGGGTTTTGAGAAAATCACAAAAGAGGCGTGGGATAAAGTCACAACAGCGTTGAACGACGACTTCGGAACTCCGGAAGTTTTTGCGGCATTGTTTGAAGTGACTCGTCAGTTTAACAACCAAGTTCGTCGTGGCTTGAAGGTCAATCCAGCAGTTCAAGGTAAAGCTTTGGCATATCGCAACTTCGTCCACCGTGTCGGTGCTTTGATGAGTTTATTCCAACAACCAGCTCAAGCGTTCTTGCAAGATCTTGATAGCCGCTTGCTTGCGCAAATGAAGATTGAGCGTTCGGCAGTGGAAGCTGTGGTTGCAGAAAGAGCAGCAGCCCGTGCAGCCAAAGACTTTGCAAAGTCCGATGAATTGCGCGCGAAGCTCACCGAAATGGGTATCTCAGTGAGCGACACCCCTGAAGGCAGCTTCTGGGAAGTCACGAAATAGGTACCTGCTTCCCATCGTGCTGATTTGGTACATACTTAAAGGCCTGCGATCACAGAATTAAGATCAGGTTTTTTCAAAACAGCGGTGTTGTTGGTGCGAGTGCTCTTGCTCACAACACCGAAAGGAATATTTCCCCACCATTTTTCAACAGTGCTTCCATCAGAGGCGACCGTCGTCATTTTACAAGTGTCATAGTTCCCGGCAGGTGTAGAAATCTTCTCGACAGTTCCTCCTTGAAGCATGCAGTTCGCCATCATTTCTTTGTAGCGGTCAGGGGAGTAGAGGTTGTCCACTTGAATGAGCTGAGTGGAAGTTTCGCTTCCCATGGTGGCTTCGTATTTTACAGTCCACTTATTTTCTTTTTTGTTAAAGCTCGTCACTTCTTTTATGATTTTTACTTCCATTAACGAACCGTCGGGTTGTTTCACGGTGCCTGTCCATTGAACTTTATCTCCCACATTGGGATAGGCGAAAGCGGTTCCGGCCAAGAGTGTCGCAAAGAAAAAGGTAAAGAGTTGCAATGCCATAACATCTCCTTCTTACAGAGTGATAGTGGCACAGGGGAGTTCTGACAGAGACCTAATCTTTTTGTAAGGTGTGAGGATACATTCGAGCCGAAGGCATCCAGCGCATTTTTTCCATAAAGATCCAAAGAGGTCGAGCTAGCCCTACGGAGATAAACATCATGACGTAGAAGCTGACGTTTCCTACGAGAAGTCGGATGACAAGAGCTTCTTGCAAGGATGTATTAAAGTTCACCCAAGTATAGAGAATTGCTTTAGCGATAAAGTAGATGGTCCAGGCGATAGTTTGGATGCGAAAGAAAAAATGTTTGTCAGGTGATTCTGTTTTATCTATTTTTCCCTGCTGTTCTGCAATTTCTTGAACTAGAGACTTAGAATGAAACAAAGAAAGTCCAAAGAATACGGCGCAAACAAGATTGGAAATTCCCGCTTCAAATTTAAAGAAGAAAGCATTTTGCAAAGTTAAATCTAAGATTCCAAAAAGAAGAGCCATGCCAGAAGAAAATATAAAGAACGGTGACATGGATTTTTTTTGAATTTTAAATCTCACGATCTCGATAACCGTGACTAGCAGTGAAAGAAAAATAGCAACTTTGAGATTCCAAAAGTAAACGGCTCCATAAAAAACAATCATGGGGCCGAAGTTTCCAAGAATCCACTTAAGCAGTTTCACTTTTACTCCAAGACGAGTTCGTGAGTTTTTGCGGCGGCAATATCTTTTTCATCCATCAACTGTGGGCGGTATTTTCCGTCGAGGAACATTTGCACTTGGTCTTTGTGGAACGGCGAAAGCATGTGTCCTGAGTTTCCGATGGGATTGATGCCCCAGCTCTTTTGTGGATTTGCAAAGTCGATGATACGACGAGTGGAGGGGCCCGCAACGACCTTGAAGTCGCCACCCATAGAGCGCATCTTGTTGTTGTTGATATCGTTGTAGGATCCAGGCATTGGATAAGGGCCAAGATTGAAGATCTTATTCAAAGGATAACTTCTTCCGAGGGGGTGCGTGTATTCAATCGTGTGCAGTGTGCCCCACGTCGGATTGTTAGAAAGTTTTTCGGCTGCCGAGATAAAGCCCTTCGTTACAACCTTGGTATAATTCTTATGAGTCCACCATGTCGAAGTGGGATTTAAGATAGCCCTTTCATAAAACACCCAAGCGTAAGGAGTGTTGAGATAAGCGGCTCTCGTGTCTTCATCGAAATCTTCAAGCATCAATAAAATATTTTCGTTATTCCATTGATGGAAAAGGCCCGCTTCTTTGGAATTCACATCAGACTGCATATTCCAAGATTTAAGCGCTTCGAGCTGATTTTTGTATTTTGCATTTTCAGTGTCGTTTAAACGAATATGCTCAAACATTTTATTCAGAATATTCTTGTTCTGATAATTGAAGTTTTCAGTTTGAAGAGCTTTAAACTCTTCCGCGCTCCACTGATCTTTTTCAGCGAGAGCGCGAGAGATTGTTTGGAAGCGATCATCCGACTGCCAGTCGCCGCGAATATTTGCGTTCAGTCCTTGAGGTCGCGAATTTGCTGTCACAATAAATCCAGACTCGGGATTTACTAAGTGAGGTTTTTCGTCCCAAGCAAGAAGACGTTCGTATTCATCCGTACCCGTGCTGCCATTGAGAATCATATCGGAGTTTGGATTCTTCTTTACGGCAATATCGCCAAAAACCCACCATGCGATATTCTCGGCATCCGCATACATCACATTAAGTCCAGGTGCAGTTCCATATTGCAAAGCTGTCTCAAAGGCTTTGATGTCTTTGGCTTCGGCCATATTTCTGAGAGCACGCATTGGATTGTTTTCAGGACGGTGGAAGGCCCATTTTAAAGCGAGATTTTTCTCTGACAGAAACTCATCCATGATGGGGCCGTGAGACGTTTCAATCATGTTTAGCACAAGATCCGGTTGATCTTTGATCTTAATAACTTCTGTCCACTCCTGATAAGGTTGTGGTTTGTTTTTAAATAAGACTGTTTTCTTTTCTTTATCTAAAGTTTCACGGAAAAGATCCATGTCGTCAGCGAGCGACATCGTGAAACCCCAGGCGTGATGGCGATTGTGACCTAAGACAGCGAAAGGAACGAGAGGCAAGTAGTGTCCGTAAATTTCAAACTCAGGTGTTTGAATATGGGCTTCAAACCAAACTGCCGGAGAACTGTAACCAATATGCGGGTCATTCGCAAAAATACTTTTTCCCGATTGCGAGCGCTCAGGTCCCACAAGCCACGCGTTACTGCCTTCGAAGGAAGGAATAAAAAGTCCTTCAGAGGCAATCGCCTGCAGAGTGGAGGGCCACGGGTCCGAGGCTGAAGCAGCAGCAATTTTAATTGGTGCTTTTAAAGGATCATTCCGCAAAGCTTGAAACTGATCCAGAGAAAGTTTGTCAGCAAGCTTTGTCATAAGAGGATCAGCTTTAAGAGCAATACCAAAACTATAAGCCATGTGACCTGTCATGATATAAGCATCAAGCGGAGTGAAAGGACGAGGCTTCAATCTCAAGATTTGCATTTCATAGGGAAGCGGACGCGTGGCGATGTATTGATTTATGCCATCAAAATAGGCCTCCATCTCATCCCAAACTTGTTGATCAAAGCGGCCTTGTGATTTTTCAAGAGCGAGCATTCTCTCCACGGAGCGTTTTAGCATCAAGCTGCGATAAAGTTTGTCACTCTTTAAAGCGATCTCACCGAAGACTTCGCTCAACTCGCCTTGAGTCATGCGGCGGGAAAGCTCCATCTGAAAAAGTCGCTCACTGGCCTGAACAAAGCCCAGCGCTCTTAAGGCATCGAGTTTATTTTCTGCGCGAATGTGAGGAATTCCAAAAGTATCGCGGGTCACCTTGACCGGATGTGAGAGGTTCTGAATTTTCAAAGTTCCATCCATAGGGGCTAAAGAACTTTTAAGGAAAAAATAAATTCCGAGAGAAGCAATACCAAGAAGAATGACAAGCCCAAGCAGGCTTCGTTTTAAAAATTTCATGCCCAAAGTCTACTACGGTTTCTAGCTACACGGCATCATATCTAAGTTTCACTCATAAGTTAATGCGTTGTAGCCAGAAAAAAGAAGCAGGCACCTTTTGAAATTATGGTAGGCTTAGAGGGATGGGCTCTACTTATAAAAAGAACTTTCAACTGGTGTCGGAGTTTAAACCTTCTGGGGATCAGCCGCGCGCAATTCAGCAGATGCTGGAAAACTTTGATGCGGGTTTGAAGCATCAGACATTGTTAGGTGTGACGGGATCGGGATAAACTTTTTCGATGGCACACACGATTGCAAAGTTAAATCAGCCGGCGTTGGTGCTGGCTCCGAATAAAACTTTGGCAGCGCAGTTGTATGCGGAGTTCAAAGAGCTTTTCCCTCACAATGCGGTTGAGTACTTTGTCAGTTACTACGATTACTATCAGCCGGAAGCTTATATTCCTTCGACAGATACTTACATTGAAAAAGATTCTGCGATCAATGAGCAGATCGATCGTATGCGCCACTCGGCGACGCGTTCTTTGTTTGATCGTCGTGACGTGATCATCGTGAGTTCGGTTTCTTGTATCTACGGCTTGGGTTCTCCCGAAGCGTATGAAGGCATGATGATTCAAATCGTTTCTAATACAGAAATGAAGCGCGATCATTTGCTGAGAGAACTTATTCGTATTCAGTACCAAAGAAACAACGTCGACTTCTCTCGCGGCACCGTGCGTGTGCGCGGGGATAATGTTGAGATCTTTCCTCCGTACGAAGAAGAGCGTGCGATTCGTGTCGAGTTCTTTGGTGATTTTATCGAAAGACTTTCGTGGATTGATCCTTTGACAGGCCAAGTGCTGGAAGAGATCGATCAGATCGGTATTTACCCGGGAAGTCACCACGTCACTAGTGATGATAACTTAAAGCGCGCGATTAAAACAATTCAAGAAGAATTGCGTGAGCGTTTGGTTGTCTTGAATCAAGAAATGAAATTCTTGGAAGCTCAACGTCTGGAACAAAGAACTTATTATGACATCGAGATGATGGAGCAAATGGGTTTCTGTCAGGGGATTGAGAACTACTCTCGTCATATGACGGGACGTGGAGCGGGGGAGCCGCCTCCAACATTGCTTGAATACTTCCCTAAAGAGTTTGTTACGTTCATTGATGAGTCTCACGTCACCGTCCCGCAGATTGGGGGGATGTATCGTGGAGACCGCGCTCGTAAATCCACTTTGGTGGAACACGGTTTTCGTTTGCCTTCGGCTTTGGACAACAGACCTCTGAACTTTCAAGAATTTGAAAGCATGATGGATAAGGTCGTCTATGTTTCGGCGACTCCTGGAACTTATGAATTGCAAAAGTCCGAAGGGATCATCGTTGAACAAATCATTCGTCCGACGGGTTTGATTGATCCTATCGTTGAAGTTCGTCCGGTGAAACATCAGGTCGACGATCTTCTGAAAGAGATCCGTGAACGTATTAAAAACAAAGAGCGTGTGCTTATCACGACTTTGACAAAACGTTCAGCGGAAGATTTGACCGAGTATTATGAAAGTCTGGGAATCAAAGTAAAGTATCTGCACAGTGATATTCAAACAGTGGAGAGAACAGAAATCCTGCGTGATCTGCGCTTGGGTGTCTTTGATGTTCTTGTGGGGATCAATCTTTTGCGTGAGGGTTTGGATATTCCAGAAGTCAGTCTTGTCGGCATCACTGATGCGGATAAAGAAGGCTTCTTGCGTTCGGAAAGATCTTTGATTCAAACAATTGGCCGTGCGGCGAGAAACATCAATGGTCGTGTGATTCTTTATGGTGACACCGTCACTGAAAGCATGCAGAAGGCGATCGGGGAAACGGACCGTCGTCGTCGTATTCAGCAGGAGTACAACCAAGCTCATGGTATTACTCCGCAGTCGATCCGTAAAAGAATCAAAGAAGGTCTTGGCGAGGTCTTTGACGGGACTTTGGCGAATACGGTTCTTACAGGTGAAGCTAAAGCCGGTGCGATGAAAAATAAATTTGCGCATCATCCTGAAAAGATCCAACAAGAGATCGAAAAGCTGCGTGCGAAAATGAAAGAGTACTCGGCGAACCTTGAGTTTGAAGAGGCGGCGAAAATCCGCGATGAAATCAAGCGTCTGCAAATTACGGAGTTGAATTTAAGAAGCGGTGAAGTCGAATCGGACAGTGCGGAGGTTGTTAAGGATGGCCTCAAGTAAATTCGACGAATGCCGGGATAAGGTTAAAGAGTTCCCCACGCAGAGTGGGGTTTACCTTATGAAAAACATTTCCGATAAAATTATCTATATCGGAAAAGCGAAAAATCTGCGCAATCGCGTTCGAAGTTATTTCACAGATAACAAGGATCACTCTCCAAAAACGCGATTGCTCGTTTCGAATATCTGTGAAGTTGAATACATTCTGACAAAAACCGAAGTGGAAGCGTTCCTGCTTGAAGCTTCGCTCATTAAGAAACATCGACCCAAATACAATATTCGTCTGCGTGATGATAAAGCTTATCCTTACATTCGTTTTTCATGGAGTGATGAGTATCCGCGTCTGTATTTGGCGCGTAAGGTGAAAAAAGACGGTTCTTTGTATTTCGGTCCGTACACTTCAGGCTTTGCCGTTCAAGCGACAATTCGATTTCTGAACCGCACTTTTAAAATCCGCGACTGTGGCGATGCTATGTTTAAGACACGCACTCGTCCTTGTATGACTTATCAAATCGGTCGCTGTACGGCTCCGTGTGTGGAGTATATTTCCAAAGAAGACTATCGAGAAGAAGTTGAAGGCGCGAAACTTTTCTTAAAAGGCCAAAACAAGAAGGTCATCAAAAGTATCACAGAAAAAATGATGACAGCGGCGGAAGAAGAAAAATTCGAAGTCGCCGCTCGTTTGCGTGACTCTGTTCAGGCGATTAAAGCCATCTTGGAAAAACAAGCGGTGATTAACGACACCTCGGAAAAAGACCAAGACGCCGTTGGTTTTTATGGTGATGAGCGAGGATGTCTTGTGGAAACAGTCCACGTTCGTGCCGGTCGCGTGATCGGTACAAGATCGCATTTCTTACCTCACTTTGATCCTAATGATGCGGGCGAAGATCCACGTGAATGGTTGGTAGACTTCCTCAATCAGTATTACGAAGACAACTTTATTCCTGATGAGGTGTTGTTGCCGCTTGATATTGGCAGCGATTTAACAAAATTGATGGCCGAAGTTCTCAAAGAGCGTTCGGGTAATAAATCTGTCGTGCGTTTCGCAACGGATGAGCGCGGGCGTAATTTAGTGGAAATGGCGAATGAAAACTCTAAATCTCATTTCTTGAAATACGTTTCTAAATCCGAAGAAAAACTTCGTGGTTTGGATGAGATCAAAGAGAAACTACATTTACCAGAACTTCCTCGTCGTATCGAGTGTTACGATATTTCGACCTTCCAAGGAGCAGAGACCGTGGCGTCTCAGGTTGTCTTTGAAGAAGGTGTTCCAGCGAAAGAGCACTATCGTCGTTATAAAATTAGAACGGTGAAGGGCATTGATGACTTTGCTTCCATGTATGAAGTTTTAAGTCGCCGCTTTAAGCATACGGAATATGATGATCCACAATTGATTGTGATCGATGGTGGTAAGGGGCAGTTGGCTCAGGCCATTAAAATTCTAACTGAAATTGGACGAAACGATATCCCGGTTGTGGGTCTGGCGAAGGCGCGCACCGAAAGTGACTTCCAAAAGCAGGAAGTTGAGTCTACGGAAGAAAGATTCTTCCTTCCAGGCCGGGCTAATCCTGTGACCTTTAAGCACAATGCGGAAGCTTTGCACATCCTGACCGGCATCCGCGACGAGGCCCATCGATTCGCCATCACTTATCATCGTAAGCTGCGTGAAGGGACTTCTTTAGAGAGTGAACTTGATTACGTGGTGGGTTTAGGTGAAAAAAGAAAGAAAGTTCTTTTGACTCATTTCAACTCTATTGATGAAATCAAGACGGCGGTACCTGAAGAGATTGCGCAACTTAAAGGCTTTAATCGGGTGCTGGCAGAGCGTATTCTGCTTCAATTAAATGAACCGGATGAAGAAGAAGCTGAGGTTGAAGAGTGAAGAGTCATGCCCTTTTAGTGGGTTTGGGAATTTTCTTAAGTCGTATTGCGGGTCTTGTCCGTGAACGTGTTTTCGCTCACTTCTTTGGAAACTCCGACGCCGGGGATGCTTTTAAGGCGGCTCTTAAGATTCCCAACTTCTTGCAGAACCTTTTCGGAGAAGGCGTTCTTTCTGCGAGTTTTATTCCCGTCTATGCGCAGCTCTTAGCAAAAAAACATGACGAAGAAGCTGCAAAGGTGGCTTCCGTCATCGGAAGCTTGCTTTTCGTAATGACATCACTTTTGGTTTTAGTCGGTGTTTTTGCAACTCCCTTTTTGATTGATTTGATTGCTCCAGGGTTCCAAGGGGAAAAACGAGAGTTGACGATCAAGATCGTGCAGATTCTTTTTCCCGGGACGGGCTTTCTTGTTATGTCGGCTTGGTGTTTGGGAATTTTAAATTCTCATCGCAAGTTTTTTCTTTCTTATGTCGCTCCCGTTATTTGGAATGTCACTATTATCGCAACTCTGGCAATCTGGGGTTCTAAGCAAGGACAGTTTGAATTAGCCACAACAGTGTCGTGGGGCTTGGTTGCGGGAAGCTTTTTGCAATTTGCGATACAGCTTCCTTCGGCACTTCGCTTGGGTAAAAAGATTTACCCCTCTTTAAATACACAAATCAGTCATGTAAGAACCGTGGTTAAAAACTTTGTTCCTGTGGTGATTTCTCGCGGAGTTGTGCAAATCAGCGCTTATATCGACAATATGCTGGCGAGCCTTTTGCCAACGGGCGCGGTTTCAGCATTGGCTTATGCGCAGACTCTTTATTTGCTGCCAGTAAGTCTTTTTGGGATGAGCGTCTCTGTTGCGGAACTTCCGGCGATGTCGCAAGCGACAGGTTCTGAGCACGAAATCAAAGAATACCTGCAAGGAAGACTTAACCGCGGCTTAGAACAAATTGCTTTCTTTATCATTCCATCGGTTGTGGGATTTTTGCTTTTAGGAAATTTAATCGTCGGCGCGGTTTTTCAAACAGGGGAGTTCCAAGAAGAAAACACACGCTATGTGTGGATGGTCTTAGCGGGTTCCACAGTAGGCTTACTGGCGTCGACATTGGGGCGTCTATATTCTTCCACATTCTACTCGCTGAAAGACACAAGAACTCCATTGCAGTTTGCGATTGTGCGGGTAATCTTCACAACATTGTTGGGAGTTCTTTTTGCCTTCTATCTACCGAAAGCTTTGGGTTTTGATTCCCAATGGGGAACGCCGGGACTAACGGCTTCCGCAGGACTTGCCGGGTGGATAGAATTCTACTTCTTGAGAAAAGCCCTAAATAAAAAAATCGGAAAAACAGGTTTAAGCTTCAAATACCAAGTCAAAGTATGGGTCATCGCACTTCTCAGCGCTGGAGCAGGTGCAGCAGTCGTTCACTACGGAATGGAAAAAAGTATCCACATTATTTGGCGCGCGATCGTAGGGCTTTCCATCTATGGAGTTCTCTATTTCACTCTAGGCTATGCAGCGAAAATCGAACAGGCTCACAGTCTTCTGCAAAAAATTCTCCGCCGAATTAAATAGCTATTATGTCTCAGGTAAAACTTTGGGAAAGAGCTTGGTGCCTTTTACGTGGCGTAGCCCCCATTTCGCCATTTCATTAAGGACGGGTTCCAGTGCCTTTCCTTTTTCTGTCAGAGAGTATTCGAACCTTAAGGGATTCGTTTGATAAGGAATTTTCGTTACCAGATCGAATTCCTCGATCCGGGTCAGTCGATCCGCAAGAATATTCGTGGGAATTTTCTCTTTCGAATTTATAAATTCCGCATACCGCCGTTTTCCTAAAAATAGATCTCTTATGACGATAAGGGTCCATTTGTCTCCGACAATATCGAGCAGGTTTGTAATAGGACAAATAGATCTCTTTAAATTAACAGAGCGCATTGGATCTCCACGAGTGACTTGCAAATTGCAAGTCACTATGAAAATATCACCGCACTTTAAAAAGTCAAATCGTTTTGAAGAAGGAAGCTTTTATGAAATCTGGAAACAACTTCGCTTTTACTGATTTTGGACCTTTCGCAAATATTGATCAGTATTTTTTTGAACACCCAAAGCTAGGAACAAAAGTCCCTGGAAAGAATTTTTTAAAAGAGATCTTGGATCTCTCTAGTATGGAGGTGTCGATCAATAAATTGCCACCTGGTGGTGCAATGCCTTTTAGTCACAAACACCGCGAAAATGAGGAGCTGTATCTGTTCCTCAAGGGAAAAGGCGAATTTTGCGTGGATGGAGAGTGGTTCGATGTTCAGGAAGGTTCCGCAGTTCGAGTTTCACCTGATGGCGTACGAACTTGGAGAAGTTCCAAGGCAGATGAACTTGTTTTTATTGTGATTCAAGCAAAGGCTGGAACTATGAATGGGAATACTATTGAAGATGGTGTTCGAGTGTCCCAGCCGTAAGTTCTCGAAGAAATTTTACCAACGCACACCCCAGCCGTACAGGTCGACATAGATACTGTCATCCCAAAAAGCAAAGCGAAGGCGGCCAGTGAAGTAGCCTTCGTACCAAGGACGGAACTCCACTCGGGTTAGACAGGTTTGTCCGGGAACTAAAAAGTTCGGGCAGTTGCTCCATGCCCAATAACCAGAACCCATAATGAAGACGCCACGAATATTTAAAGGCTCCACCCCCGTATTGCGCAGAGTGATGTCGGCCCACTCGCTGAAATTCAGGCGTACGTTTCCGAAGTTATAATAATAGTAGCGGCCTGATTGTGAGGAAAGAGAGGAAGGGCTGACCGAAATTTCTACCGCATCTGATTTGGCGAAGCACGGAAGAGAAAGAAAAAACCCGAGTAAAATACTCATTAAGAGTTTCATAGGGCCTCCTGATACTTTTATTTTTTCTGAAACAAAGGTCGCCCGCAAAGTTTTTCCGTTGTATGATTCAGATGTCATGAACGAATCTGTTTGGTCTCCGATGAAATTTTCCGTGTATAGGTCTTTCTGGATCTGTGCCTTTTTGTCAAATTTAGGAACCTGGATTCAAGATGTGGCTGCCGGATGGGTGATGACACATTTAAATACATCACCTCTTGTGATTTCTCTTCTTTCTTTTTCAGGCAGCTTGCCGATTTTATTTTTAAGTATTCCAGCAGGATACGTCGCGGACCTTGGTCATCGCAGAAATATTTTGCTTTTCGCTCAAGGTCTTATGTTTTTTGCCGCAGGTCTTTTAGCGTATTTAGTTTGGCAAGAAAAAGTCACAGAGCTCAGCCTCTTAGGATTATCTGTTGTGATGGGTATTGGACTTGCCTTAACAAATCCAGCATTTCAGTCGGTACTTACTGATTTAGTTCCTTCGCATTTGCAAGCGCAAGCTGTGCTTGTTTACTACATGGGTATCAACATCACACGCGTCTTAGGACCCACAATCGGTGGAGGTCTCTTAAGCGGTTTCGGTCCCGGTAGTGCCTTTCTTGTGAATAGTATTTCCTTTTTAGGTCTCATCATTTTTTTCTATCGCTGGCCGGTACGCGCGGCAGCGGGCAGTGCCGAAGCGCGGGAACGCGCGCAGGCTGAAGCAGCACCAAAAATAAAACTCCAACCCGAAGATTGGATTCCACTTTTTTCTCTGCACAATTTAAAACTCTGGATCGAAATTTTTCTTGTCACGTTTTGTGCTTCTTCACTCTGGGCCCTATATCCAACAAGAGGTCGCGTCGAGATGGGACTCAGCTCCCTGCAATACGGGTCACTCTTAGGCTTCTTTGGCTTAGGCGCGTGCCTCAGTGCAATTTTATCGGATAAAATCATGCTTCCGCACCGCACTCACAAATCTTTAGCGGGCTCTTATATCATCTATGCACTGGGAGTTTTGATTTTAGGTTTTGCACCTAGTTACTGGTTTTTATGTGCAGCGATGTTCTTGGGTGGGACAGGGTGGCTGGTGTTAGCCACACTTATGAACATGAGTTCAAGACAGATCACAGGAAAATCTCATTTAAAAGCCACGATGCTTGGAGTTTTCCTGGCAGTATTCTATGCAGGAATGGCATTAGGTTCTGTCACGTGGGGAGCGATTGCAAAATTGAGCCACTCATCGATGGCTCTTCTTATTGCCGGAATTCTTTTAATGCTGATCGGTTTTGCGAAAGGCCTGCGTGCCGCCTTTTAATGCACGCGGTGACGAGTCGGCTCTTTTTCAGAATCACAGCATGAACACTTTGCTTCTTCCTGAAGAACTGCAAAAGCATTTTCCTGCTTATAGCTAAACTCAAGAGCCGCCCCACAAATTTCGCAGTTATTAACAGCTTTGCGGAAATCTTCTCTTTTATTAAATTCTTCAGTGGGAATTATGTTGAATCTGAAAACTTCCATGCGACCTCCATGTCTTGAGATCTTATCGGCAAGTTTTGTCTCAACTTGAGCCGCGTCAGCGGGCAGTGCCGGAGCGCCCGGGCGCGCAGGCTGAAGCAGCATCAAAACCCATATATGTAACCTCACATCTCTTGAGCGCCGCATTACCCTCCGGTTTTATTAGTCTACCGCCTTTAGTCTAGAGTAAAATGCGCTCAATTGGGGCTGAAAATGAAAGACTATATTCAATATCTGCAGGACGTTCTTGGACTTCAAAATGTCATGCTGTCTCCAGCGGAAGCTGGTCGCACAGGTGACGAGGTTAAGACACGTTTTTTTTCAGCAGAAGGTCCTTTCACAGCTCACGACTTTCAGCACTACGAGTTGGTTTTTCTAAACATTCTGACTCAAGCCAAAGAAAGTTTTTTCAATAAAGACGTGCGCGATCTTTTCGATAAAATGAAAGCGGCGATGAAATTAAAAAACATCCAAGTGCTAGAGTTGGATTGCACTGTTGATGACCGCTCGCAGCTTCCCTCCGAACTTGCAAAAATTTGTGAAAGCAAAGTGGTCGTAGTTTTTAGTTCTTTTCCTAAAGATATTGGCGAGTTGATTTTTAAGGGCCCTGGAAAGTGGGTAGAAACCTACAGCCCTGCGTATCTGCTCGAAGATGCCGGAGCAAAGAAAGTCGTGTGGAACGATTTGCAAAAAGTGATGAGGGAGCTGGGCTTATGAAAAACCTGGCTCTTTTTTTATGCGTCCTTTTTTTGGGAACTTTTAAAGCTCAGGCCAATTGCACCGTCGGCGTGACAATCAACGAAGCTATTTCGGCTTCGACCACGGACTATTTAGAGCGCGCTGAGAAGAGAGCCAAAGAGAACAAGTGCGATTCCATTTACGTGCGTATGAACACTCCCGGTGGAAGTTTGCAAAGCACGCGTTTGATTGTGGAACGTATCTTAGCGTCTCCGATTCCTTATCTTTGTTTGATCACGCCCAGTGGAGGACATGCGGGCAGTGCGGGAGCTATCATTCTGCAGGCTTGTCATGTAAACGGCGGCGTTGTCGCTACAAATATTGGTGCGGCTACTCCGATTTTAGGAACGGGAGAAAATACGCCTGAAGACCTGCGCAAAAAACTTATTAACGACACTGTCAGTTGGATGGAAGGTGTCACGAGACTGCGCGGACGAAGTTTAAAATTCTCAAAAGAGATTGTCACCGAAGCACGCGCTTTGAGCGTAGAAGAGGCCGTTAAAGAAAAAGCCTTGGATATATTAGCCGGAAATGAAATTGATTTTCTGCAGAAGGCTCAAGGTCGTATTGTTTTAGTCGATGAGAAAAAAGAACTCGCCGTAAAAGTAGGCGATCTTCAAGAGTTCACACCGGACTTGCGCTACAAGGTTTTAAGCTTCATCGCAGATCCCGAATTTGCGTATTTATTATTCATGGGAAGTTTAGCACTTCTTTATGTTGAGATTACCCATCCGGGAATGATCGCTCCGGGCGTGATTGGCGGAATTGGTTTGCTTCTTTCTTTGGTGGCTTTCCACAAATTAGATGTAGCGTGGGGAGGACTTGCGCTTATTCTTTTAGGAATTGCTTTTTTGATTTTAGAAATTTTCCTGCCAAGCTTTGGAGCGCTCGGTATTGGAGGATTGATCGCCGTGTTTGTTGGAAGTTTATTTTTATTTGATGCTCAGACGACGGGATACACGTTGCCTCTTTCGCTAATTATTTCTGTCGTCTCAGTTTTGGGATTATTCTTTTTGGCAGTCGGATATCTCGCAGTGAAAACGATTCGTCACAAATCCAGCGACGTCGATTCCGATTTATCAAAGGTAGATGGCATTGTGGTGACAGTCGAAGCCAACGGCCATCGCGGGCAGATTCAAATCATGGGAGAAACATGGAAGTTTGTCTCTGAAGATTCATTAAAAGAAAATGATCGAGTGCATGTCACTGCAAGACAGGGACTCACATTGAATGTAAAGAAAGTAAAATAAGGAGTACGTACAAATGGAATTTTTAATAGCGATAATTGTTATTGGCGGGATCATCTTAAGTTCCATGATCAAAATTCTAAACGATTGGGAACGTGGTGTCGTTCTTCGTCTTGGTAAAGCCGTCGGTGTTAGAGGACCTGGTCTGATTCTTCTTATTCCATTTGTTGAGCGCATGATCAAAATCGACACGCGCACTGTGGCGATGGACGTGCAACCTCAGGACGTCATTACAAAAGACAACGTGAGTATGCAGGTGAATGCTGTTGTGTACTTCAAAGTGGTGTCTCCTCTAGAAGCAATCACAAAAATTGAAGATTATTATTTCGCGACAAGCCAGCTGGCGCAAACGACTTTGCGCTCGGTGATGGGACAATACCCGCTTGATGATGTGCTCGAGCACCGTGATAAAATCAATTCAGCTCTGCAAGGTATTTTGGACAAGCACACCGAGGCGTGGGGTATTAAAGTCACGATGGTCGAAGTAAAACAAATCGATCTGCCAAAAGAAATGCAAAGGGCGATGGCGCGTGAGGCGGAAGCAGAGCGTGAACGTCGTGCGAAAGTCATTAGTGCCGAAGGGGAAGTGCAAAGAGCACAAAAGCTTCAAGAGGCTTCGTTGACTTTGGCAGGATCACCTTCTGCATTGCAGCTCGCTTATATGCAGACTTTAACGGAAATTGCTGGCGACAAATCCAATACAATCATTTTCCCTTTGCCGCTGGACATCATTAAGCCGCTAGTTGAGATGCAAAAGAAAAACTAGACTTTCATCCTCCTGGATGGATGAGGTTTAATTAAGAGGTCAGAACATGAAGTTTTGGCAAATTTCTATGGATGGAAATTGCAGTGAAACTGATTTGGGCCTCTTTGTGTTTCATCTTTGTGTATGTCAGTTTTCTATCGGATGCGCGATCAGCCTCTTCCGAGGTTGTTCGAGTGCGCCTGATGAGTGCGCCTAAGAAAGTTCAAATCACAGGTTTAGCTCTTCGTTTTCAAAATCTCAATCAACCTTATAAGCCTGTCGCCATACCAAGAAATGCACAGGCTGAAGTTCGTTTGCTAGAAAAAGAAGGAAAAAAAGTTTGGGCCTTGCGTGTGAACAACCAAGATCCCGAACACCTTTTCTCTGAAAAATACCTCCTTATTCAAGGAGAGAATCTTCGTGTCGGTGCGCAAGCATTGCCGTCGCGAGTTCTTCTTAACATGAACGCAAACAAGAACGTTGATGTTGTGGGAGTCATGCCTCTTGAAGATTACGTCGTCGGAGTTCTTGCCAGCGAAATGCCGTTGTCGTGGCCGCTAGAGACCTTGAAAGCGCAAGCGGTGGCGGCAAGATCTTATGCTTTGGCCGTTATGGAAGAACGCAAAGATAAACCGTATCACTTGGAAAGCAGCATTCTAGATCAAGTGTTTCGTCACGTGCTTGCGGAAGATGAAAATGATCCGCTCATCAAAAAAGCTGTTCAAGCGGTTCGTGAAACTGAAGGAGTGAAACTTTACGCTTCCAATAACAAAGTTCTTAAAGCCTTTTTTCATTCGGATTGCGGAGGTAAAACGACGACTCCACAAAATGTCTGGAACTATGGCGTGAACGCGGGAACAACGGTGGACACGTCGTGCCCGACAAATCCCCGAGCCCACTGGAAGCTCAACCTTAGCAAAGAAGAACTGAGCCGTCGTTTGCATGTCGAGAATTTTTCTTCCCTGGAGTTTATTAAAATTCCATCAGAAAACCGTATCAAAGCTGTGCGGGTGGCTTTCAATGATGCTCCATCGAAATTGATCTCTGCCAATGACTTTCGTCAACTCTTGGGATTCCAGGATTTGCGCAGCTCGCTTTTTGAAATGAAAAAAATCGGCGAAAGCTTTCTGTTTCAAGGACAGGGTTTCGGTCACGGCGTAGGCCTTTGTCAGTGGGGCAGTAAAGCCTTGGGACAAAGTGGTCGCAATTATAAACAAATCCTAACGCATTATTATCCATTAGCTCGACTTAAGTAGTTTCAGTTTCACGTCCATTTTCCCGAAAAGAACGATATGAGAAAACAGATCGTTCTTACCAGCGTCGTAGGGGTTTTGGGATTTTCCATCTCGCTTTTTGCAACAGAAGCAGAAGGGCCTTGCATCACCTGCACGACGGAAGAAAGTAAACCCGTCAACGCTTTAGAAAAAGTCGCTAAAGCTTTGAAGGCTGGCAATTCAAAATGGGTGGATGCTTATTTTATCGCTGATACCAAAGTCGTTGGTAAAGAACTCGATGTTGTTTTCAAAAATCCGCAAGATCTAAATATTTCTAATGAGCGCCTTGTGGTGGTGAATGGCTATTACACGCAGTTTTTAAATCAAAGCAATCTTGACAACGCTTTGAAATTTACTAAAGGCAATATCGCGGGATTAAAACCAGAGGAAAAGTTATTATTCTTAAGCATGCTGGGAAATCGTCTGTCGAATGGTTATAGCGAAACAGGCAAAGAAAATAAAAATCTGGAATCCGTTTATCAAAATGCCGTGAAAGCGGCTAAAGAAGGCGGAGTCTGCGGAGACATTCACAAGCTCTTGGGTGAAGTGGCGAAGAACTTAGGCTTTGAAGCTGTCGGTCGGCACAAGGGACAATGGCAGCAAGATCTCACAAAAGACAATACCGGAGGTCACGCGATCCTGCATTTCCGCGACCCAAAAACGGGCGAATACTACGTTCAAAACTATTCGCAAATCTACAATACAAAACAAAAATCACTTCAATCGGCGGTCGACGTTTCGTCCAAGGTTCTTGGCGTTCTTACCGGAACCCAGTACGTGGAATCTCGTCCTGGAAAATTGCACGAGTATGTTCCTGCCACAGCACAGTGGGTGCAAGACTCCATTGAAGGCGTGGCAAGATTTAAACCGGACTCTGCGGCGCTGACAGTGAGAGCAAGCCAAAATGAACAAACGATTTCAGCACAATTTGGATCAGACTCCGTGAAAGGATTCATGCTTGGAACAAAGGTGATGACGGACGAAGGCGCCTACCGTTTGGAAGCAGCCGGAGTTTCAGCGCGCACAGGAACAAGCATTGTTACTGATGGAATGCTGGTCGATGAAGTGCGTGCGACGGCTGAAGTTTATGGTGGTGCTTTAAAAATTTCAGCGCCCGGTTATGATGCGATGACAAGAACATTTAAGGAAGGGGAGCGCAGCAGTTTGTTTTTCGGCTCTCACTTAAAAGGGGAAGCGCGTATCAATGATACGACTGGAAAAATTGAAATCAACACGGTGGCTTTGGATTTAAGACCGCCTGGCGGAGATCAGAAAAAGACGACCTCTTCGGGAGTTCGTAATGAAATCAAAGCGGGCGTGGATCATCAATGGAAAGATCTGAACCTTACGGTGTCTGCGGATAGAACGTGGAGTTGGCAGCCGCGCGATATTGAGCAAACACATCATGGAGAATTAAACACGACTTACGATCGTATTGGCGTGATCTACGACACAAGTAAGCCTGATAAAAAAGAAGCTTACCTTGTCGTGGGAACAGACGTTTATTTTCTTGAAGGCGTGAATGTGACTTCCGCTGTCGCTTTGAAAAATTCAATCAAGGCGGTTGTGCCAACGGAAAAACTGGGTACGTTTTCAGTTGGTGCGGACCTTGGCAGAATTGTTTCAAATAAAAGCAAAGATCCGTTTTATGACACAGTTCCAGTTTCTTCGGTTCATATTGATTGGACTAAAAAATTAAGCAAGCTCGTGGAAATCGGTGCTTCTGTTTCGCAGACACGCGGAAATCAAATCACTCCATTTGGAGTTATCGG
>NZ_CAMLDV010000050.1 GCF_946478835.1 uncultured Bdellovibrio sp. | reverse complement strand
TGAGGTGTTTCTGGCTGATGCCAGGGCGGCTAAGTCCTCGCGGGATTATTGGGTGGGAGCAAAGCTGAATGCTTCTGCGGAAAGATATGATAAAGCTGCGGAATACTTCATTAAAACAGAGCAGGCCACGGCTCGAAGTGATGTGAAAGCTCAGAACATCTTTGAGGCGTTAAATCGCGAAAAGAATGAATTGCGGGTGATTGCGGCAAAGAATCCGGGCAGTAAATCGGCTCAGAAGAACTATCAGGATCACCGAAAGTTGATTGAGGCGGTGACTAATTATAAGAACTTCCAGCTCGGCGACGCATGGAAGCGCGAACTTTTGAAGCCATGATTTTGGCTAACCTGCTGAAAATATAGGCTTTTATCTAACGCCTAGACCTCGCCAACTTTTTCCAAAAATATTTGCATTTGAGGGGGGTTAAAGCTAACCTCTCTTTCTCTCGTAAAAAGCTGAAAAAAATAGCATGTATTAGGTTGACAAAGCCTAGTGCGAAGTGGCATTTACCATTGGCTTAATTCGGGTAGCTGGAGGTATTACATGTACGCGATTATTCGTACTGGCGGGAAACAATATAAAGTTCAAGCTGGTGACGTAGTTCAGGTTGATAAACTTGAACAAGCACTTGGTGCAGAGTTTGAAATCAACGAAGTTTTGATGGTTGGTGGTGAGTCCACTGCTGTTGGTCAACCTCTTGTTAAAGGTGCGAAAGTAACTGTTGTTGTTACTAAACAAGCTAAGACAAGAAAAGAGATCGTCTTCAAAAAGAAGCGTCGTCAAGGTTACAGAAAGTTCGCAACTCACAAACAAGAGTTCACAGAACTATTTGTTAAAGCTATTTCCTTCGATGGAAAAACAGCTAAAACTGACGAAGCAGCTAAAGTAGTAGACGTGAAAGCAGTTCGTGCTGAAAAAGCACAAGCTCGCGTGGCAGCTCGTAAAGAGCGCGCAGCGAACAAAGGTCCTGCAGAAGTTGTTAAAAAAGCAGCTAAAAAAGTAGCGAAGAAAAAAGTTGCGAAAAAAGCAGTTAAAAAGACTGTGAAAAAAGCGACTAAAACTGGCGCGAAGAAAAAAGCAGCTAAAAAAACTTCTAAGAAAGCTTAATTAATTTTATTTCGTAAGAGAGGTTCGTCATGGCAAGTAAGAAGGCCGGTGGTAGTACAAAGAACGGTCGTGATTCACAGAGTAAACGACTGGGTGTAAAAAGATTTGGTGGCGAGAAAGTTCTTCCAGGAACTATCATCGTTCGTCAACGTGGCACTAAGTTCCACTTGGGTAACAACGTAAAAATGGGTCGCGACTACACTATCTATTCTGTAGTTGAAGGTCTTGTTAAATTTGAACGTTTCTCTAAAGAGCGTTTCAAAGTTAGTGTTTATCCTAAAGCTGTTTAATCTGCGTTCGTAGATTAGCTCTTCCTGATAAGCACCAAGAGATTTTTTCAATACATAAAAAGGAGCCATCCAAGGCTCCTTTTTTGTTGTATACGGTGCTGTAAATGAAATTCATCGATGAAGTTAAAATCACATTAGCGTCTGGTCGCGGCGGTCCTGGCTGCGTAAGTTATCGCCGAGAATCTATGATGCCTCGTGGAGGTCCCGATGGGGGCGACGGAGGTAAGGGCGGTGATGTTATCATTCGTACATCTCGTCACATCAATTCTCTTGTAGATATTCGTCAGAACAAAAGATACGCCGCTCAAAGTGGACAAATGGGCATGGGCCGCCAAAAAGCGGGTCATGATGGGGAAGATTTTGTTTTGATTGTTCCTCAAGGAACCATCTTCCGTACACTTGAAGGCGAAATCATCGTCGATATGACGGATATTAATGAATACGTTTTGCTTAAAGGCGGTCGCGGTGGAAAAGGAAATGAGTTTTTCAAAACCAGCGTGAACCAAGCTCCTGATTATGCTCAACCGGGCGAAGAAGGCGAAGAGATCGAAGTTAAGCTTGAGCTTAAACTGATCGCCGACGTAGGAATCGTTGGATTTCCAAATGCTGGAAAGTCCACTTTGATTTCTCGTATCTCTGCTGCGAAACCAAAGATCGCGGATTATCCATTCACAACGCTGACTCCAAATTTGGGAGTTGTTAAAGCTGGCGATTATTCATCGTTTGTCGTTGCCGATATTCCGGGTCTTGTGAAAGGCGCGCACGAAGGTGTGGGTCTTGGTATTCAATTCTTGAAGCACGTTGAGCGCACGCGCTTTTTCATTCACTTGGTGGATGCTTCGGGATTGTCAGGCCGTGATCCGGTTCAAGATTTTCAAGATATTAACTATGAACTTGAGATGTACGATAAAAACAATCAGGACAAAGAGGGTTTCTTCCCTCTTGCCACGCGTCCTCAGTTTGTTGTGCTCAATAAAATCGACACCTTGGGTGAAACTCAACTGATCAAGCTTAAAAACAAATTCAAAGAAATCACAGGAACTGAACCTTTTGCGATTTCTGCCGTCACAGGTAAGAACATCAAAGAACTTGTGCAAGAGCTTGCTCACGAGATTTTAGAAGAGGAATCAGAATGAAAATAGGTATTTTTGGTGGAAGTTTTAATCCTCCGCACATGGGCCACATCAACGCCATTCAAACAGTGGCGAAAAAAGTAGGCCTTGGAAAAGTTCACGTTATTCCAGCAGCACAAAATCCGCTGAAGACTCCGGTTGAAGGTCCAACGCCTGAACAACGTCTGCAATTGACTCGTTTGGCTTTTGAACAATACGGCGAGACTTACTTCGTTGATGATCAAGAAATCAAACGCGGCGGCATGAGCTACACGATCGATACAGTTATGAACCTTCGTAAAACATACGAAGCTTCTGATTTGTATTTGATTGTTGGTGCTGACAAATTTGAAGAGTTGGCTCAGTGGAAAGACTTCCAAAAAATTCTAACTGAAACGAATTTGATCGTCACAACTCGTCCTGGTTATGAAACTCCAGAGTCACTTGAAGAAATGCCGGGCTATTTGAAGCCTCTAGTTTCTGACTTTGATTTCAACTTTATCGAGCTTTCCACTGGCAGAAACATCCAGTTCATCACTTTGCGTGATGTTGAGATCTCTGCAACAGAACTTCGCAAATGGCTTCGCACAGGAAAACCTGTTGAAAAGTATTTGCCACTGGCCGTTGAGTCTTACATCAAAGAAAATAAGCTTTACAGAAACTTGGGCGATCGTATCGGTGACTTTACAAAATTCACTGAGTTCTGTGCTGATGTTTTGTTCTCTAAAAAAGGCATCAACGTTCGCGGTTTTGATTTGCGCGGTATCGCAGCTCCAAGTGAATTCACTTTGATTGCATCGGGTACTTCCACTCGTCACGCGGCTGCGATGGCTGAAAACATCGTGCTAGCGGTGAAAGAAGAATACAACGTGCATCCACAAAGCGTGGAAGGTATCGATGAAGGCCGTTGGGTTCTTGTCGATTACGGTTCTTTGATCGTTCACATCTTCTACGATTTCGTTCGTCAAGAATACAGCCTTGAGAACTTGTGGAGAGAAGGTAAAGACCTGGGCCTTAAAGATCCTTACGTAGGAAAGCCTGAGGCTCACTAGTCATGAAATTCGTTTTGTACAACCTCGCCACTGCAAAAGAGGCGTGGGCCGATGAGGTGAGCGAGTTGTACAAAAAGAAGATCTCCTTTTTTATTCCCTTCGATATTCAGTCCTTAAAAGCAAAAAAGTCAGCCCGCGAAGACGCCGACTTTAAACGCAACGAAGAATCCGAACTCATTTTAAAAAATATCAGTAGTGATGATTACGTCGTGCTTTTCGATGAGCGCGGCTCTGTCCTTGATTCGATTCAGTTTTCCAAAAAAATTGAAAACATTTTGGGAAGTTCGAAGAAGCGCGCCGTATTCATTATTGGCGGCGCTTTTGGAGTGAACGAAGACGTTCGTAAAAGAGCGGATTTAAAAGTGGCACTCTCGCCGATGGTGATGAATCATCTGATGGCTCAGGCGATGAGTCTTGAGCAGATCTATCGCGCGTTCACCATCATCAAAAAAATCCCCTACCACAATATTTAAAAAAGCGGCTTGTGGCCGCTTTTTATTAGTTACTATTTGTTCAACCAAGGCGGGTTGTTGCCCAACTCTTCTTGTGGGTTGCGTTTCAATTCCAAGATGCGGTCCCACTCGTATTGCAAGAAAGATTTTTGCTCATAATAAGCGTCGTTCTTGCTTTGTGGAGTCGGGTGATAGCAATCACCTGATGGGTCGTAAGTTTCATGATCGCAAATAGAATACTGAACGTAAGCGCTGTCTCCGCCGACAAGTTTGTTCCACTCAGTCAATTTCAAAGGACGTTGTGGTTCAAGAGCCGGGTCGAAGATGTAAACATCTGCACCTACACGGTAAGAAACAGCAACGTGGTACCACCACTGAACAGAACCTGTGGGTGAATTATCTGAAAGTGCAGAAAGATTTCCGAAGACGAAAACTTTTTTCGGAGCTGGGAAGTTGTGATTTTCTAATTCAAACTTCGCGACTTCAGCGCGGGCGTAACAACCGTCATCGGGATACATCCAAGTCAAACGGCGCGGGAAGTTTTTATCTTGAGTCGTTAAGAAACGAGTGTCGCGAATATAGAAAAACTGATTTTCCATATCAGCATAAGAGCCAACATCAGGAATTTCTTTGATGTCTAAATTTTTTAGAGGCTTCTTTGCTCTTTCAGCAGAAACAAAACGAGTGGCTGCATCCGCTGACATGTCTTGCATTTGAAAAGGAACATCAAAAGTTTGACCGAATAAATGTCTGTTGCGAGCGGTCTCATAAGGCTCATTCGCGTGGCGGTGAGAAGAAAGACCCTTAGCAAAAACCGAAGATGACAAACCTAGTGACAGCAAAAGCGCGAATAAGAATTTCATAGACCCCTCTATAAGTTCGTTCTAGGCCCCTAACAAATGCCTGTCAAAGATTTTGCAGTGAGGCATTGTTATGAAATCACTGTTACGTTTAATGCAAAACCACTGTTCGTGCTGTCTGAATTGCGGATCTTTCATGATCTCAGAGAGTCTTCTTTGCAAACCGTGTGAAGAGCGACTGAAATTTCTGGAGCAACATGAGCCGCGGCAAGCTCCGCCACTCACGGTGAGGTCGCACTATTACTGGTATCCCGGTCAGAGTGATCTACTTTCGGGATTGGTGTTGGCTTTAAAAGGTTCCGGACATCAAAGGGCGTGGGAGCACTACGCTCAAAAATTCACAAAGAAACTTTCAAGTTCATTACACCATCGACGGATCTGTGTGATTCCGGCTCCGGCAAAGAAAATAAATCAAGTCGATCACGCCTATCTTTGGGGAAAGGCCTTGGCGGATTCACTGGGGGCGGGTTTTTTGCCTTGTCTTGAAAAGGTCTCCTCAGGTTCGCAGCGGGGAGCAGGCCGGGGAGAAAGGGCCTTGGTGGAGATGGAGGCCCATGTAAAAACTTCATCGGGTGTGGACTTCTCGACGGAAACGCTCTGGATTTTTGCAGATGATGTCTTAACTACGGGGGCTACAGCGAGGGCCGCACATCTAGCGCTTGGGAGTCCTGCTCACTTTGAAGTTTGGGTGCTGGCCCAAAGGGGCCTCTCTTGCGGAGCGTCCAAGGATCTGCTATAAAACCCAAATGTTTAAAAAAATCAGTGTCTTGTTTTTCGTATTGTCGTTTTCAGTGGGCCTTATGGCGGCTGTTGCTGGAAACGGAACACTTCAAAAAGTAACAAAAAAATATCGCGCTTCCAAACTTGTGGAAATGTCTGTGGTTAAGACCGTGAAGTCGGAACTTCTTGGCAAAGAAACAAAGTATGACGGCAAAATCTATCTTGCGAATGGAAAGTTCCGTTGGGAAAACACGACTCCGGAAAAAACACTTTTGGTTTTCGATGGAACAACGATTTGGAGTGAACAAACTCCGCCGAAAGAATTTGGTGGTCCTGTTCAAGTCGCTAAAGGAAAAGTTGATAAGAAAAATCGCTCACAGGTTTTGATCTCTTCATTGTTGGGCGCAGATCTTGAGAAAAACTTTAAGATCGTGAAAGAAGAAAAAGCGGGCGATCTTGTGAAGATGGATGTGACGCCGCTTTACGATGATCTCACGGTGAAGTCTTTGCAAGTCACGATTGATCCTAAAGACAGCACAATGAAAGAGATCTCGTACAAAGACGATATCGGCAATCTCACAACGATGAGTTTTTCCGATGTGAAGTTTCAGAAAAAAGAAAAAAAGAATTTATTTAAATACCAACCTCCCAAAGGCGCACAGGTGACTGATCTATGAAACAAGAGACAAACCAAAACAACAAAGTTCATTTTATCTCTCTTGGCTGTCCTAAAAACTTAGTCGACAGTGAGATCATGGCCGGTACTTTGATGAAAGACGGCTACCAAGTTGTGGGTGAAGCGGCGGAAGCGGACACTGTAATCGTCAACACTTGCGGTTTCATCGAAGACTCTAAAAAAGAATCCATCCAACGTATCTTGGATATGAGTGACCTTAAACAAGAAGGCAAAATCAAAAAAGTGGTTGTAGCGGGTTGCCTTACTCAGCGTTACAAGGACGAACTTGTAGAAGGTTTGCCAGAAGCTGACCTTTTTGTCGGTTCAGGTGAGTTCCAAAATATCGCCAAGATTTTGAAAAACTCAGATGCTGGCGACAAGAAAAAAACGTTCTTCAATTTGCCGACATACTTGCAGGAAGAAGAGACTCCGCGCGTGAACTCTCAACCGGGTCACCGCGCTTATTTGAAAATCTCTGAAGGTTGCATGAAGCGTTGTGCATTCTGTGCGATTCCTTTGATCCGTGGAAATCTTCAATCTCGCTCTATCGACGCGATCGTGGCAGAAGCTCGTCTTCTTGTGGCCGGTGGCGTGAAAGAGTTGATCATTATTTCTCACGACTTTACTGACTACGGTTGGGATATCCGTCGTAAAGATCCAACTCGCAAAGAAAGTCCGGTTGAGTTGTTGAAGGCTTTGGATCAAGTTGAAGGCCTTCAGTGGATTCGTTTGATGTACTTGTATCCAGATGGAATCACTCCAGAGATGGTTCAAGTGATCAAGAACAGCAAAAAAATCGTGAAATATTTCGATATGCCTTTGCAACACATCAACGATGCTGTTCTTAAGAGCATGAACCGCAAGATGACTCGCGATGAAATCGAAACAGCTTTGATGAACATTCGCGAATACATCCCTGAGGCTGTGATTCGCACACAATTCATCGTTGGTTTCCCTGGTGAAACTCAGGAACAGTTTGAAGAGCTTCTTCAGTTCGTGGCTGATCAGCAGTTCGACCGTGTCGGTTGCTTTAAGTATTCTCCTGAAGAGAACACTCCAGGCGGCCGCATGGAAAATCAAGTTGATGAAGAAACAAAACAATACCGCCACGATGCTTTGATGGAAGTTCAACAAAACATTTCTCGTGAAAAGCACCGCGACTTCGTTGGTAAAACTATCGAAGTGATCGTCGAAGGTTTCAGCGAAGAAACAGACTTGTTATTGCAAGGTCGTTTCTGGGGCCAAGCTCCAGATATCGATGGCGTTGTTTTGATCAATGACGGTCAAGCGCAAGTCGGTGACATGGTGAAAGTCCACGTCACAGACAGCTTGGAATACGATCTTGTTGGCGAAATCGTTGTCGAGAACTAAAAAGTGCAAGTTTCGGATTCGTGTTCGAACTTGCCAATCCATTGAGAATTTTTAGCGTTTCTTAATACTGTGGTGGCTCTTCTAAAGGCCACCGCATTTTTTTTGTCGAACTTGCACGCGTTTTTAAAAGCCAATAGTGCCAATTCATACTTTCTAATTTCAAAGGAAGAAGTCGCAAGCCCCAACCAGGAGCGCGCCGCTTTGGGATCAGCCTCTGTGCCGGCTTTATAAACTTTCATCGCGTCGACATAACTCTTTTGTTCTTCGAGAACCTTCCCGTAGTGGTATTGCGCAAGCTCCGATTTGGGGAAGTCGATAGACGCCTTTTTAAGCGCTTTTAAAGCCTTCTCGTCTTCACCCATGCCTTTGTAGCAAACGCCCAAATAAACGTAAGGGTCGGCGATTTTAGGGTCTTTCTGAATGGCATCCTTACACATCTGGATTGCAGGTTCATAAGTGCCATCCAAAGTGTTGATCTCGCACAGTTTGCGCAAGTAGATCGGGCGTGGTCCGATACTATCGATCATGTCTTGGTAAAGAATGCGAAGTTCATACAAGTTAGGTGGTTCGCGATCTTCATAAAGAGCAATCAAACCGTCATAAGCAGGCTCGTATTTGTTATTAAGCTCAACGGCTTTTTTATAAGACTCCATCGCGTCCTTGGTTTTTCTGGCAAGAACGTAGGCGTTACCCATTAAGCTGTAGGCTTCGTAATCTTTTTCATCTTTACCGATAAGCACATTCAAAGCGCGAATCATTTCATTGGGCTCTTTGCGTTTTTCGTGAGCCTTTGCAAGAAGGACCAAACCTTTGCGATCAATTTTATCCACGTGCTTCCACAAAAGTAGAGTGACCTTTTCGTACTCCTCTTTTTTGTAAAGTTCTTCGGCAAGTTCTCCAATAAGACCGACATTCTTAGGGCTGCTGCGAATTTCTTTTTTAAGACGTTCAATTTTTTCGTCCGCTGTTTCTGAGTGGCTAACGACCGGAGCTGTCGCGGGTTCCGCAGATACAGCCGGTGTTGCAGCGGGAGAAGCCGTCGCTGTCGGAGTCACTGAGGGTGCCGGTGATGGTTTTGCCGTCGCAGCTGGAGCTTGAGTCTTTTTAGCGGCCGGTTTTGTGTCTTTTTTTGGAAGGTCTTTAAGATCTTCTTCGAAGAGAGAGAACTCGTCCTTGGCCTGTCCCGAAGTCTGGGCGGAAGCCGTCCCAACGACCAATAATGAGACAAAAGACAAGAACAGAGTAAATAAGGAACGATTGAAATTCAGTCCATTCATCATGTGTTGTATTATGACCTAAATGCTCTCGCGAGTGAAGAAATCTCAATTTACAGCTAGACTAGAAAATAATCAGGGACAGGCTCTTATCGAGTACATCCTGATGCTGGTTATTACGGTCTCTTTGATTCTTGCATTGATGAATCAAATCTTTAAGCCGTTCGGAGAATTCGTAAATAATTACATGGGAAAATACGTGGGTTGTCTTCTTGAATATGGAGAGCTGCCCTCTTTTGGTTCTGAAACTCCCTCCACTGTTGACGAAGATTCTGAGTGTGAAAAGAAATTCCAAAAAGGCTCGATGACCGCAGGACGTCCTCCCATCAACAATGGCGGAAAAGGTTCGTCAGGCGACGGTAAAGATTCTTCAAAAAATGGCGGCAATTCCAGTTCTGACAGTTCTTCCAGTGGCGGCTCTTCCAGCAGTTATGCGGGCTCGGCTTCGCGCGGAGGAGGTCGTTACATAGCGAGCAGACGTCGTGCTTCTCGTGGAATGGAAACCAGCGACAGCGCCGGTGGCGGCAAAGTTGTAGAAATCGCGCTGGAGAACGGTGGTGGCGGTAGCTTCTTTCGCAGTAGCAATGGCGGAAATCGTGTCGTGCAAATGCAAAAGCGTCGCGCTGTGGCCATTACCGGACTCACCGAAGCTGAAAGAAAAAAGTTAGAGAAAAAAGCAGAGGGAACAGCGCACATTATGTCCGCGGGCGAGGGTTTAGAAACGCCTCCTAAAAAAATTGCAGTCAAACCCCCTGAAAAAAAGGTTCAAATCGAAGACGCTCCGCCTCTGACTATTGGAAATTTTATACGTTATTTATTCATCGCCGGGATCGTGATCGCGCTTGTGATTTTCATTGGCGGTCAAGCGCTGCAAATGTCCAAAAGTGGCGAGAAATAATCTGTGCATTGCGTTTAGAAATTCTTCATAGAAATTCTTAAGTTGTCTGTTATCGCTTTAATTCCTTGAAACACATCCGTCTTTAATGGATACAGCCTCATCGACATTGATGGGGGATGGTTCGTGCTAGAGAATGTGGTTGAAATCAATCGCAAGAAAACATTTACGTTGCAGGAAGCACGTCTTCTTTTGCCCATCATCTATCGCATGACGGAAGAGTCCAGCCGCGAAGTCAAAGTTCACTTGAACAGAATCGAGGCTTTCTCGGACAAGTCTCATCCATCCGTGGCTATTATCGAAGAACAAATCAATGCCATTATTGATCGTTGGCAAGTGAAGGTCCAAAAGTTGGGGGCCGAGCCTAAAGGCCTTTGGATGGCCGACTTTGATAATGCCGAAGGATATTATTGCTGGAAGTTTCCAGAAACAGAAATTAATCACTGGCATGGCTACCAAGACGGCTTTTCTGGGCGTATATTGGTTGAATGAGAATCGCCTTAGCACAAATCAATCCGACCTTAGCTGATTTTGAATTTAACAAAGAAAAAATTCTGGAGTTCATCCATCTTGCACAACAACGCAAGTGCGAGCTTGTTGTTTTTCCTGAATGCGCGCTTTTTGGTTATCATCCCTTTGATCTTTTGGAGCGTTCGAAACTTGTTGCGAAACAAGAAGCGGAACTCAAGGCTCTCATTAAAAAAATTCCTAAAGATATCGGCGTTATTTTTGGTCTTATCACAAAGAATCCATAAAAAATGGGTCGTCCTTACTACACCAGCGCTGTCTTTGTAGCTAAGGGACAAAAGCCTCGCTTCTTCCACAAACAACTTTTGCCGACGGGTGACGTGTTTGATGAAGCGCGCTTTATTGAGCCCGGTGATTTTTCTAAAAATTATTTTTCGTGGAAGGGGAAAAAGTTTTTCCTTACTATCTGTGAAGATATCTGGGCTTGGCCTGATGCTAAAGGGAATTCTCCTTACAGCGAAAACCCGTTGGCAAAAGTGAAAAGACAAAAGATCGATATGGTCATCAATCTTAGTGCGTCTCCTTACTTCGTTGGAAAAATGAAGCAACGGGAATACGTCGTCGGAAAAACCGCAGCGTATTTCAAAGCACCGATGATGTATGTGAATCTTGTGGGCGCTCAAGACGAAATCATCTTTGATGGTGGAAGTTTTGTTATCGATAAAAAAGGCAAGAAAGTTTTGACGTGCCAGCAATTTGAAGAAGACATCAATGTCATCGATATTGAGACTCTCGAAGTTTGGAATAAAACTGCAAAACTTGAGACAGTGGAAGAACTTCGTCGGGCCCTTGTTTTAGGTATCCGCGATTTCTGCAAAAAAACCGGCCTTCAGAAAATTCATTTAGGTCTTAGCGGAGGCATTGATTCCGCTGTGGTAGCGGCTTTAGCGGTCGATGCTCTGGGTCCCTCGCAAGTAGTAACCTTGGGTCTTCCGGGGCCATACAATGCTCCACAAAGTTTGACGTTGGCAGAAGGCTTGGCAAAAAATCTGGGTGTTGATTTCAAAGTTGTAGAGATGAAATCAATGTATGAAAACGTGGTGAGCGCTCTTGAAAAAGGAATCGACCTTTCGGGTTTCGGAATTGTTCACGAAAATCTGCAAGCGCGTCTTCGTGGAATTACTTTGATGGCTTATTCCAACAAAGAAAACAGTCTTCTTCTCACAACGAGCAATAAAAGCGAATATGCTGCTGGCTATTCGACGCTGTATGGAGATATGTGCGGAGGTTTAGCTCCTCTTGGAGATCTCACTAAAGAACAAGTTTATGCTTTAGCAAAATACTACAACCAACAAGGTGAAGTGATTCCACAAGAGATCATTGATCGCGCACCGTCAGCGGAACTTCGTCCGGATCAAAAAGATGAAGACACGCTTCCCCCATATGTAAAGTTGGATAAGTCCGTTCAGCATTTGGTGGAAGAATCGGGCGCGGCGAAAACAGAAACGGATAAATGGTTATTACCAGTGCTTATGCGAACAGAGTTTAAGCGTTGGCAAGCACCACCGATTTTAAAAGTATCGAAGCATTCGTTTGGACGTGGACGCCGTTATCCGATCGCTCACAAAGCGAAAGAATAAAAAATCGACTGCACCGAATGTCCGAAATTCAAATTGGATTATCAATCCATCAAAATTTAAGAAGATCTGATTTTGTGATGATCATTGCAAAATAAAGAAAGCGGCACTAGGACCGCTTTCTTATGGATGAGAGTTTTCCTCTGCGAAGGAGACTCTTATGAAAAGAACCACACAACATGATTCTTTTCGGCAGTTTAAGGAATTTCTTAAACTACTTCTGCTGATTTTATTTTTATTAATCAGTTCATGTAGTTAGAGAACCCATAAATCCCCATAAGGCTTAAGGCGCAAAAACAGACAAGTATCGGCTAGCGGGTGAGCTGAGCTTAAAACTCTGGAAATCATCAAGGACGAGGCGGTCCTAGTGCCACTAGTAGACAAATTCTTTGGTAAGTGATTTATTTCGTCCATGGAAAAGCTAGAGAAAAAGCCCTTTGCCGATGCTTTGCAGGGATCACGTATTCAGCTCGTGATAAGTAGCCCCAAATATACGCAGCAGGTTTTCGATTATATCCAACGTGATCATAACTTGGGCGGGGTAAATTATTCTTGGGTAGAATCCTTAGAAGACGTCGCCAAACATATTACAACTACTCCCGAAGAAAACTTCCAAGAAATTAATTATCTCATCTTAAAAGAGAATATCGCTATTGGCTCTATTCATATTCACACGATTTCTTACTCAGACCACAAGGCAGAGGTTGGTTATGGTATTGAAAAAGGAGAGGAAGGAAAGGGATTTGTCAGCGAAGCTCTTCAGTTGGTTTTGTCTGAAATGAAACGTTTGGGTTTCAACAAAGCTGTAATTAACTGTGATAGGGAAAACAGTCGCTCAATCAGCGTTGCTAAAAGAAATGGTTTTTCTTATGAAGGACTTTTACTTCAAGACTGTATAGAAAACGGTCGATTTCGGGATTCGATGATCTTCGGTAAGCTTCTACGTTAGTTATTTGTATAAAAACTAGATTCAAAAAAAGCCTGCCGAAAATCGCGCAGGCTTTTTATTTTTTCGAAACTAAACAAGGCTTCCGAAAAGATCCATTTGTTTTGGTTGTCTGACGATTTGTGGGAAACGAAGTTCTGGTTTTCCTGTCAATGCAACAAGGTTTGCTACTTGTGGAGGTTGGCCTCCGATAGAAATTCTTTTCATCATCTGGAAGAACAAGTGACCGCAGTAAGAAGCATCTTCTTCAGCTCTGTGGAAATCTGTTGTTGGAATTTTCAAATGCTGAACTAGAGTTCCTAGTTTGTAGTTTGGAAGACCCGGGAATACTTTTCTTGCGATAGGAAGCGTATCGAGGATCAAACCTTTAGGGGCGCTTGTTTCATACTTTTTGATATCAGCAGTAAGAAATTGCGCATCGAAAGGAGCATTGTGAGCGACAAGTACGTCATCGCCGCAGAACTCTGCCAATGAAGGAAGAAGGCTTTCAATAAGCGGCTTACCCTTCACCATTTCATCAGAGATACCATTGACCGCAGAAGCGCCTGGTGGGATCGGACGTTGTGGATCTACGAGGGTTGCGAAGATCGCTTCAGGTTGACCGTCAATGAAGCGCACGGCTCCAATTTCAACGATTTGATCTACTCCGGGAACAGTACCAGTGGTCTCTAAGTCAAAAGCTATGAATCTCATGAAAATATTGATACAAAATGGGAAGGGGTGTTTCAACTAAAGAGTGCCCTTTTGAAGGAGTTCCCTAGCGTGAATGCGACTAAGTCTGGAAAATATATCAACTTTTTACCAGAGCACCCCCATGTCGTAGTGAGTCAAAAAGACCATAGCATCTTGGATGTGGCTTTGCGAGAGGGAATCGAGATCAACCATACCTGTGGCGGGAATGGAACTTGCGGCACATGCCTTGTTCACGTCGTCGAAGGACTAGAAAAACTAGGGCCCAGAAACGAAATCGAAGAAGAGATGGCCCAAGACCGTGGTTTTAAAGCGCACGAACGTCTGGCTTGCCAAAATCAACCTGTTGATGGCCTCAGCGTAGAAATTAAAAACGACCCTACGGAGTGACGTAAAAAGGATTCGTGTAAATCCACGTGATCCATTTTTTAGCGTCAGGCAAAGGAAGCATGGGGCTGACTCGCACTTGCACGCGATAAGTTCCAGGCTGCGTGATCGGAAAAACAGTTTCAGGATCATTGATGCGCGCAACGATCTCGCCATTCTTAAAGATGATGATCTCAAAAAAATCTTTAGGCTTTGAAGGCAGACTTACTTTCAAAGACATATTCTTAGAAAGCTTCACAGCAGAACCCATGAGGTGCGACTTGTTTTCTTCTTCAAGAGTCGCAATAAAACCTTTCGGGTCGCCTAGCATGTCGAGCGCCATATAGAAGTTTCCGTTTTTAAGCGCATTAAAAACTTTCACACGGTCGCTGTTAAAACTTCCCGTGAGTTCTGACTTAAGCAAAATATGATTGCTCATAAATTCAAAAGATCTTTTGTAACTCGGGAAACGAATAAAATAATTCGCAAGAGGAATCACGCGCGCTGAGGCCTCTGTTCCCGCATACACAACAATACGGCGGTGTTGGCTGAGTTTATCCAACAATGCGATTTCGTCGGTGGGTTCTGTGTAAAGGCGAATGAAAGATAAACGCGGATTAAACGGATAAATCGCAAGACTCCAGATCGTTGAAATCTTCGACTCTTCCCAGGCGCGATTCACAAGGCTTTTCATGTTGAGAAGTTCAAAGCCATCAAGGCCAGAAGGAATTTCACCATTCCAAGAGTAACCAGCTTTGTAGGGATGTGTGAGAATAGTCAGAGTGTCTTTGCTAGCACCTGTTTTTTGCGAAAGAAGATCGGCGAGCTTTACTTGAGCGTCGCCAAGATTGTTTCCGATGCTTTCTTGATTTAATGAATAATAAATCAGTCTTGAATCTAAATAGCTGTACTTGCCCGCGGAAAAGACCAAAAGATTTCCATGATAAGATTCAAATGTCGTTGGCATATTAAAGATGTTCAAATCCGTGAACATCAAAAAATCCAAATTCGCCAATTTTGCAGAAGTAATAACAAAGCTTGAAGTAGCCGAGCCGCTACTTAAATCGGTGTGAACGTTCATCACGCCCTTGTAGTCATTGAGAAGTCGTGAGTGCTCGCGTGTGATCTGCGGAGGAATGACTGAAACCTCGTACTGATTTATGTAAAATCCGTACAAGAAATAAGTGACTAGCAGAAATGAGATGACTCCAATGGCTTTCATGGTCGAGTGAATTCCAACAATACAAAATCAGGAGAGATCTTTTTGATCTCTTTCATTTGCCATTGTTGTTCGGAAATCCACTTTGGTAAACCATTTCTCTCGCGCTTCACCAAATAAAAGACATTTCCTTGCGGCTGCGCTTCAGGAAGTGTGTCAAAGAAGTCATAACGACTGATTCCTTGAAGCTTGAACGTAGGAACTTTGCTGAAATACCAAATGGATGACGCCATTTGATAAGAGCTTGCATAGAGCGGGTGGTATTCGTGAGCAATAGAGCTGATTTCTTGAAGTACGTAGGGTTCTTGAACTTTTTCACTTAAGTTACGAAGTGCAGGTGTGAAAAGTGTTGCGATCACGATAACAAAAATAAGTCCCCAGAAGCAGACATAGTATTTAAGCCACTTCTGCGTTCGAGAATAAAAAAGAGCCAAACCGATGACAGCCGGATACGCAATGATCGGCCAATTCGCTTCCACCAGGGCTCTAAACGATGTGTAAAGGAAAAATAGAAGAGGTCCCCAGCCGAAATAATACAACCAGCGCATGTTCCTAGGAACTTGGGCGCGAATCGCAGCCCAAAACACCAGCGGAAAAAGAATCAAGACCTGTCCCAAGACGTAAGAAATCGTCCACTCAGGATTGTAAGAGGTTTTCTCTAAACCGTGCTTCAACTGAAACTCAAAAGAAGCAAAACCGTTTTGTGCATTCCACACGATCACAGGTGCTGAGAAAAGCAGTCCTGTGATGATTGTGAGAAGAACACCACTCCACTTAACGTCTTTCCATTTTTTCTCGACAAAAAGAAACACAAGAAGGCACGGAACAAAGAGAACAATATGATATTTCGAACAAAATCCTAAACCAAGTGCCGCACCTAAACCCACATACGCGAGCAAAGATTTTTCTTCCAGAGCTTTTAAAGTCAAAAGAATCGCAAGTGACCAAAAGAACATCACAGGCAAATCAGGTGTCACAATCAAAGAACCAAAACCCAGAAGGGGAGAAAACAAAACCAGGTATGCCCATGTTTTGATTTTCGCAAAATCCACGCGATCTTTTAGAATCAAGTACCACACGGCCAACATACCATGACCTAAAATCACAGCAGGCCAACGAACCGCATTTGCAAAAGGCTCAAGGAAATGTCCGATGGAAAATAACCACGCCACCATCGGTGGATGGTCAAAGTAACTCAGTTGCAGACGCTGGGCCCAGACCCAGTAATAAGCTTCGTCGGCACTCAGTGGAATGAGTGCCGCAAGGATCATTTTAACGAGAAGGCTTAAGCCCCAGATGCGGCGGAAATCTTTCAAGCTTAGTAGCTCAACTTGATAGGTTTACCAAGGTCTCCCGGAATGCCGACTTCTTTTCCGTTCAGGATCAAGTTTACGGCGCCACCGTTAGAGAAATTAATTTTTAAACCACTCTTACTTTTGAAAGTATGAACTTGTTCCGCAGAAAGTTTGATTTTTTGCGGTTTACCCGTCGGAGAAGCGTATTCAATCTCCACTGTATCCAAAGCTTCGACGATCAACTCAACAGGTTTATTTGCTTCCTCTTTTGGAGTTGGCTTCGGTGTTGGTGTTGGCGATGGACTTGCAACTGGCGTTGCTGAAGGCGTTGGAGAAGGTGAAGGTGAAGGACTTGCCACAGGTGTTGGAGTTGGACTCGGTTTTGTAACCGGAGTCGGTGACGGAGTTGGAGTCGCAACTGGAGTGGCCGCCGTCATAGGTTTTGTCGGCGTCGGTGTTGGTGAAGGCAATGAAGCCGGTGCTGACGGTGTTGGAGCCGTTGTTAAATTTCCAAGAGGACTTGTGGCCTCTTTTTTATCCGTGGTTTCATTTTCAACCAAAGTCGGAGTTTCCTCTGTTACCGGAGTAGCACCTTCAATAGTTTGTGCCACTTCATTGCTTGGCACTTCGGCTTCTTTAGAATATTTGTCGATCATTTTCTTAGTGAAAAGAATCAAACCAACAAGAACCACACCGATCACTGCAATGATAATTGTTTTGCTGGATTTATTTTCACGCAAAGACTGCATTCCATCAGAAGAACTTGGCGGAGGTGTTGCCTTGCGAATTGGAGTGACAGTGGCTTCAGAAGTTTCTGTCTTCGCAGCGGGTGTAGCAGTGGATGCCGATGTGGAAGCTTGAGTCGACGTTGCTGTTGTTGCCGCAGCCTCTTCTTTTACCTCCGCTTTTTCACCGTCGTGAGGACGGATGTAAGGCTTCGGACGAGTCGAGCCCATCTCTTCGTAAAAGACCTCAAGAACTTTTTCGGAATCAAGATGAAGAAAGTTGGCGTAACTTTGCACAAAGCCACGCAAGAAAGTTTTTGCCGGAAGATGAGCATCGTCGCCTTCTTCGATGGCTTTTAAAACCTTGCTGTTAATTTTTAAAGAAAGACCAATTTCATGAAGAGAAAGGCCTTTTTCCTCGCGGGCTTTCTTTAAAATTTCACCAGTCTTTTTCATCAATGTCCCTTTCGAATCAAGCTGAGCATTCCTTTGGCTTTCTCGCGGTACTTTCCATCCGGATAGTACTTAATCAACTCTTCAAAGCGAGCCACCGATTTCGATTTCTCGCCAAGACGGTAGTAAGCCAAGGCACTGTAGTAGTGAGGTTCATCGTACAAATTCTTTTGGCAGAAACCGATCGCGCGATCCAAAGTTTCTGCCGCTCTAGAATAATCTTCAGTCTCAAAAAACGTGCGACCGAAGTACGTGCTGGAAATGCAATCATCAGGATTTTTGTTCAGCACTTTTGAAAAAGCATTGCGAGCAGCGACGTAATCTTTTTGGTTAAATTTCGCGAGCCCCAAGTTGATGTACGCTTTGTCGGGACTTGGATAAGTGAGATCATTTAAAACAACGCGCAATTCTTTTTCCGCTTCAGCGTATTTAGCTTCTTCGATCAAAACGCGCGAAAGATTGTTGCGAGCTTCCGTGTACTTTTCATCCATCGCAATCGCTTTACGAAGATGCTTCTCTGCAAGATCGTAGCGTTCACGGAAAAAGTAGACGAGGCCCAGGTTGTTTTGCGTGACCGGATTTTCTGAATCCAATTTTTCAGCTTCAAGAAGCTCACGAAGAGCGTAGGGATAGTTGCCACTTTCGAGTTGAGAAGTTCCCAAACGAAGGTGAAGGTCAGCTTTCTTTTTATCTTCTCCCCAAGTAGCACAGCCCGATAAAACGGCGCAGGTCAGCATGGAAAGTGTGCACAGTGCGAGAATCCATTTACGCATGTTAAAAAGGTATCATTTGAAGACTAAGAGTCAACCCTGAGCTCTGCAATAGTCTCAACATGGTCGGTCTGCGGGAACATCTCGAAGGCTTGAACCCGAGTGAGCTTCATTCGAGTGCCCAATTTCTGTGACCAAGCAAAGAACCAGTTAAGATCGCGAGCCAAAGAGACCGGATGGCAACTGATGTAGATGATCTTTTTTGGCTGAGCCGCTGCGAGTGTACGCATAATAAGCTCACTCGCTCCAGCACGAGGCGGATCGAGCAGGACCAGGTCCTGTTTTCCGATGGAAGCCCTGCGCATGTAGGTTTCCACGTCTGAAAGGAAATACTTCACACGCTGACCTTGAATGCGAGATTTTGCTCGTTCGACAAGTTTAGGGTTTAATTCAACACCCGTGATTTGAGCTTCGGGATATTTTTGAGCAAAAGGAAACGTGAAGTTTCCGGACCCAGCATAAAGATCGAATACCTGCTCGTACTTTTCCTCACCCGCCCACGATAAGGCTGTATGTATCAGGTCTTCATTTTGGAAACGATTGACCTGAGAAAAACCGATACCGTCATCATCCTCGTTGATAAGCCCATAACGAACAGGACCTTCCTCCGAGATGTACATCTCAAGGCGTTGAAGGTCCTTGGAGTTTTTCTCTTTCAACCACTCTTTCACTTCACCGAATTTATCTGTGAGCGCACTTTCCGTGATCGGGCAATCGTTAATCTCAACAATGTCGTGAGAGTTGCGCGCGAAAAATCCAAAACGGTTGTGCTTGAATTTTGGTTGAATGCGGTTGCGGTATCTTAAAACGCGCGGACTTTCTTGAATCGGAAGATATTCAAACTCAACGCCACGGTTGAATTTTTGAATGGTCTCAAGAACAAGTTTTTCCTTTTGTCGGCGTTGTTCATCTTCAGTGATGTGTTGCCAGTTGCAACCGCCACAGTCGTTGGCGACAGGACAAGGTGGTTCACGACGAAAAGGACTGGGTTTTAAAACTTCAACGAGCTTGGCTTCGACGAAATTTTTTTTAACCAAAGTCACTTCGGCAAGAACTTCTTCATTGGGCGCTGCTTGAGGAACGAAGACGACCATGCCCTCGTGTCGAGCGACTCCAGCACCGCCAATGGCGAGTTTTTCAATATTCAATCTGATCTTTGAACCAAGAAGGGGAGCTTGCGCTCCCCCCTTGTTTGATTTTGCAGACATTTAAAATCGCAATTTCAGTTTAGAACTATACGTTGCAGATTTCTTGTTTTTCGAAGAACAAAGCAAGTTCGCGAGCTGCAGAAGCTGCAGAGTCAGAACCGTGAACTGCGTTCTCACCAACATTGTCACCGAATTTAGCGCGAACTGTTCCAGCGTTAGCTTTCTTAGGATCAGTAGCACCCATGATTTCGCGGTTTTTCAAAACTGCGTTTTCACCTTGCAAGCACATCAAGCAAACGGGGCCTGAAGTCATGAAAGAAACAAGCTCACCGAAGAAAGGACGCTCTTTGTGTTCAGCGTAGAACTCTTCAGCTTTAGCTTTAGAAAGGATAGTGATTTTTGCAGCAGCGATTTTCAAACCGTTTGCTTCAAACATGCTGATGATATCGCCGATCGCGTTTTTCTTCATTGCGTTTGGCTTAATGATTGAGAATGTTTGTTCGATAGCCATGGTATCTCCTTGTTAATTACAATCTGTTTCTGAAACTTTAAAGAACGTGGGAGTTTTAACGAATTGAGTGACACATGTCCACTCTTGGTTTGTTCCATCTTGGTTAGGAACAACGATTTCCGTTTTCACCGCAAGATCGCGACCCGGAGCCGCTTTGGTGAAATCTTGGTACTTAACCGTGAACGGGAACTCAGGACTGCCCGCAAGACCCAAAGTGCTCTCCACACTTTCAAGCGTCATGATCACAATTTCATCCATTCTACCAGCCATTGCTGGGCTTGCCGCAAGCAGGGCAAAAACCAATAATTTCTTCATCTTAGATCTCCCGGAGGAGATTAAATAAAGGCTCGCGAGGTCGACTGTCAACGACTATTGCTGCTCTGGGCTATATATGCGAATTTTAGAAGCGAATTGTGACGCTTAAACCAAAGCCGTAACCGTCATTGTTAGGACAAGGACCTGTGTCCTTGCGGCACGTCTTAGGCGGCATGAAAACGTTAAAAGAGGCGCGATCGGTGTTGATGGCGTCCTGAATGGTGCCATTGATAGAGTCCATAATGCTTGCGGCCTTTGTTGCTTGAGAACGGTACTGAGATTCGTTCATGTCAAAAGATCCGCGATTAAAAACTAATCTCTTACCCACCGAAGACGCGATCTTTTTTGAAGTCTGTTGATTCGAGTTTGATTTTAAAAGGAAGGCCAACAACAAAGCATTTTCGCGGCGGAAATCCATATCGCCGAAGTCAGCTTGTCTGAAAATAGTAATGCTGGCTTTTTCCCGACGAGACATCACGCGGAAGTACTGATCACTGTAATGAGAGCGAGGATAAATAAACATTGTTCCTAGTTGGGGATTATTGATGGCAGTTAATGAAACCTTCGCACCAAAAGCAGGGGATGTCGCATTTGAATAATCGAATTCGCTCATAGGTACTGTGATAATAATCACGGCGTAAGGATTGCGACCGTCTTGTTCGCAGACTTGCGTGACCTTTGCCGTTGTCATACCTTGCACA
>NZ_CAMLDV010000049.1 GCF_946478835.1 uncultured Bdellovibrio sp. | reverse complement strand
TGTTGAGCCGGAAATTAAAGAAGGATAATCAATGACAACGAAGTCAGTAGAAACGCCAGATAGCACAGCCGTTCGAGTGGCTCGTTGGAGAGCGATGCATGTTCAAATCGATGCACCTCCGCATGTGCTTAATGATGAAATCGGTTTCAAACTTGTTTCGCCTCCCGAAGGTTGGCGTGATCGTCCTGACATGCATCCTCAAGGAACGCCTCCATTTCGTGCTTCTATTGTGGCGCGCGCTCGTTTCATCGAGGATCTGGTTGCAGAACAAGTGAATCACGGTGTGACCCAATATGTGATTCTTGGTGCGGGTCTTGATACCTTTGCGCAACGTCGTCCTGATGTGGCTTCGAAAATTAAAGTTTTTGAAATTGATAAACCTGACACGCAAGCTTGGAAGCGCCAACGTTTGATTGAGACTGGCCATCCTATTCCTGAATGGCTTCGTTTTGTTCCGGTCGATTTTGAGTTGGGTGATTCTTGGTGGGATCGTCTTATTGCGGCGGGTTTTGATCCGAAGAAACCTGCGATCGTGACTTCCATCGGTGTGAGCATGTATCTGACGATGGATGCGATCAAAGATACTTTACGTCAGATGCTGAAGCTGGCTCCAGGATCGAAATTTATCATGACGTTCATGTTGCCTTTAGATCTTGTCGCACCTGAAGACCGTTTTGGTTACGAAAGATCGATGAAGGGTGCTCAAATGTCGGGAACACCGTTTATTAGTTTTTTCTCTCCTGAAGAAATGCTCAATCTTGCGCGCAGTATTGGATTTCAAAAGGTGGAACATCTGTCGACGGCAGATATGGTTCCCCGATATTTCGCTAATAGGTCAGATGGTCTAAAGCCTTCGACGGGTGAAGAGCTTTTGATCGCGACCATATAGGGGTCAACAATGGATACTGCAAATTTTGACGGAACTTTGGTTTTAGAAAAGCTCGCTGAAATTAATAAGCTCGACGAATTCAACGATGCCATAGATGCTGACGATTTCGTTAAGGTGAAGTCTTTAATGAGAGAAGCGCACATTGATTTCGAGACAATTGCGGCTGTTATGAAAAAGATGGCTGACGCCGACAGTAAACATTAAGAGGATGAAGTCCGAATTCAGCCAGTAATTTCTATCAGATTTAGTTACTTTCCGTTTAACGGAGGTAACTATGCAATTCACAGGAAAAACAGTTTTTATTACCGGTGCTAACCGCGGAATTGGTCGGGCACTTGTCGAAGCGTGTCTCTCTAAGAACGTCGTAAAAGTTTATGCAGCTTCAAGGAAAATCGAAAATCTTCCCCCATTTAATGACCCAAGAGTTGTCGCCATCAAGCTTGATATTTCCAAAAATGAAGAAATCAGAAAAGCCGCTGAAGAATGCGCCGATACACAGATTCTTATTAACAATGCAGGCATCTTAAATCCGGGAAATATCCTCGAAGGGAATATGGAAGGATTTAAGAAAGACATGGAAATCAACTGCTTTGCAACTCTTGCAATGATGCGCGCGTTTGTTCCGGTTTTGGAAAAGAATAAAGAAACAAGAATCATCAATATCGCTTCAATCGCAAGCTACGTGAATTTTCCGTTCATCGCTGGTTACTCTGCCTCAAAGGCAGCACTTTATTCTGTCTCACAAGCAGCAAGAATTGAATTAAGTGCCAAAGGCATCCCGGTTCATATCGTGAATCCTGGAGCTATCGATACCGATATGAATAAAGGTAGCACCATGGATATGACGGCTCCTAGCGACGTGGCGGAAAGTATATTGAAGGCTGTGGAAGATGAAATTGAAGACATCATCCCCGACAAAATTGGCAGAGGAATGTTTGAGGTCTGGAGAAAATCACCAAAGGAACTAGAGGACCTTTCTAAAAAAATGTATTTCGGAAAGTAGGAAATTGAAGTTCGCCCTCCGAAGCTCCTTTGGCTCATCCAGACTGGATTAGTTTTAATGTGATTTTGATGGATACATTGCTATGTTGGGCTATGAAAAAACAGATCAATGTTCTTCTCTGTGTCGTACTGATTCTGATTTTCTTTCTGGAGTAGGTTATATGTTACCAGTATTTGGTTCGAGTCCCAACGGCGAGCAAGTTGAAAGTTTTAAGAAATCTCCGCAGTTTCGTGATGGCAAATTTGTAAATAGAATACCGGACGTATTGGAAAAAATGAGAAAGGAAGCTTTTAGCGTTAGCACCATTATGGAATGGCTGGCAAAAGGCGAGGGCAGAGTGCCCGCGACTCCGCTTCCTGAAGTAAAACCTGATTTGAACGAATTTTTAAAACCGTCACAGGATGTGAAAGTCATCTGGTTTGGCCATTCGACGTTTTTGTTAAATTTCTCTGGAAAGATTATTCTGGTTGATCCGGTTTTCTCAGAAAGTGCTTCACCAGTGAGTTTCATGGTGCAGAGATTTCAGGCTCCGGTTCTTAAACTTGAAGAGCTTCCTAAGATTGATCTGATTTTGATCTCGCACGATCACTACGACCATCTTGATATGGAGACGATGAAATTCTTTGCCAAAAAAGAAAATAAATTCCTGACTCCATTGGGAGTAGGCTCGCACCTTGTCGGTTGGGGAATAGATCGTTCACGAATTACAGAGCTCGACTGGTGGCAAAGCACCCACTTTGAAGGCATCGAATTTGTTGCAACACCCGCGCAACATTTTTCCGGTCGCGGCGTTTCTGACGGAAATAAGACACTATGGGCGTCGTGGGTGATTCGTAATAGCGATCACAATATTTATTTTAGTGGGGACTCTGGTTACGATACTCACTTTAAAGACATCGGTGATAAGTACGGACCGTTTGATATCGCCTTCATCGAAAATGGTCAGTACAATCAAAAGTGGAAAGCCGTTCACGCATTACCCGAAGAATCCGTGCAGGCCTACTTTGATCTAAGAGCAAAAAGATTTTTCCCAATTCACTGGGGCATGTTCGTACTGGCTTTGCATTCCTGGCGCGAACCCGTTGATGAATTGCTCAAACTCTCAAAAAGCCGCGGAGTGAATCTTGTCACTCCGAAACTGGGAGAAGTAGTTGCGATCAATGATAATTATCGCAACGTCGAGTGGTGGATAGATCTAAAATAAAAACGAGGCTGGATTTCTCCAGCCTTGAAACTGCTACAAACTCTTCATCAACTTCTCAAGTTGATCAGCGCAAATACCCCAGCCTTCGTGGAAGCCCATTTCTTCGTGCTTCTTGCGATCCGCTTCATCTTTGTGTTTACAAATCGCAGTGTACTTGGTTCTTCCATTAGGAAGAGGCTCAAGCAAAATAAATGCTGTGAAATTCAAGCCCGCACCTGATTGCGGTGTCGCCACAGGTCTGAAATCAGGAAGAAGGGCGTCGGTCCAAACAAGTTTTCTGTTTGGTTCTACTTGCAGGATGCAACCCACGTTCGGGAACTGTTGACCTTCAGGAGATTGCATCACGGTTCTGAAAAGACCTCCTGGGCGCAAATCGATTTGTGCTTCTGTTACTTTCCAAGGTTCAGGACAGAACCATTTGCAAATTAACTCTGGTGTCGTCCAGCCACGCCAAGCCGCTTCGGGAGAGATGTTAAGTTCACGATTTAATACTAAGTCTAATTTGGGATCGATATTCATAAGATTTCTCCTAGCCCTTCGGCATTTTGCTCATGTCCATGAAAAGCAAATTCCAACGGTGCCCATCTGGATCTACAAATCCGCAACCATACATCCAACCGTCTTTGTAGCCGGGCTTTGCGTAAAGGGTGGCGCCTGCTTTGACGGCTTTTTCAGCCCATGCGTCGACTTCCTCGGGAGAGTTCGCACCTAAGGAAAATAAAACTTCGTTGGATTGTTTTGCATCCGTCACTTGTTGTCCGCCGATAAATTCACGAAACATATTTTCGGGGAAAACATTCACGACAACTTTTTTGTTGCCCAAGTCCATACTCACCATTTGTGCATTTGAGTGAACTTTGTCCATGTTAAAACCGATATCAGTAAAAAATTTTCGAGTTCTTTCAAGGTCTTTAGAGGGAAGATTCACCCAGAATTCGTTTTGCATAAATGTCTCCTTCGATTTTTTTATATTTGAATGCTTTTTCCGTCGAAAAACTGCGTTTTAATTTCGTCTAAAACAAGATCTTCAACACATCTTAAATTGATCGCCTTAATAGGTTCACCTGTAGGCATTTTGCCGGACGCAAAAGCTGTCACGCCGCAGACTTTACAAAAAGTATGGTGAATCGACTTCTTACCGAATTGGTAATCGGTTAAAGAGTCGCTACCAGAGATAAGTCGAAAGGCGCTATCTGGTACAAAAGCTAGAATAGTGCCTTTGCGATTGCAGATCGAACAGTTGCAAGTTATTCCTTCTTTGAGGTCTGCGTCGACTTCAAATTTCACGGCGCCACAATGGCAGCTTCCCTGGTGCTTCATAGTTAAGTCTCCTTATATGAAAGACAATAACATACCAAATAGTATGTTGTAAAGATCGGAATTTTTTGCTAGATTCTTTATATGGTTGATAGAAAAAAAAGCCCCAAAAAGACGCGAAACCTCGAAGAGTCCCGAAAAGAGATCTTGGAGGCGGCCTTCTGGGAGATTTTTACCCGCAGTTTTCAAGGCGTTAGCGTTGACGACATCGTGGGAAAAACATCTCTGACAAAGGGTGCGTTCTATCATCAGTTTCCCACAAAACTTGATTTGGGCTACGCACTGGTTGATGAAGTGATTAAGCCGATGACTTACAGTCGTTGGATTGATCCTCTCAAAGAGTATGAAAATCCCATCGAGGGAATTCTTGCGCAATTAAGAAATCTGATTGGTAAAGCGAAACCAAGCGAGCTTCGCTATGGATGTCCTTTGAATAATCTTGTGCAAGAGATGGCTCCTGTCGATAAAGGTTTTAAAGAGCGCCTTGAAGGCGCGTTGAACTATTGGATCGACGGCATGGAGAAAGAATTAAAGCGCGCCAAAGAAGCCGGATATCTGAAAAAAGATGTGAACACTCGTCAGGCCGCGCACTTTGTGGTGATGGCACATGAGGGTTTCTATGGAATGCTCAAAGCTCTCGACGATCCTAAAGCTTTTGACGCTCTTTATGATTCACTTAAACGCTATTTTGCAACGATACGGTCGTAGGGCTTGTATCGCTGGACAGTCGGATTTAAGCCTCCTAAGATGAATTAAGGAGTAAATCCAGTGCAGTCTCAAATAAACAATTTCACAAAAGAAAATTCGTTTGCGATCGAAAGCGAAGCAGAGCTGATTCATGCCTTTCGTCCTCGAGACCAAAAGAAATTGGTTCTTCCTGAAAAACTTAGATTTCCTCTCAATGTGCGTTCTTATTTCACATGGAAAGAGCCGTCGGGCGTTTACACTTATCTTGTGTTTAAGATGCCCAACTGGGATTTGCCAAGAGGTGTAGCCTTTAAGCGTTCTGCTTCGACAGGGGAGCCAATCGGCGGGCTTTGCAGTTGGTGTCACGCTTACGGAACTTCAGATGAAATTGGAATGCTTTCTGTCTCGATGAGTTCCAACGTCAGCAGTTCCTATTTGATTTGCCATGATTTAAGCTGCATTGAAAAAATCGAAGACAATGCTGCCATGTCAGGAAAAGAGCCGGATAAATATATCGCAGAGCTTTACTATCGCATGGAAAAGCTCTTTGAAAATATCAGCGGCTATAAACCGGAATAATTATTTTTTCAGAGTCAGTCGAACAGGGCAGTGATCTGAACCCATGACATCAGGGCAATGAGCTGCCGCTTTCAAGCGATCAGAAGCTTCTTTATTCACAAGGAAATAATCAAGACGCCAACCCACGTTCTTCTCGCGAACTCCCGGGCGATAACTCCACCATGTGTAGTGGCCAGGGCCTTGCTCAAATTTGCGGAAAGTATCGACCCACTCCAGTTTTTCCTGAAACTTCGTCATCCACGCGCGCTCTTCAGGAAGAAAGCCTGCGTTTTTCATATTGGATTTTGGATTTTTTAAATCGATCTCTTTGTGAGCGATATTAAAGTCGCCACAGATGACAACTTCGCGGCCTTTTTTTCTTAAGCTCTCAAGACGCTTTTCAGCCGCCGCACAGAATTCCAATTTGAAAGGCAGACGAGCGTGATCGCGCTGACTGTTTGGCCAATAACTATTGATAACGGTGATCGGACCAAAATCGGCTTCGAGCCAACGGCCTTCGCTATCGAATTTAGGAATGCCTAAGCCAATGCGAACTTCATCTGGTTCTTTTTTGGAATAAAGAGCTAATCCAGAATATCCGGCCTTTTCAGCAAAGGCCCACTGTGAATGGTAGCGGCTGGGATGATAAAGAGTTTCATCCTCTTGAATAGCTTCCTCGGAAATTTTAATTTCCTGCAAGCACACGACGTCCGCTTTTTCATCTTCGAACCATTCGCGAAAATTCTTACGTTGAACCGAGCGCAAACCATTAACATTCCATGAGATCAATTTCATGCCCTTACAATAGACCTCGCAGCTTTAGAAGGTCAAGACCGGCTTGTTTCCTTCGAAGGACTGAGCTAAGTATTTAGTCTATGAGTCTTAAGATTTCGCGTATTTTGCATGCGGGTTACGTTTTTGAGTGCAATGGAACTCAAATTGCCTTTGATCCGGTTTTTGAAAACCCGTTTAGCCGGAACTGCCACGCTTTTCCGAATGTGAAGTTCCATCACGATGAGATCAAAAATCTTAAGCTCGATGCGGTTTTTATTTCTCACTATCATGATGACCACTGTTCTTTGGAAAGCCTCAATTACCTAGATCGCAAGACGCCGATCTATATGTTCTGTGTTTTTGAAGAAATGTTTTCTTTGATTCGTGAGCTGGGTTTTCAAAACGTGCATTCGCTGAAATTAAACGAAACGCTCAAGATCGGATCTATCGACGTCACTCCAAGAAGAGCGTTGGATGAAGACGTGGATTCAATCTTTCACATTCAAGCAGAAGGAATCAACGTTTTAAATGTCGTTGATTCGTGGATCGACTATGAAACTTTGAACCTTCTGGTTAAAGGCAATTCCTGGGATTTGGTTTTATGGCCGTTTCAAACGATGCGTGAAATTGAAGTGCTTTCACCGTCGCGTTTTCCGTCAGCATCGCTGACGCTTCCTCCAGAGTGGTTAGAGCAAATCAAAGCTCTTAAACCTAAATACATTGTTCCAAGTTCGTGTCAGTTTTCGATGGAGCCGTGGTCTTGGTATAACCAAGCGTTTTTCCCGATCACCTACAAAGAATTTCAAAAAGAAATGGAAACGATCTTGCCAGAGTCTCAAGTGATTCGATTGAATCCTTCGATGTCTATTCGTCTAGACCAAAATTCTTTGAGTACATCCAAAAATCTATCTTGGGTGGAACCGCTCGGTGAACAAGATGTGGACTATAAGTACGATGGTAATCTAAAGCCGCCAACAACTGCGGAAGTGGCCCGACATTTTGAGCCGTTAACAGAGGAACAGACGGCTTTTGTTCTTAAGTATTGCGAAGAGGGTCTTATCGAGAAATACAAATCTATGGAGCCGCCTCTTGATTCTTACTTTGAAAAGACACGGAATTGGTGTTTATCCCTGTATGATCATAACGGAGTTCAAACGTCGTTTTATTATCGTTTGCAGGGAAATGAAATAACTCGATTGGCTTCAATGACAGAACCTCTTTCGTGGTTCACTGAAGTTCCTGTGGCGAAAGTATACGCGGCGCTTGAGTTGGGTGAATCGTTGACCTCTATGTATATAAGAATTAACGACAGAGTTTTTGACCCTGTGATCGAAAAAGAAATTCAAGACGCCGATATTGTGGAAGATCCTCTGATTAGAAGTCTCTTTAACGGCGTCTTTGGTTCATACCAAAAAGCCCAGCTTAAAAAAATCAAAAGCCAGTCACGATAAGCTATGCGAAATACGGCGAAGGTCTCGGTCTCTTGGTAAAACCTCAAGATTGTTTTCGACTTGCTGTACGCCTAGCAGATCCTCAACGACTTCTTCGGCCAAGGCACGAACTCGTCGTGTTTCCACGGTTCCATCAAGATAAACAATACCGTGATCGACATCGACAATGATTTCACTGGCATCAATGTCAGGATGTCTTGAAAGAACTTCGCACACGTCTTCATAAATGCGTTCATCCGTGCGACGATAATTTTTCGGACCTCTTCCGTAATAAGATTTTTGATTACGGTCTTCGCGGGGCTCGCGACTCCACTCGCGCGCAAGATCCCGATTGTTTTCGCCTGGCACGTAACGCACATTCGGGTTCATAGCGCGATCCCACTCGTAGGATTCGGCTGTTGAATAGCTGTAGCCTGATGAAGGTGTATGAATGGCATCGGATCTTAATCCATAATCGATAGAGTCCGAAGTGATATGACGGTAGCGAGGATTGGTGTGTCTCACAATAGACTCCTTTCTAATGGTGAGCGCGCATTTCTCTTGTATGAGCGGCTTTTCTTGCGGCTCTTTTCAGTTCTTGAGGGCCTTTGGTTTTCACAGCTTTCATTGCAGCCTTATGGCGTTTTGCGGGACCCCGTTTTTTAGCAGCTTGTTTTGAAAACTTGGACATGGATTCAGGCGAAACCGTCGATGTTGGTTCGCGTTTCAAGGCTTTCAAAGTCGCTCTTGCCCGCTTTGTCGAAGTTTCGGAACTTGCTTTGCGTTTTGTTTTTCGTGTCGTCTTTGCTTTCTTGTTGGGATTTGGAGGAAGTTTAACTCCGGCTTTACGGGCTTCTGAAAGACCGATAGCGATAGCTTGTTTCGGAGAGCGTACTCCGTGTTCGCCTTTGCGCACTTTATCGATTTCCGCTTTTACAAATTCTCCGGCTTGAGTGGAGGGAGATTTTCCTTCGCGGGCTTTTTTGCGTGCCCGCTCCACGACTGCTTTTTCTGGCATAATGACCTCTGTGATTAATGATGAGCTCGTTCGTTTTGATGTTGAGTCTCTGAAATTTGAACCAAATCAAAAAGAGCGCCCAAAAGAACTTCAATTAGGTTTCTTGCAGTCACAACACCGATGACTTGGTTTCCTTGCCCCATCAAAGGCAGACGAGTTACGCCGGAATTTTTCATAAGTCCCGCAAGTTTGAAAATATCGTCGTCGATGTTTCCGGTGACAACCGAAGGGGACATAATATCGCCAACGCGGATAGAAGAAATATCTTTATTGGTTGCCACGCAAAGAGCGATGTCCCGGTCTGTGATGATTCCTTGAATAGAAGAAGGGCCTTGGCCTCCCATAACCAGAACGTCTCCGACTTGTTGGTCTTTCATCAGCTTGGCGGCTTCAGTCAGGTCGGCATCTGGACTAATGGAAACGATACGGCTTTTTTCCCAGCGCAGTTTTAGATTGGCTTTGCGAGTTCCGGTTTCTTGATGAGTCATTTTTGCTTCCATAAAAGTTCCTTGTGGTTAGAGTAAGTTTTCTCTTCGCAAAAAGTGTCGGCCAATTTCTCTGGCTTAGAGAGAAAAAAGCGCTCTTCGTGATAAAGTACAGCAAAGGGATTTCCATTTTGCTGAATGTTCAGAAAAATTAATGTGTCCAATATCGGACCTGTTTATTTGCACATATAGGCAAGGCTTTTTCCAGGTGCTAGGATGAAAAAGAATTCTAAGGAGGCTTTATGCAAATCGATCCTTGTCTTTGGTTTGATAATCAGGCGGAAGAAGCGGCGAAACTCTATACATCTCTTTTCAAAAAATCGAAGTTAGGACGTGTAGCTTATTACGGAAAAGCGGGAGCTGAAGTCTCTGGCCAAAAAGAAGGCTCTGTGATGACTGTTGAGTTTGAAATCGAAGGGCAAAATTACGTAGCTCTCAACGGCGGACCTATTTTTAAATTTACTCCCGGCGTTTCACTATTTGTATCATGTGAAACGGAAGAAGAAATCAATCATCTTTGGAAAGAGCTCAGCAAGGACGGCAAAATTTTGTTTGAGCTTAAGGAATATCCTTGGGCAAAAAAATACGCTTGGTGTACGGATCGTTTCGGTCTTCCTTGGCAGTTGATTCTTTCCGAAAGCAAACAAAAGATCGCTCCGGCCATTCTATTTACAGGAAAAATGTTTGGAAAAGGTGAAGAGGCCATTGAATTTTATACTTCGGTTTTTAAGCACTCGATGGTGCAAACAATGCATAAGGATCCTCAAACAAAGACAGTGATGCACGCAAGGTTTTCTCTTGGTGGACAAGAGTTTGTTTTGATGGAAGGTCAAAAAGAGCAAACAAACGAAATCACGCATGCTCTTTCGTTGATGGTGAATTGCAAAACTCAAGAAGAGGTCGACGAGTATTGGCAAAAGTTGTCGGAGGGAGGATCGACGGAGCCCTGTGGATGGCTGAAGGATAAATACGGCGTTTCATGGCAAGTCGTGCCTGAAATTTTGGCAGACATGATGAGCGACAGCGATCCTATTAAAACAGAGAACGTGATGAAGGCCATGCTCACGATGAAAAAGCTCGATATTGCCAAACTAAAAGATGCTTATAGATGATTTTGAATTATCAGGCTCTTGTGGTTGCAAGGGCCTGATATCTTTTAAAGATTGAGTTCCGCAGGTCTTTCATTGCGAAGGACATCATCGAGCTTATCCAAAGATTCATTCCATCCTTGCACGCACTGATCGAAATAGTTGGCAGGAAAATCCTTATGAACGATAGTGAGCTTCGTCTGATTGCCTTTATCTTCGAAGGTGACGGTCAATTCCAATTCATCTTTCATATTCGGCATTCCGTATTCGGCTGGAGAAACAATGTGTCCTTTTTCATCAGCGAAAGAATCTGTTGCCACAATTTTTTCCAGATAGCGCACGTCTTTGTAGGTGCCTGTGCTCCAGTATAATTTTCCTTCAGCGTCTTTCATCGCATAAAGATAAGTGCCGCCAATACGCAGATCATTCTTGATAGAGGGAGCTGTGAAAGCTTTTGGTCCCCACCAGAGTTTGATGCGTTCAGGATCAGTCCATGCTCTCCAAACTTGTTCCCTGGGAGCATCGAAGACACGGGTCAAAGTGATTGTTTTATTAAGCATGTTGCGCCTCCATGAATTCCCTTTATTCTACAACACAAAAGAGGCCTTCAAATTTGCAAAGTCACAAAATAAATGAAAATAAAGTCGGGCTTTCTCTACGTCGAGTCGGTTGCCAAGGCTCACCATTTTACTGAGGTCTTTAACAAGAATTTCGATTGCTCTAGCTTCGCAAAAAGCCTCTGTTAAGTTTGAGTCAAAGAATCCAAGCGCAAGGATTCAGGAGGATGATATGCGTTTCAATTTGATTGTCTTATTAGCAACTTTGTTGACCGGAGCGTCGGTCTCTACCAGCGCCATCGCTCTTGACGGTAGAGAAGATCCTTATGTGATTTCCGATTATCAACCACAACACGAAGACCCTCGGGCTCCAGGTTGGTCGGATTGGTCCAGCATTGGTGGTGTGGGAACTTCCGACCCGGCGTCGTGCTCACGTTCTGGCTTTCGCACGATTGTATTCGTGAGAGGAACTGACAACGCCTTGTGGTTTCGACACTGGGACGGGACGAAGTGGTCAGCATGGACTTCGCTTGGCGGTGTCATCACTTCTTCACCTGCGTGCACATGTCAGGGAAATCGCATCGATGTTTTCGCTCGCGGAACTGACAATGCTCTTTGGCAGCGTACATTCCGCGGTGCTTGGCTTCCATGGCAATCATTGGGCGGCGTTCTCACTTCGGGTCCCGCGGCTTCTTCATGGGGTGGCAATCGACTTGATGTCTTTGTTCGCGGGACTGACAACGCCCTTTGGCACAAATGGTTTAGTGGCGGCTCGTGGTCTGCTTGGGAATCATTAGGAGGAGTTTTAACTTCCGATCCAGGAGCAGCTTCTTGGGGTCCTGGTCGTATCGACGTTTTTGTGCGAGGAACTGACAATGCTCTTTGGCACAAATGGTTTAGCGGAGGAGGATGGTCTGGATGGGAATCCCTCGGCGGAGTGTTGACGTCATCACCCGATGTCGCCTCATGGGGAAACGGACGACTGGATGTTTTTGCTCGAGGCACAGACAACGCCCTCTGGCACAAATGGTTCAGTGGCAGTTGGTCAGGTTGGGAATCTTTAGGTGGTGGACTTTCTTCAGGGCCAGGAGCAAATTCTTCAGCGAAAGATCATGTGATGGTTTTTGTGAAAGGAACTGATAACGCCATTTGGTTCCGATCTTACAGGTAAAAAAATAAATTATCCTTGTGACTGGGAATTTTTTCTGGTCACAAGGAAATCAGCTATAGCATACTGTCCTCGAATTCAACGAAGGACGTGCTATGATTAAGGAACTCTCTGAAGAACAAGTTCACTCGATGACCCTCGAAGAAAAAGACGAGTGGTGGTTGAAGAACGTTTATAAGGGCGACATGCCTCAGCTCACTCTCCGTTCGGCTTTAACGGGAATGATTTTAGGAGGAGTCCTAAGTCTCACGAATCTTTATATCGGAATTAAAACGGGATGGACATTGGGAGTAGGGATCTCTTCAGTGATTCTGTCTTTCGCATTCTTTAAACTGATGGCGAAAATGAAATTGGGTTCGCACATGACGATCCTGGAAAACAATGCCATGCAAAGTATTGCGACGAGTGCCGGATATATGACAGCACCTATGATGGCTTCAATTCCGGCCTACATGATGGTGACAGGTCAAGTGATCCCCATGTGGCAAACATTCTGGTGGATTGTGGTGCTGGCTTTGCTTGGAGTTCTTTTTGCGTTTCCTCTGAAAAAACGTTTTATCAACGATGAACAAATGCCCTTTCCAGAAGGTTATGCTGCTGGAGTTGTGCTTGAAAGCTTGCATTCCGATGAGGGAAAAGAAGGGGTCTTTAAAGCGAAGCTCATGATGGCGGGTGCCGGACTTTCTGCATTGATTGAAATTTTAAGAGCCGATGCAGTTTTGGATTCTTTAAAACTAAAATTCTTAGCTCTTCCACATTATTGGGATGATTTCATTTATAAATTTGCGACACCTAAAATTTTAGGAAGTCCATTGAAAGATCTGACCATTCAGTTTGATACATCCATCGTCATGATGGGCACGGGTGGTTTGATGAGCATGAAGACAGCGATGTCGATCTTGCTTGGCGGTTTCATTAATTACTTTGTTTGTGCGCCAATCCTTATTGATGCCGGGATTATTCCTGAAGCAAAATTTAAAGCGATCACAATGTGGGCCTTGTGGGGAGGTGCTGCAGTGATGACGACGTCTTCTTTGTACGGCTTCTTCTCAAAACCACAAATCATTGTGCAAAGTTTTGCAAAGATGTTTTCAAAAAAAGAAAAGAAGTCCGATGCTTTGGATAAAATCGAACTTCCTATGTGGATCTTTGCTATCGGTATTCCTGTTCTTGGAGCTATTACAGTTTACTTGGGCCACGTTTGGTTTGGGATTCACTATTGGTTGGGACTGTTGGCGATTCCTTTGGTGTTTATCTTTACATTGATTGCCGTGACTTCTACGGGGCTTACGGCGATCACTCCAGGTGGGGCTCTGGGTAAGCTCACTCAAATTACTTACGGTGTCGTAGCTCCGGGCAATGTGACAACGAACTTAATGACGGCGGGAATCACATCCGAAGTTTCTTTGAACGCGAGTAACTTGCTTATGGATATTAAGCCAGCTTACATGCTCGGTGGAAAACCTCGTCATCAAGCTGTCGGTCACGTCTTGGGAATTTTTGCAGGTGGCTTGGTTGCAGTTCCTGTTTTCTATTCGCTCTTCCATGGTGATGTTTCGATGTTCACGTCAGAAAGTCTGCCGCTTCCGAGTGCTTCCATTTGGAAAGGTGTTTCGGAAGTTTTAACAAAAGGAATCAGCAATCTTCATCCAACTGCTCAAGTGGCGGCTCTTGTCGGAGCCATTCTTGGAATTGTGATTGAAATTCTGAATAAAAAAACCAAAGGCCGTTTTCCGCTTTCCGGCGTGGGTCTAGGTTTGGGATTTGTTCTGCGTTTTGCAGATGCATGGTCGATGGCTTTAGGAACTTTGCTTTTCTGGCTGGCTCGCAAACGCTTTAAAGATACTTCAAGTTTTGGTTATCGCGCTTTCGTTGATAACCAGGAAACTCTTGCTGCCGGAGTGATTGCTGGCGGATCGATTATCGGAATTATTTTAATTCTCTTGGAAAATGCAGTTGGTTAAACTAAAAAGGGGGCTTAGGCTCCCTTTTTTATGCCGGCGTATCTGAGGTGAAAATGGAACAAACCGATTTTTCAAAGAAAGTTATTAGTTTCATTAAAAAGATTCCCAAAGGAAAAGTGGCCACCTACGGTCAAATCGCAAAGCTTGCTGGGAAACCGCAAGGCTCGCGGGGAGTCGCCTGGATTTTACACTCTTGCTCTGAAAGTCACGATCTTCCTTGGCAGCGCGTTTTAAACTCCAAGGGAAAGATTTCGTTTCCTCCTTCGACTTTGTCTTACGTGAAACAAAAGCGTCTTCTTATTAAAGAAGGCGTCGAGTTTGGCGAACAAGATCAGATTGATCTTAAGAAATTTCAGTGGGGCAAAAAAGTTGAAGCGAAGAAAACCAACACTCGCGCGCCAAAGATGTTTTCATGAAAAAAGTTATTTCAAAAAAACAAGCAAAAGAATTATGGATTCAAGCGCAAGGGCTGCACGAGCGTACTCCTTTTGGAAAAGGTGCGAAGGCCACTCAAGCCGCAGTTGAACATTTAGGTTATGTGCAGATTGATACAATCAATGTGATCGAGCGCTGTCATCATCATATTCTTTTCACTCGCATTCCGGATTATAAACGTCAGCATCTGCATCAAGCGCAGTCTCAGGATAAAACGGTGTTCGAGTATTGGACTCATGCTCTTTCCTATGTTCCAACAAAAGACTTTCGTTTTTTTATGGATGATATGAAGCGCACGCGTCTTTCTCCAAGCAAGTGGTTTCAATCCGTTAAAAAAGAGGAAATGCAGAAAGTTCTAAAACTTATCAAGAATGAAGGTCCTCTTTCCATTCGTGATATTGAGGATGATGTTCTTGTTGAGAAAAATCATCCGTGGGCCAGCCGTAAACCATCGAAAAAAGCGTTGCAGTTGGGATTTTACACTGGGCAACTCGTGATCAGTGAGCGTCAAGGGATGTTGAAAAAGTATGAACTCCTGGAGCGCCATTTTAATTGGGAAAAGAAACCCAAAGCGGCAACCGAAAAAGAAATTTTAGAATATCTCCTGGAGCGTTCTCTGCGATCGCAGGCTTTAGTAAATCTAGATTCAATTTGTTATTTGGATGCAAAGAAGAAACCGGGAATAAAAAAGCTTTTGGAAACGAAAGTGCGAAAGAAAGAGCTTCTTTCGATTCATGTTGAAGGTCTTGAAAAAGGAGAATTCTGGATCAAGCCTGAAGTTTTTGAAAAGAAAACGGAATCAGACGAAGAGCTTGTTCATATTCTTTCTCCCTTTGACCCTTTAGTAATTCAAAGAAAACGCCTTCAGGCTTTCTTTGATTATGAACATCGTTTTGAAGCCTATCTGCCGAAAGAAAAGCGCGTTTACGGATACTTTGCTTTGCCAGTTTTGTTGGGTGATCAAGTTGTTGCAGCTTTGGATTTAAAAGCGGATCGCGACAAGAATGAATTACTTATTCAAAAATGGAATTGGCTTCCGAAAATGAAATCAGCATCGAATAAAAAACTCATCGAAGAAGAGCTTCATCGCTTCGAAAAATTTCAACTCGGAAAATAGAAACGACGACTTTTGTGATCAGCAAAAGTCGCCGCTTTGCTCTCGCTCACAACGCACTCATTGAACTGTAATCCAAACGTTTCGGATTCCGTTACTACGAACTAAGCGATTAAACATATATGCATTATCAGGATGCATACGGATACAACCATGTGAAGCAGGTCGACCTAAATTCGGCCAATTGCCTCGAGGAGTTCCGTGAAGTGCAAATCCTCCGGCAATGAAAACAGCATAGGGCATATTGCCTAAGCCATTGTAATCTCCCTCAGGGTATTTCGTAGATGTGTATCTATCGTAAATACGACCGTTGGGGTGTCTATCAAAGTTGGGAGTTGTAAATCCCGCCATTCCTGTTGAAACAGGCCATGAATTAACAAGACTTCCATGAACGTACAAATACAATCTTTGTGATGACTTCACAACCTGAGCCCACACCGCACATTCACTGCGGTAGCAGCTTGCAAACCCGATAATATCATTGATAAACGATTCATCAGGTAAATGCGAAGGTTGACCTGTTTCCTCTTCATAAATTTCGTCGTAGTGGCGGAGCACTTCTTCGACATTGGGATCAAAGGGGTTGAGGTCTTCAATCATGTTTGGAATCTTGTCATTTTGCATGACTTCCATTGGTTCTGCATGGACAGGTTGGGCTGTTAAAAAAAACAGAGTGATAGCGAGAGATGTTATTTGATGTATCAATTTCATGTCACACCTCCATTGTTAAATCTCCTTTCTGTTTCCATTCTACTGCTTGCGGTCAAAATTTTAGATTTTTCTGCGCAATTCACGACGGCTGACACAAGAATTTTATTTTTTAATGAAGGAGCTGAAACGGTTGGACACGGAGGTCGGGCGGATTTTGACAAAACAAAAGACGGGGCAAGGAGCCCCGTCTTCGAGAAATAGCACTTTACAGAAAAATTATTTTTTTAACGGCAATTTTCCTAAGTAGTCTTTTTTACCGATTTCAACACCGTTATGTCTCAAGATTGCGTACGCTGTCGTGATGTGGAAATAGAAATTGGGAATAGCATGATGAAGAACGTATTCTTCTCCTGTTAGATATTGGCCTTCCCAGCGAGGTTGCGTGATGTGTTTTGTTTCAGCACCTTTATAGTCAGCCGCAGAGAATTTTTCTAGGATAGAAATCGTGCTTTCGATACGAGCTTTGAAATCGCCGAAAGTTTTTTCATTATCCGCATGCGATGGAACTTCTTTTCCCGTCAAACGATGTGCACAAAGTTTCGCTGTATCGCAGGCGATTTGAATTTGGCGAGTTAAAGGAAATTGATCTGGAGCCAAACGAGAGTGAAGCAAAACTTCCATATCAATTTTTTTAGAGTCGGCAAACTGCGCGCCTTTATCAAGAATCTCTAAAAGGTTGCGAAGCATTTTTACAAAAGGGGGATTTGTTGTTTCATAAAGCATAGAAAGCCTCCAGAGATACAACTATGAAAAGACGCTGAGAAATTGTCCAGTGCCAATTCTTTTTGACGGGCCTCGGTAATCTTAAAATCCTTGTGAGCTTTTTTCTGAAATATTGGAAAGCTTTAGTTCCTCGCGGAGTTCTTTTGTCAGCTCGTCGGCAATATGCTGACGTCCATGAAAAGCCGCAGGTGTATTTTGAAAAAGAGCGATGCGCCAATGTTCGTGATCCTTAACGGCCACAACGGTCTGTATGGCATTGACCGCAGGCAGAATATCATTCTTACCTCGAGGAATCATTCCTGCGACGGCTCGTAACATCGCAACAGTGGGGCTTAAGAAACGCACTTCGCGGACTTTGCTGATGTAAGTTGCTGTGGGATGGCTAAGAAAGATGGGTGCTAAGTGTTCGCCAATTTCGTTTTGCCCATTGGCGAGGCTTCCGTCGAAGCCCACCATACTTCCGTCATTAGTAAAAAGCTCCGCCATGCCGCGAGCACTCTGTTGGTTCCATGCCTGCAAAAGGTTGTGATAAAGAACACGAACCATATTTTCATCAGGATTAACAGAAACGGAACTCATGACGACACCTCCAGAAGTCTTAATCCGACTACAGGAAGTATCGCAGTGGCAACTTTTTAATTATTTGTTCTATCTAAAATGTATTTTAATAAGGTTTCGCGAGTAATGCCGCGCTCTGTGATTTGTGATCCGGTGTTGATCGCGGCTGTGGTCTTCAGCCAGTTTTTAATTGTTGAGACTGAAGATTTTGATGTGGGCGTGAAACCTTTAACTAAATCCAAACAAAGTCCACGGGCCGCTCCTTCGTGAGGAGAGTAGTCGCGAGATACGAAAATACCTTTGCGATACCATTGGTTTTCGCGGTTGATATTGGGATAGACACGGTTTTTAAGATCGGCCCAAACATCACAGTACTCTTGATTGCTCATTTGTGACGTCATTCTATAGGAATTGACGTTCATGGATTCAAGAATCCAATTCGTAAGTTCCGGTGCCAGATTTTTGCGAAGCTCATTTGTTAAAGTCTTAAACTTCAAAATACTGATACGAAGCTTCGGATCAAACAGCGCTTGCGGAGTCAGATCCGCAAAGCGTGAGGCATTTTGTTTCTGCCAACGTTGAGCTGCTTCATAATCTACACAGGAACCAAAGAAACTCACTGGAATATTTCCTAAGATTGTCTGATAAAAACTTTGGCGGCAGGCATTTTGGATGGCCTCTTTATCGGTGGCGTTAAAACCACCGCCATCTTGATTCACCTGTTTTTGATATTGTGCGGCCAGTGGAGTTCTGCGGCAGCTTGATTCAGAAGTAAATTCAAGTCCATCAAACACATAAAGCTTGATCAGATTGTACTTATCCATGGACTTACTTTTTAAAAGATCTGGATTTAATCGATACGACGTTACACTTTCTGCAAAATCCTCAAATGGATTTGTTTCGCCGTACTTCGACACAAAAGGATGACCTTGCAGGGCTTTCTGTTTTTCTTTGGCGAACTCTCCGGGTTTGGTTTCTTTCCAGTTTCCAAGAGCCAACCAAGAAGCAGAACGATCATAATCTGAAAATTGATTGTCCGATTGATTGTGCGCAATCTCGTGGAAAAGTGTGTACTGGCGCATAAGAGAATTTTGTTCTGACCAACTGTCAAAAAGTTCAATTGAAGCATTGGCTATGACTGTGCCGGCGTTGTCTTTGTAAGAAGCGCGTGTGTATCCGCGCTTAAAACGGATGAGCTGTTTGTTAAAGCCAAAAGGCATTTGATCTGGATTTACCAGTTCAAATGCACGGATCACGTCAACAATTTCAAGGCCATTGAAAGTATCCGCATTGATGAATGAATAAGGTGAAGTGTTCACGTCAAACTTATCCATCAAAAAAAGCATTTGAGGTCCGACATCTCTTCCGAAAATCTTTTGAGCGGCACAAAGGGCTTTCGAACAAGAAGAATTGACGTTAAATTTCTCTTGGAAATTTTTTGGCGTGCCTTCAATCTCCCTTGACTCACGAGCCGGGGAAAGAAGTTTTGAAAGAGCTAATACCAAACGCGGTTTCTCATCCACCAAGCGGACTCCCGAAATCTCAGAAATTCCACCTTCAAACCCGGGTTCATTAGGCATATCGCGATAATACTTTTCAATTTCTGCTGTTGTGGCAGGAAGTTTTACACGGCATTTTGCTTGTTGAACGTGCTGAGCTTTTGCAGCCCACCAGTCAAGTTCTTCTGCCGCAGGAGTTCTGCCTTTGGTTTCAAAAGGAACGGGACGATCTTCGCTCGCTTGTGACTGGACTTTCGTCGAGAGATGCGTGCACGAAGTAAGAATAAAAATCAAAGCGACAGAGAAAGAGATCAAGGATTTCAAAACGTGACTCCTAAAGCAGTGTTCAAAGCACACTCTTCGGAAATTATTGATAAATCCCAAGACTCAAAATGAGAAACTAAAGCTTAAAAGCTTTCGAAAGTTCCTTTTTCTTTGTTTTTTCTGACGTTAGGAACGTTGAAAACTTGATTGTGAAAAGAGATGTAAAAACCAGGTTTCATCAGCTTAGCCGTGAGAAGTGCTTCCGTCACATTTTGAGCGGCATCACTGTCTTCAAAACCCATCGGAATCATTGCCCCTGTGAAGACCACAGGAACTTTCGGAGTGCCCAACTCTTTGAAACAATGTTCAGCTGTTAGGCTCATCGTGTCCGTGCCATGCAAAACAACAATAGGGGAGCCTCTTTGCATTTGATCTTTTACAGTGGCCGCAATCAAAGTGCGGTCAGCATCAGTCATGTAAAGAGAATCTTTGCTGAGAAGCGGGTACACCATGATGTTTGTATACGGAAGGCGCATCTTTGAAAGAAGAAGATTTTTGATGCTGGTGCCACGATTTTCTAACGAACCATCGAATTCGTTATACGTCTTTTCGATAGTTCCACCGGTTGTGATAATAATAACATCTTGAATCGCTGTACCCATGGCTCGAAATCCTATGCCAAGTTCTAGGAACTAGCAAGAATTACCCTGCCAGAAAGTAATTTGCGAGTTCCCGTAACACCTTCTAAAATACAATTCTATTTATGGAGGTTTTTATGGCGCAAAATGTAGAACCCGTTCCTAATCCGCAGGCCCCGCTGACTCCTTACATCTGTATTCGCGGAGCTGCCAAAGCCATTGATTTTTATAAGAAGGCCTTCGGTGCCGAAGAACTTTTCCGCATGGAAGATCCTTCTGGGAAAATCGGACACGCCGAAATTCGTGTGGCGGGAGGCAATCTGATGATTGCTGATGAATTTCCGGAAATGGATTTTCGCAGCCCTGAAGCTTTAGGTGGAACTCCAATGACGTTGCATCTTTATGTGAAAGATGTGGATGCGTTTGTAGACAGAGCTGTGAAAGCGGGAATGACTGTGGATCGTCCTGTTGCGGATCAGTTTTATGGAGACCGTGGCGGAAAATTAAAAGATCCATTTGGATATATTTGGTGGATATCAACGCACAAAGAAGATGTCTCCCCTGAGGAATTAAAAAAACGCGCACAAAAGGCGTACCAGGAACGACAGTAGTCTTACCAGATATTAATCACTTCATATTCGCGGAATTGATCACCGTTTTCGACGACGGCAATTCCGCCGACCTTCAGGTCCTGCAATGCTTCACCTAAAGGACTGCTCGGAGTGATAACTTGAATGGTACGACCTTCATAAGAAATACTAAGACCGCCGCCTTTTGCCATAATAAAAAAGAAACTGTGTTTGCCGTTAGATTCGACTTCAACCAAAGCTGTTGAGTTGATTTTATCGTTCGGCCCGAAGTCTTTAATATCGACATGTTTAAAAATCACCAAGAGCTCTTCAATTTCAGCAATGCGCTTGGCTTGTGCTCCTGCAAGGTATGAAGCTTCAAGACCACGAGTGTCGTATTCGTTTTCAGGTTTGCTTTCTTCATGAGTGGCCGCTTCGTATGTGGCCTTCGCGGCTTGTTTTAAAACGTCCAAGTCATGAATAAGCTGTGTACGAATGTTTTCGATGAGTTTCTTTTTGTTCAAGCAAGACCTCGTTTGCATCTAGTATCATCTTTTGATGAAAAAGAGGCAACAGTCTAGAAAGAAGATCCGGGCGTTTTTAAAAATTCGATCTCCTCAGGAGTCGAAGTGCGGCCTAAAACTTTATTGCGATGTGGATACCTGCCAAAACGATCAATAATATTTTTATGAAGAATTTCGAATTTTAAATTTTCTTCGAGACCTTTTTGCGAAAAAAGTTCCAGGGCTTTTTTGTGAACTTCAGCGTTTTCGCTATGCATGTAAGGCATATAGATGAAAGATCTTTGTTCCAAATAAAGTTTCTGGTCGTCACCTACGCGAACAGCTTCTTGCGCCAAATGCAATGCCAGCGGATCGGTGGCAAATGCTTTGGGAG
>NZ_CAMLDV010000048.1 GCF_946478835.1 uncultured Bdellovibrio sp. | reverse complement strand
ACTTTTCACGATTTGACCGTCGGACTCCCCCGAAAGTGCGACCGGCAATGGCGACGGAACGCTCAACACCTGACATCCCGATGTATCACAATAAATATTTGAAAAGGCCACGGAACGAATTTCCTTTTCACCCGCAAATGGTTTGTTGAAAATCTGCTGGGCGTGCACACTGACAACACCCTCCGTTCTAAGAAAAACCTTGGTGCAAGAAATTTTATCTCCGCTTTGCAACGCGCAGTCACTCACTACCAGGTTCAGCTCTTTTTCAACGTGGTCCATTCCCGTGCTCATCAAACGCACCGGAGACAGCTTCATCGGAGGGCGCCCCATTGCATTGATAATCGTCGTCGCATCCGGAGTATCCGCTCCCGAATCAGGAACTAAAAACGGTTTGACAGAAATCGTATAAAGTCGCGACTTATCCCGTGTATACTTAAGACAATCCGAATTGTTGCCATAACGAACTTCACCGTAAGTTCCCGTTACGGCGTTGTATTGTGGATCGAATTTTTGCACGCTTCCGGTGATTGCGAATAACACCGAATTAGGTTCATCCGTCAGAGCGATCACCGTATTCACCGAAAGATCTATTTCACCTACCGGCATTTGCGTGCCATTAGAACTGACCAGGGCTGCCTTCGCGGAAATTCCTAAATTTCCGAAGTCATTGACTGAAGAATCAATGAGAAGAGTCTTTTCATCCAAAGGACAGATGATTGGCAGAGACGGACTTTTGACATCGGCGTACACCCAAAGATACGACGTCGAATTTTCACAATTTTCCGTGAGGCTTGCACATTTTCCTTCGTAGGGAATAACCAAGCGCCCTAAAGGAAGGCCCGTCACCTGCCCGGCAAAGGCGTAAAAATGAACGTCGGATCTCAACATATTTCTTTGCAAGAAACCCATCAGAAGATTCGCATCCGTTTTAATCGACCGATTCAAAAAAACTTTATTGAAATCCTTCGTGATGTCTGAAAATGCGGAAGAAATGGCGAAAATTCCTATCAGAGTTACACCCAAAGCCACGAGAATTTCTATCAAGGAAAAACCGCTCTGATTTTTTACCACGGTCCCCTCCGAATTTTCACAGTCTTAAATTCCAGTTTTTGTGATTTCGTAGAAAAATAATAATAATTAAATGACAGTTCCAAGAGCTGATTGGCGACGATGTACTTGCAATACATTAAATCAATACAGCTTGGAGAGGCATAGTGAGGCCCGATAAAAAACGCCAAGTTCTTTCCTAGAAGTTCACCCATAGCGGGAATGTCGTTGATATTTTCCGCATTGATGGGCACTCCCACTTTTTCTGTCTCTAGACTGATGGCTTCACACGGACTGCTCGTGCGTTGTTCCCAGGCATTCTTGTCACTGCAAAGCCGTGCGATTTTATAACGGGGTGACTTAAAGACATCCGTAAAAATCGTGACGGAAAGATCGTTGGATTTTCCTTCCCGCGAGAGATCCGAGGAGATGGCCCAGTAGTTGTTAAATACAACGGCCGCCGCCATCGTAGCAATGGAGACTACAAGGATGGCAACAAGGCTCTCAAGAATGGTCAGCCCGCCGCTGTTTCTAAAAACGTGCATGTGCCATAAGACTATGCAATTCAAGATTTCGAGTAAAGGCACCTGGCCCTTCTTTCTGTTCGCTCAGAGTGACTATATTTGTTACCTCCGAACCTTCTTTGTCGATTTCCTGACGTAAAAACCTCTATATCTCCTCTGAAGAGGCCGGAATTTTGCTCTGTTAAGCAGGATGATGAAAACATCCCGCTTTGTTTCATTTTTATTTGTTCTTTTATTAAGTCTTTCGGGCCTTGCGGCTCAGAGCTATGACTATGCGAAGATCTTTGATCTCACCTACAAAGTCATGTCGAATAAAGACCTTTATAAAGCGCTTAACGAGGCTTTGGTGCAGCAGCCTCAACCTCTCACGCAAAGTCAGATCGTTTTCATTCTGCAAAACAAACCGGAATACATGCCGCTCATTGAACAGGTTACGACTCGTTTGGCCGTGTCTCAATCTGAGTCACCCGAGACCTACGCGGAGTATTTAAAGACCGTCAAGGCTCAGCTCAAAAATCTGGTGCAGTCTCCTGAATTTCAAAAACAAATCGAAGCTTACGCCAGCCCGAACAATCCTGCCGTGCTTTCTTTGCCGGGAGATGCTCCGGGATACAAGGGTATGCGCTTGTTTGTTAATCATCCTCACTTGCGCAACTTGAATGATCCAAAAAGTGTGGTGCGCGGTGATGATCTTCGTAAAGTCGTTGTGGATTTTATCAACGGAGCTGAACAAGAAATTTGGTACAATGTTTTTGACTTTGATCTTCAAGTGATCGCGGACGCCCTTAAAAACCGTCACCTTAAAAAAGGCGTGAAGGTTCACGGTGGTATCGACGCCGGAACTATTTCCACTCGACCTGAAGTCAAAAAGATTTTTGATTTCCTTTCAGAGATTGAAAGTGAAAACTTTAAAACCGTGGCCGTTAATTCTGTCGGTCTGAATCACCAAAAAATTATCGTGCGCGATCCGTTCGGTCCTCGCGCAGCCGTGCTTTTCTTATCTGGCAACTTTACACAAAGCTGCATTGGTCCCGAAGGTGACCTTGTCGATATTCCCAAAGAAAAAAGACCGATTTATTCCATTCCTAACGCCAACCACGCTTTGATTATTTTGGGAACTTTGCCCGCGCAAGTCACACAAGCGGAGCTTCGTAAAACTTTGGAATTTAAAATCCGTGGACAAAGTCAGTACCCGATAGGTGGAAGTTTTAAAATCTTTGGTGATAAAAAAGATGCTCAAGAGACACCTTACATTGTTCTTTCCTTTTCACCAAAAGGTGGAGATGGTGACGTCAATAAAAGCATTTATGTTCCGTTAATCTTAAATACGCATGGCCCGATTGAAGCCGTGCACTTTGCGTTTTCTTCAAAGCAGATTCAAGATGCTCTTTTTCAAAGGGCGAAGCGAGATATGGAAGAGCGTGGAACGTTTGAGTTCCGCTCTGTCGGAGACACACCCTTTGCCATGCGCGAGTGGAGCGTCTTCCTTTCTTTGTCGGGCCTTAAGAAAGATCTGACATCAGGAAAATATCTTGTCGATCAAGAGGCCCCTATTCTTAGTGCCCTTGGCGCTTTGGGCGTGACGAACCTGCAGCAGACTATTCGCACGGCTCCTGAGATTTACGGCGAAAGACATTTAAAATTGGAAGACGGTTCGAGCGTCAAGACGACCTCTAAAATTCATCATAAAGTCTTTATTTTCCCTGAAGACTCTTTGGCGGTTTTAGGTACGTCCTTTAATCCAAGTGAAAATGCCGAAAGCAATAACGAACAGATCGTGATTGTTAAAGATAAAAACATCGTGACTCAAGCTCGAGGCTTTTTCTTGTACCTCTATCAGCAATCTGCCAAGTCCGTAACTCAAGAAGCCAACCGCAGAAATATGAGAGCATTGCCAGATACTTCTGGCGATGACGCCGATACTCTTTCAGAGCGAGGCCAATAAAATGATGAAGCTTATTTTTTCCATCGTTTTAGTTTTCACATCCTCATGGGCTTGGGCCTCGGGCGACTTCCGCACTTACTTTGAAGAAAAAAACAAAATCAATCAGCAAGGCGATCTTGCCGCGATTAAATACTTTCACAGCAAGTGGGCGACGTCACAATATGTGGTGATAAATAAAAAAGAAAAAACCGCGATATTGTTTGGCGAACAAAACCAAGTTTTGAGCAAAGCTTCCATCCGTGTTTATCCTGGTGATGAATTGGAAAAAGGCGGCGCCGGAATTTATATTTATTCCGGTGCAAAACAAGCGTTCCACTATGGCAAAGCTGAAAAAGATGATTCCGTTCATGCGCTCTTTTTGGGAAATTTCAGTCTGCACGCAGGCACCCCGATTTATGTTTTGCCGGAATCCACGGATCACCGCTTCCGCATTCGCAATCAAACACTGACCTTCGGTGCAGCTCAAGTATTAAGAAATCGTCCGGCCTTTAACTACTCGCCTTTAAACGTTGTTGCGAAGAACAGCGAGATGTCGGTGGATTTCACCGACCGTTTTACAAGAAAATATGTTCAAGCTTTGCAGGAGGAAAAAAAGAAGCTGATGGAACTTCTGCACATCGAAAACGACGAATACAATATGCTGGCGGAATTTGCTTTCGGCGTACTTTCGCCGGAAACAGACTATGGCACAAGCTGGAAGTACCGTTTAAAACAAACAGCTCCCGTTGTAGTTTCGGTTCTTAAAGGAAATGGTTTTGACACCAGCGCAAACAGTCGCGGTCCGACACAGATCAAAAACATTCCCGACGTGATCACGGAGCACTATCACATTGAAAAAAGCGAATTGCGTAAACCGGAAAACGCTGCCATCACGACTTTGGCGTTCGCCGCAGAACAATTAAAAGAACTGCGCAATATGGCTTCGTCTCATAAAGAGATTACCGAGGAAACTCTGCAAGACTACTTGTATTATCTCTACAATGGTCGTCGCAACGAGATTAAGAAGGCCACCGCCACGCCGGAGAAAAACATCCTCATCCAAAAGATTAAAGAGGCCATTCGTCATTTTCATATTGAGGAAGTATAGAAAGCGTTCGCAAGTTTGACAGGGAACATCTCTTCTTTACCGCCGTCTATCCGATGAATTATTGACAGCTCCGCAGAATCACTGGGCTAAGACGGCGTCGAACTAATAGACATCTTATTTTGATCAGCCGCCGACAGAAAAACTGAGTTTCTCGAGCGAACAATGGTATTCTTTAAAAACATAGCTTCTTGTGTTCGGGGGAATGACATGAAGAAATCAAATGCCGCTTTGCTTGTGGCTCTTTCTGTTTTAAACGTCACGTTCTTTCAAAACTGCGCACCCAATAATGGTCTGCAATTTTCCATCGATGCAAATTCCGCATACAATATTTACGGCGATTTGCCTCCGAACGCTCAGGTCGTGAGTTTAAAACCTGAAGAGTCCAAAGAGTATCCTTCGACCCAATTGGTCCTTGTGATCGACAACTCGGCCACAATGAAACAATCGCAAGAAGCTCTGGCGGAAAAAGCCGATAAACTTTTGACAAGTCTTTCCAGCAAAAAAGTTACTGTTCATCTTTTGACGACTTCAAGCTATGCCACTAACACCATTATGGGCTACGGCATGGTTAACAACGGCGTTGAAACCTACGTCAAAACAGCCGCTGAGCTGACAGGTTCACCGGAGAATCAAGTTGCGAAGTTGAACTTCGGCACTTTGAATCCGACTAATTTTGTTTTAAACCCCACGGACTCTGAAACCGCCAGACAAACCGTTCTTAACAAAATTAGATCAGCCATCAAAGGCGTCGGTATCGGCGGCATCGATCAGGAATCCGGACTGTGCAGCGTGATCCAGTTCCTTTCACAAACTCCGGCGAAGTTAAGTGAAAACGAAAAAACTGTGGTGTTTCTTTTGACGGACGAAGACAACTACAGTGCCGCTAACCACTGTAAGAAAGAATCCGTGAACACACTAACAACGTTCCGCTCTTATCTTTACAGCCGCACGATGGTTGAATACGAAATTGTCGGCGAAGGTTACACAGAAAGAGACGGCGTGAAATCTACTGTGCAAGCCCTCACTTTCACGGACCGTGTTGGCTCTATTATCCGTGGTGTTGAGAATATGGAAGGCCAGAATTGCGCGGCGGACGATGCCAATGCCATCAGCAAATCCGTTGCGGCCCGTGTTGGCACCACGACTCTCATAGTGAACACGAAAGTCTTCTTTAATTCGGCGCACGTGGCGAGCTGCAAATACAAAAATTATACTTACGGATTCTCGACTTCTTTGCCTAGTGAGAATGCTGTCGACTACTGCGTGAATCCTTACCGTGGCAGTGCGAACATGATGCAATATATGGCGGTGGTATATACCGGTGTTCTTGGCACTCAAGCGTGCCGCTCGAACACGCAGTATTTCGTAGGCGCAGTGACCCGCGCCCAGTATTATCTAAACAGCGCTCCTACATTGGCTGAGTCATTCTTAAAAGACTTAGCGGCCTCCAAGATGGGCAGTAACTTCTTTATGTCCATCGTCACAAACATCAAAGGTCAGGCTTGTGCTTTGAACCAAGGTCAGTCCAATGGTGATTCGCTAGTAAGACTCTCTGAGCTTTCACCATTTAATATTAAAACTTACTCGATCTGCCCGGGCGATGACACTTTCACAAATGCTTTTGAAGAAATTGCGGCTGCGTCGACTTACGTATCGCAGGAGTTTGATTTAACGATTCCGGAAGATCAACAAATCCGCGACGTGATTCTTTCTCACGCTGACGGAACGATCGTGAAGTTGAAATCCAATGTTTACGAAGTTCATGATGGCAAAATCAACTTTAAGAACATCAAGCTATCTGCTTCAGACAGCATTAAAGTGGTGATTTTCTAATTTTGTCTAATGCTACAAAGACAAATAAAAAAGGGACTCTGGTGAGTCCCTTTTTTTATGCACTATGGTTGTAAAAAATCCCCGGCACTTTTATTGTGCTGATTCAGAGGGAATTACGATGCGTGATCCGACAACCAAAGAAGCAGGATTGCGGATTTTGTTTTTTTGCTTAATGTCTGACATCGACACATTGTATTTCGCGGCGATCGCAGAAAGATTTTCGCCTCTTTTAACAACGTGAACTTTTGCTTTCGCCACTTCACGAACAGAAGAACTGTCTGGAGTTGGCACACGCAATTTCATTCCGACTTTCAATGTGCGACCACGCTTGATGCTGTTCAAACGCTGAAGCTCAGAAACGCTTGTTGAATACTTGCGAGCAATCGTGAACAAAGAGTCACCGGATTGTACGATGTAGTAACGGCCATCAGCACTCACTGTGGCACTTACTTTTTGAATACCAGAGTCAGCAGGAGCAGATTTCTTAGCCACGATAGAGCGATTCACAGAAGTACGGTCTCTGATCGGAGTGCGATCCGGAACGTAGATTCTCATACCCACGCGCAATGGCTTACGGCGCGGAAGATCGTTGAGATCACGAAGATACGCGACTGTCGTGCGGTACTTACGAGCCACCGTGCTCAGAGTATCACCGCGACGAATGCGGTAGGCCTGAGTGTCACCAGAGTCTGCGATAAATTGAACATTCGCGACTACACTTTCATTTGCTGCCACTGTTGCTGCTTCCGTTGTTCCTGGCGGAATACGCAAGATCAACTCTTCACCTTTAACCGTTGCCACTTCTCCTTTGAACTTTGGATTGAGGGCTTTGAAATCCTCATAGTTCAAATTCAATTTTTCAGCCATGGAACGAAGGTTCACAGGTTGCTTTAGAGTGATGTGATCAAACTCAATCGGTGGAAGATAATCAATATCGTCAAATCCGTATTTCGCTGGATCTTTACCGATCATTTTCGCTGCGATGAATTTAGGAACGTAATTGATTGTTTCTTTTGGCAAACGTTTTTTACGAGCAAGCTCCCAGAAGTCACGCGTGTAGTGATTCATCACTTCGCGCTTCACGCGGTTTTCACCCACGTTGTAGGACGCCATTGCCAAATACCAAGAACCGAAAACGCTATAAAGACCTTTGAAGTATTCTGCCGCTGCTTGGGTGGCAAAAACAGGGTCACGACGTTCATCGACGAAAGCGCTGATCTCAAGACCATAACGTTTTCCTGTGCCGCGGATAAACTGCCAGTAACCGACAGCCGCTGCATGCGATGTTGCTTGAGAGCTAAAACCAGATTCGATCAACGCGATGTAAAAAAGATCTTCAGGAAGTCCGTTGTCACGCAAAACTTTTTTCATCAGTTTTTCGTAACGTGTAGAACGTGCTAAATATCTTTCCATGTGCGGGCGACCGCGACCTTGGAAATAGGCAATCCATTTTTCAACAAGAGGATTCACTTCCGTAGGGATTGATTCCAATTCTTGATCGACCACTTTGGGCCCTTCGGGGTCTGACAAACGGAAGGAACTGATGTCCTTGATTTCCGTTTCAGCATTGGCTCCTTCTGAACCTCCGGCTGCTGTTGTGCTTACGTTCTTGTGCGCACATCCCGCCACAAAGGCCAGGACCAAACTCAATGTTAAAAGTCTCCTCATGAGTCCCTCTCCTCCGACACAGATTTCAGGCTACAGTGCCCTGAGGAGTTTTTCAATAAAACATCTCCCTTATTTTGCCTTTTTATTCAGCAAATCCTGCCATAAGACGGGTTTTAGAGTGAAACTACTCTCCTCCGCTAGACGATAGAGCAAAACATTGCGCAAGATCGCCTTCACGTAAAAGCTTGTTTCTGTCCATGGAAGTTCATCAAACCATACTTCATCACGAGGAGAGCTGCTGGGTTTTGCGATTAATTCGCTCACCTCAGTTCTTCCTTCAAGCCATGTTTGCAAACGATAGGGTCCCGCGTTATACGCTGCTAGAGCGAAAGGCACGTTGTTTTCGAACTGGTCTAACATCTGGGAAATATAAAACGAACCCATCGGAATATTCACTTCAGGGCGGAACATATCGTCCGGCAATTCGATTTTGAGTCCTAATTTTTTCGACACTTCCTGCGCTGTGGGCGGAATCATTTGCATCAACCCTAAAGCATTCGATGTTGAGACCGCACGCAGATTAAACGCACTTTCCTGACGAGTAAGACTTCGCAACAGAGAAGCATGCACACCGTAGCGTTCCGCCTCAGCTTGATACAAAGATCCGAAAACTTCAGGATACCCCAGCTTCACAAATTGCTCTCGGCGCAAACTTGGATCTGTTTCCAAAGCATCATTGATCAGACGAATCGCTGTCATGTATTGCTGGCGCTCAGACATTTTTTCAGCCAAAGACACTTTCACCGTGGCATCTTTAACAGGTGGAAGTGCCGAGAGTTCCGACTGCGCTTCACTCACCCAACCTGCATCCGAAAGTTTTTTAAAACGCTGCCATGATTTTTTCTGATTTCCTGCAAGATAAAATTCTGTCTGCAACTTTGGCGGTTTGTCTTTCAGATCTGGCCAAGAGAGTTTTCCGTCCTGTGATTCCGCACGAAGGCGCAAACCATAATAAGAGAACGGATACTTTTCGATCAATGCTGCGGCTGTCTGTTTTGCGCGCTCCGGATTTGCTTCCTGCAGTGAGCGAATCAACCAGTACTGCGCATTGAGATCATAACGATCACGTCCCTGTAGTAAAAGACGCTCCAGCAGAGCCGATGCCGTTGAAAAATCTTTTTTGCGATAGTAAATCAAACTGGAACGGAAAAGAGCTTCTGCCGCTTCATCTGAACCGTTATTGTAAGTGATCAATTTTTGAAAATGCTCTAACGCCCGGTCATACTGACCTAAGAAGTGAGCACAGCGCCCTGCAATCCACAAAGCACTGGGAATTTGTGGAGACATCGGACTTTTTTCTGCCGCCGCTTGAGCTAAAGACATTGCACCCGCATAATCGCCGCGACGGTGCAGGTTCTGCGCCCAATCCAACAATCGACTGCTATCAGCTTCTTCCATTTCATTGAGAGCTTTGACCTTCGCCAATTTTTCAGCCAAGGAGTTGTAAATCTCTAAAGGCTTGTCTTTCAGACGACGAGCCGATCGGCTTCCAGGATATTGATTTAAAACTGTGATCGCATCTTTTAAAGCCGCCACAGAGTCATTTTGCTTTAAAGACTGACGAAGACGTTCTTCGATTTTAACTTCTTCTCCACCCAGTTCCGGCGTTTCAATGACGACTTTCGGTGAAATGCTTTCCCCGCGGGCTTTTGCTAAGAATTCTAACTTTTCTTGAAGATACTTAGAATCTTTTTGATCTTGCGCTTCCTCATACAGGAACTGCGCTTCGTGATAATTCACTTTTGCCAATGCCAAATCGCCCAAGGCTTGATAAACGCGTGATTTTTGTTCTTTGCTTATTTTAAACGGCTCACTGAGAAGTTCTTCCAGAGCATTTCCTGCTTTGGCTTCTTTTTTTTGCACTTGTGCTTCCAGTTGATCTAATCGCAACGAAACCCAACGGCTTGCTAAATCATCAGCCCAAGGACCTTCTTTAAAAAGATCTTTGTGAGTGCTTAAAATCGACAATGCTTTTTCCATCGCCGCCATGTCATTCTTTTTCTTTTGCCCTTGTTCTAAACAATGAAGCCACGTTTGCCCGACCCAACCACGCAGTTCCTTTTGAGCCGCGAAAACTTTTGGGGCCAACGCAATACACTCTTGCCACTTTAAGTGAATTTCATAATCCTTAAGCTGTGACAACGGTGCCAGAGTTTTATTTTTCTTCCCCGTGATTTGATAAAGGTCCACAACGTGAGCTGCAGAAAGGTCTTTCTTTAAATCCACTTTTTGCACCTGCGCTCCGGCAGAGGCCGCAAAAAGCACCGTCAGTGTTGTCACCGTTTTTTTCATTCCTACTCCTCTTCACCCACAGTTTCCGCTTCTTTAAAGGGAACTTCCGGAAAGGCTGATTTTTTTAAATATATCAGCGAAGCTTCTCTGGATTGTCGCAGTATCACCGTGAGCTTCCAGTAAGGTTCATTCACGGCGTGGTCAACTTCATAAGCGGCTGACAAATCACAAAAATAAACCAAAGCATTTTCATTTAAATGCTTCGAACACAGATTGTAATCAAAATTTTTAAAAGATCGCAAAAGCCACGGCCAAGGCCACTGTTCTTTCATTCCGATTTGCACAGGTCCCTGAAGCACTTCGGGATGAGCTTTGGCTTGCTCCATAAGGACTTTATAAAGCGTCGTAAGATCCGGTGTGGAATTGACGTACACATAAGGATGATCCATCCAAATCGGATGTTGATACACAGATGTGTAGGCACTTCTTATTCCGACGATTGACAAAAGAAGAACAAACCAGCGCAAGTGTTTGACTTCAGCAAGAGCGAAGGCCAGCACAAAGTAAAATCCCCACACCAAAGAAAGTACACACCATACGGTCTTGTAAGGGATGACGGAGTAAATGAAAAGCTGTGAAAGTGAAAACACACTCATGGCGCGAAGAGCTTTTGTTTTCGAGAACAATCCCCAAAAAGCTGCTAAGACTCCCAAAAGGACTAGAGGTTCGGCTTCCCAAAAAACTTGCAACCAATAAGTAAAAACTTTTTCGTGCCCTTTACCTTCAACACCTGTTTTGGCCCAAGGTAAAAACGCTTTCACAAAATCTACGAGGCCTGAAGGATTTTTAAAAAACCCTGTGAAAAGCTGTACAAATAATAAAGTCAAAACCGCACTGAGCACGGTCAAACGTGGAGTCCACGCCTGTTTTAATTTGTTTCTACTCAAAAGAGCGCGCCATTGCTGAGGTCCCAACGACAGGAAAGCCAAGGCAAATCCAAAAAGCGTGATGACAAAAGTTTCTTTAAGCGTGCTCATGCCCCAGACACCGACAAGCATCAATCCTAAGGCTTTGTCGTCGGCGTTTTCAAACCATCGCAAGAAACCCAGCGCAAAGAGAATTTGAAAAAAAACGAAAGGCATTTCATGAATGCCTGAGCGACCGAAGAATAAAAATGCCGGACTGACTAAAATAAAAAACATCATCCAGCGTCGCGCTGGCTTTGACGACAAAACGCCAAAAGAAAAAACCATCACGCTTAAAACACTGAAAACGGCGGGCACTGCTCGCAAAACTTCAAGGCTTCTGCCCCATAGGAACTCAAAGAACTGTAAAAGGTAAAAATACAAAGGGCCATGATAATTATTCGGATCGTATTTGTAATATCCAACAGATTGCATCTGCATCACAAACCATCCGTTAATGCTTTCATCAAAATGGATAGGCTTGTTTGCCAGATCGTAAAATCGTGTGACCATTGCCAGAAAAAGCAAGGCGAACCACAAAAGAATCCATGAGAAATGCGTGACCTTAGATGATTTCATTGTTACCTATCGTAAAGATGGAATCCTCTGTGTCAACCCCGCATTGTTCATTCGTGATCTATTTGGATAAAGACGCCGCTATTGTCGGCCCTTTTCTGCAAGATCTGCGCAGCTTTTTTCAAAAGTTTCCTTTGCACTATGAGCTTGTGGCCGTGATTGAAAAAGGCGCCTCAGATTGCGTACGGCTCTTAGAGCAAGCGCAAAAAGAATCCGGCGAACGAGAACGCCTTACGCTTGTGCCGAATGCAAGCCACCTCGGCCGCGCAGAAAGCCTGCGCCAAGGTTTGAATAAAGCTTCGGGAAACTATCTGGTTCTTGCCGATCCTGTCACTGCAACTCCCTTGGGAGATCTTTTTAAAATTTTGCAAAACCTGATGAGCGAGCCGACGCTGGATGTTTGTTGGGGCCAAAGACTGAGCAAGAAAGACAGTCCGTTTTTAAATTCAAACTCTCGCCGTCATCATCTCGAAAGATTTTTCAACGGCATTTTACAGGAACGCGAGAAGCACGTCTCAGATCCTCTTTGCGAAATCGGTGGATTAAAAAAAGAAGCGTGGTTGCGCGTGAAGGATTTTCCGGCTCCTCTTAAAGGTTGGTACCTTCATCCGCAACTGCAAAAGCAAATCGCCAAAGCGGGCCTAAAGAAAATAGAAATTCCGATTTATGATTCGGGGAAAACATCCGCGTCTTATTCTTACTGGCGAGAACGTTGGCATCTCTTAAGACAAAGTATTTTCTAAAGCTTTAAAAGCTTCGAACAGATAATAATCCATCCAACGTGTCGAGCCTAGAACCGTTGGTTTTCCTGTCAAATAACCAAGGTGTCCTCCGCGCGGTTCGATGTGCACTTGCGTGGTTTTTGAAAACGGCGCTTTTAAATAATCGTGAACTGAAACAAACGGATCATCCTGCGCCGTCAGCACGTAAGTCGGCACATCGATCTGTGAAAGATAATGAATCGAGGAACAACTGTTGTAGTAGTCCTCACGATCTCTAAATCCCGAAGCTGGCGCTGTGTAGATTTGATCCATATCCCACACCGTCGACCACGGCGGAATATTGTAGCGCTCTGAAATCAAACCCTGGCGATACTTGTCTTCAATGGTTTTACGGAGACGCAAAACAAAGCGCATGTCATACACACGATTAAAACCGGTCTTTAAAAGTTGTGAGCCACGCAATAAGTTCAACGGACCATTGATCGTAACAGCACCGTCAGGCTTCACGCTGCCGCGATACCCGCCTAACAAACACAGCACAATGTTTCCGCTCATGGAATAACCCACTGTGATCTGTTTTTTATTCGGAAACATCACTCTTAATTTTTCTAAAACTTTCGAAATATCTTCGGCGCGGCCTGAGTGATAAGGGTGTTTCGCGGCGGGGGATCCCGGTCCCGCTCCGCGGTGATTTACCAGCACCACCGTGTGCCCCATCTTCTGACAGAGCAACGCAGTTCTTTGCATGTAATCGGCGTGAACATCACCGGAAAGGCCGTGATAAAGACTGATGACTAAATTTGAGGAACCCGGAAGATAAAAACAAGAAAGTCGATCCCCGTCAGGAAGATCGACTTCAAAATTATTTCCGAGATGTGTGAGTTCGGGAGATTTTAAGAAGTGAGCCCATAAAGTCTGACTGTGACCGCTGTCGGCCCAGAAAGGTGCTTTACATGGATTCAGTTCTAATCTTTGCAATAGTACTTCCCGTTGACGTAAACGTATCCGTCTGGACGATTGCCACGAGGATCGTGATGCAACCAGTGAAGAAGCGCTCCTGTGTTCGTCCAAAGGAACATTCCACCCATCGCAACCACGTCACCTACTTTAACCGGTACGCGAGGGCACATGTCTGAATTATACACAGCCTGCATGGTCTTTCCATTAGAAAGACGCACAACCCATTTTTGATGCTTTAAACCATTGTTGTCGTCAGGCAAAACTTTCGTCACAACCATGCCGCCACCTTCAACAAAGTTCACGCGGCGTTGTTCGTTAACAGCCCGAACAATATCAGAGTCATTCGCGTTGTTATCAACGGCTTGAGTTCCTTGAGAAGAAGAATCTTCCTTTGAACTTTGATCTGAATTTTCGATTTGCTCTTTGCGATTGCGGCGTTTTGCCTCGGCAGAATTGAAAGAAGAAAAAACAACAGTGAATGCTAAAAATGCTAGTACGTAATTCGCAACAAATTTCATGGATCCCCCTCCATTGCGGAGGAGTCTCCTCAATAATGCGGACAAATACAATCTCTAATGCATAACGAGTTTCAAAAAATGTATAAAAACCGGCGGAGCCCTGACAGAATCTGAAAATTTTACTTATACTCGACATTCTCGATAGTTACGAACTCTTCGCCGGCGGGTTTGACTATTCGAACCTCATCTCCGAGCTTTTTTCCTAATAGCGCCTTGGCCACCGGAGACTTCCAAGAAATCTTTCCAAGTTTAGGATCAAACTCGTCTTCACCTACAATTTGATAAGTCACTTCGTCGCCATCTTCATTCGCTAACGTCACGGTGGCACTGAAAAGAACAGTGCTCCCTTTCATAGTTTTAGGGTCCACTATTTCAGCGTCTTCAATTCTTTTTGTAAGAAAGTGCACGCGACGATCAATTTCGCGCAAACGACGTTTGCCGTATTGATAATCTGCATTTTCGGAGCGGTCGCCATTACTCGCAGCCCACGCCACAACCTCAACAAGTTTCGGTCTTTCCACGTGCATCAGCTCATGGTACTCGGCTTTCAATTTTGCTAGACCTTCGGGCGTAATGTAGTTCTTGTTATTGTCCATATCGCAAGACTCTAGACCATCTGCCCGAACAAATCTTCCACATTCTCTCGGACCTAGACTTAAGCGCTATTAAATATCCCGACATTTTCTCCGAAAAAACCAGGAGGAGGAATTGATGAAAAAACAGTGGAAACGATTGCTTATCGCTGCGCTCAGCTCGTCATCCGTTTTTGCTGTGACCTGGTATTGGTATCAATCCTCCGATCATCGCATCTCATCCCACGGAAATGAAAAACCTTTGGCGTATGTAGGCAAAGTTGTTGAAGATATTCAACGCCGTCCTGCTTCGCGCTTGCTATGGCAACTCGTCAATACGGGTGAGCCTTTGTACAACGGCGAAGCGATTCGTACGAGTGAGCGCGGTGAAGTGCGCATTCAATTTGTCGACTCAGATCGTTATTTGGATTTGGAGCCAGAGTCGCTTATCGTGATTAAAAAATCCGAAGGCGAAATCGCTCTCGATTTGATGGAAGGTAGTTTGTTCGTCAACGCGAAAGCCGGTGGTGCCGAAGCCGGTGCTCCAGGCCTCGTCTTAAACTCAGCGAATGGAAAAGTCGATCTCTCACAAGCTTCTGCTTCGTTATCAAAAGGCCGCGGTAATTCTGTCGATGTCCAAGTCTTGGAAGGTAAAGCTTCTATTAAAAGCAACGACGGTCAAAGCAAAGATTTGACTTCGACGTCTTCTGAAATTCGCATTTTGACTCCATCCCCCGCAAAACCTATTGCGATGGATGCTGAATCTTTGCAACCGATTCCATTCCAGTGGCAGGGTTTCCCTTACAACACACAAGTGTCTTTGTGGGTGGGACCAAGTCGTAAACTTCTCAAAGAGTTTGTAAAAGCTCCTTTGAATCAAAATCAAACCATGGCTTCACTTCCCTTCGGGCGTCATTACTGGAAACTTGTAGCGACATCCAAAGAAGGGAAAGTGGTCGCCGAAAGCCCGATCTATAAAACAGAAGTCGTCGCCCGTTATGCTCCGACAGTCGTCTTCCCGACGGCAGATGCAGAGATTCCAGCGACAACGACGCCTTTTGATATGACCTTTAAATGGCAAAAAGGAGACGACACTCGTCAAACCACTTTGGAAGTTTGGAGTGACGCTAACTTAAAAAACAAAGTGACTTCACAGACTTTCTCTAAAGAGGAAAGTTTCGTCGTTCCCGCGTTAAAGCCTGGCACTTATTACTGGCGTATGAGTTCTTATTATACAGACTCCGACAAACCCGTCTTGGGTAAGGTGCAAAAGTTCGCTGTCAAACCAGCAGAACAAGTTAAACTGGAACCACCTCCACTTGTTCCAGTGCAAGTGAATTTCACAATTCCTGAAACGCAAGTGACTCAATACTATGTGGAATCTCCCCGTTTGGGTTTGAGTTGGAAAGTCGACAAAGCAGACCAAGTGTCTTTGTGGCGCGTGAAACTCATGGAGGAAAACGCAGATCCTGCGACAGCTTCGAGTGTTGAAGTAAAAGATACAAAACTCACAACGCCTGTGACCAAACCAGGTCGTTACATTGCTTCCATTGAAGCTTTGAATAAAGACGGTCAAGTTCTTGGCACAACGACATCACAAACTTTGACGGTGGCTCCGTTGCCATTGTTGCAAGCGCCTACATTTGTTCCTGCGGAAGGCATGTTGCAAGCGTCAATGGACGGAAGATCCCAATTGGAGTGGTCCAAGATCGAAGGAGCTCAAGAATATTGGCTCACGATCAGTAAAGACGGAAAACAATTAAAACGAAGTAAGTATACGAATAACACGACAGCATTAAAAAATCTTTTGCCGGGTGAATACGAAGTTCAAGTGTCGGCAACAGACTCTTATGGTCGTTCGAGTGAACCGGGTCCTGTGCGCAAACTTCTTGTGCCGGATAAATCCAACGTTCGCGCGCCGACTTTAAAGAAGATTAAGGTAAATTGATGCGATTGAGCGCTTCGCTTTTCATTCTTATTTTCACATTCTGGACCGCAGCGGTCTGGGCGGCGCCGTTTCGCCGTTTGGTGAACTTTGAGTGGGAAGCTATTGAAGGTGCTAAATCCTATGAAATCGAACTTTCACAAAGCAAAGAAGACGATAAGGAAGACGGCAAAGGTAAAACCTTCACTTTCAAAGTGAAAGAGGCTGCCTGGAATGGCCGCTTGGCTCCGGGAAAATACATGATGAAGTTGCGTTCGCGCGATTATCGTGGCGTTCCTGGTGAATGGAGTCCGCCGAGTGAATTCAACGTCGGTCTTGAAACAGCTGTCTTAAAATTCCCGGCTTCCCGTTCACGTATTGTCTCCAAAGAATCTGACAAAGTGAAAATGGATTTCCAATGGGCTCCCGTGGGTGGTGCTGACCAATATCAATTCACTTTGACTTCAGAGGACGGAAAAACGCAAGTTTCAGAAACTTTGAACGACACGCATATCAAAGTCGAACTTCCCGTAGCGATGAACTACACATGGAAAGTGTCGGCCGCAAACAAAGACGGCATTCAAAGTGATGCGACATCCGTAGGGCAATTTTCAGTTTTAGGTAAAGGCATTGAAAATCCGAAGATCGAAAAACCTGAAAGTGAATTCGTGCGCGAAATCAAATGGACTCGTCCGGACTATGCTTCTCGCTATGATGTTTACGTTTTGAAACTCAATGAAAAAGCAAAAAAATGGGAAAAGTTTAAAGTCATTGAGAACACTCAGGAAGACACCCTGCCGTTTGATGAAACGTGGCCCGGTGGAAAATACCAAGTGGCTGTACGTGCAAAATCGGACATGCGCCCAAGTTCTCCTCTTGCAAAACAAAGTTTTTCTGTTCGTCATGGAGATCGTTCTCCGGCAGCGGAATACACCGCTCTTGTTAGAAAATCTATTGATCGCGTGACAGGTTGGTATGCCGTTGCCAGTTATCTGATAACAGAAATGCAGTTCCGCGGAAGCAATCCCGAAAAGAACTCGGCTGTCGCCTACAGTGCCATGGGCGGAACAGGTCGGATGGGTTTAGGATGGTTTAATCCAAACACGCCGTGGGGATTTTTAAGTATTATAGATTTAAGCGGTTTCACATTTAATGGAAAAACCCAGACCTTTGCTTCGGCAGAGGTCAACGCCGTTTATAGACAGACCATCGGAGACCGCGGCGAAGTGCGTTTCCAAATGGGACCTTATTACAAGGAACTTCCTGAAACTGTCGGCGATCCTTTCTCAGGGCAATCGCAAGACTTAAAAATCACATCGGCGGGTCCGCATGTAGGCGCAGAGTATTGGTACTCTCTCACGCCAAAACTGGGATTGCAAATCAACGCGCACTTGTACATGTCATTGTTGAAAATTAGCACACCTAACGGAGAACCGCTGCGTCCGGCGCTTTCAACTCAATTTGGATTTTTAGGAAGTTATCGTTTCACCCCGACTTTCACAGGCCTTGTCGGTTATGCTCGTCGTGAAGACAAAATGTCTTACAATGCCGTGCCTCGTCCTGACAACTTTGCCGTGGATGGCGATGTGAACGAGTCCACTATCGTCGGAAACTATCTAAACATTTTTGCGGAGTGGGCTTTCTAGCCTGGAGATTGTTATGAGAATACCTATTTCAACAAAACTCATCACAGTAACGATTCTGATTCTGGTCGCCGCAACAGGAACGATCACTTGGATCTCTTCAGACTTCTTTGAAAAGAAATCTTCTGAGCAAGTCGATATTGCGAACTTGGAATCTGCGGCAGCTAAGGCGAAAGAAGTTGAAAACATCATCGGCTCTTTGGTGGAAAAAACCCGCGTCAGCGCGTCTCTTTTAATGAAGGGAACGACTGCGGAAACAGCCACAGGTGATGACTTTGATTTTAGTTTTACGAAAGATAAAAATTTTATCGCTCTTGAAGTTTTAAAATTGGATGGAAGCTCTGTTGAAACTGTCGCGCGTAAAGTAAAAGAAGAAGTGCTTAAGCCTTATGGCCTTTCCAGCACTTATATTATTCATGTGCGCTCGTGGCAGAAGTTTCCTTTGCGTTCGGTTGCGCAAGGAAGTGTGGAACTTAAAAATGCTTCCTATCCAAAAGCTCCGGCGATGATCACGATTGGTATTCCTTTGGTGCGTGACGCTCAAGGAAAAATCACGCACATTGCTTTGGCAGACATTGCTTTAGCTCCACTTGAAAAACCATTCACGGATCCTTCTGAAAGAACGCAGTATCTTGTGGATCGTTACGGTGAACTTTTAGCGCATAAAGATGAACAAAAGGCCATGGCAAGACTGAACTTGGCAAAAAATCCTTTTGTGCAAAAAGCCTTGGCGCAAAAATCACCTCAGTATCAAACGAAGTTTGTCGATCCTGACTTTGATAAAAACTATTTTGGCGCTTCTGTAAAAACATCTTTTGGTGCGACGTTGATTTCACAAACTTCCGAGGAAACAATTCTGGAAGTGTCACATGAGGTTAAACGTCGAGCGATTTTCGTCGCGGGATCTGCGATCTCCATGGCGATCTTCTTTATCTTCCTTTTCTCTATGACGCTCACCTCCCCGATTGAAAAATTGGCGGACATGATCAACTTGGTTTCTAAAGGGAATTTCGATGTGAAAGCCCGTGCGCAAGTTCGTTCTCACGATGAAGTGGGTGACTTGGCCGAAGCGTTTGATCACATGACGGAAGGTCTTAAGGAACGTGATAAGGTGAAAAACCTTTTCTCGAAGTTCCACGGCTCTTCTGTCGCTGAAGACTTGATCAGCAAAGACATCGGGGTCGGCGGTCAGTCGAAAGAAGTCGTGGTCTTCTTCTCGGATATTCGGGGTTTCACGGCCTTTTCAGAAAAACGTTCTCCGGAAGAAGTCGTCGAAATGCTGAATGAATACTTTGGCGTGATGGTTAAAATCATCAACTCGCACGGGGGTGTCGTCGATAAATTTATCGGTGATGCGATTATGGCCGTGTGGGGTGCACCGAAAGGTTCTGAGCGCGATGCTCACAATGCCGTTCGTGCTTGCCTTGAAATGAGGAAAGCTCTTGAGGGTCTTAATGAACTGCGTATTTCCCGTGGTCAACCTGCGATCAATATCGGTATGGGTCTTCATGCCGGAGCCGCAATTTCAGGAACAATCGGTTCTGACGAGCGTATGGAATATACTGTTATCGGGAACACGGTCAATACCGCCTCACGTATCGAAGCTTCCACAAAAGCTTTCGGTGCGGATCTTTTGATTTCAGACACTGTCATTGAAAAAATCGGCGAAGATTTCAAAACAGAACTTGCCGGTGCCGCCGAAGTGAAAGGCCGCTCTGAAGCATTAAAGATGTTCAAGGTTCGTGGTTATCGCGCAGCAGATGGCACTATGGTAGAAGTCAGCACACCTTATTCTGATTACGAAGCTGAGGCCGCTGACAAAGTGAAAGTGAAAGCTGCGTAATTTTCCTAAGATTAATTTGTTCGTTCGTTTAAGAGCAAGGTAAGAAGTTTTTTTAAGGAGTCACTTATGTCGATTCTGGAAGAACTTCTTTCCCCCATTCCTTTTTCTATGTTTTCTCAAGAGTACATTGCTAAAGAACGTCCCTTTGCGGCTCCCGAAAAAGCGCTCTTCATGAAAAACTGCATCTCGTGGTTTATGCTGCAAGAAATTTTGGAAAATCGTCACAGTGATTGCTGGCTTCCGATGCAGGGAAAGCTTCCTGAGGACTCAGCTCTTAATACCGGGACTCTAAGCAAAGAACAATTTCTGCATGGATTTAAAAACAATCGCACTCTTTTAGTTCGTCATGCCGAACACGCTCATCCTGTCACACGAATGATTGCCTATGATTTTCAATCCTTCTTTCAATGCCCGATTGACTTACAAGTCTACTGTACACCCGCGCAACAAGAGGGCTTTGAATGGCATTATGATTTAGACGACGTTTTCGTGATTCAAACTTTTGGAGAAAAAGAATTTCGCTTGCGTAAAAACACCACGACTCCCCGTCCCCTAGACCGCAAAGCTTCACAGCGGGAATATTTTCTACGGGAGCCTCCGGCTCCTGAAATCCGCTGTTGGCTTAAGGCGGGCGACTGGCTCTATATTCCCGCAGGCTACTGGCATAAAGCGCAGGCCATGACCGACTCCATCCATCTTTCTATTGGAGTTCATACCACGGAAGTGCTTCAGCCTGAGCAGAATTTACACTTGTATTAGAGCCTAAAAAGTGGGAAAAGCAGCGCATGTCTGAACAACGCTTTATAGATCTTGAAACCAAAATCGCTCATCAGGAATTCCTTTTGGAAGAACTCAACCAGGTTCTTTATCAACAGCAGCAAACAATTGATAAACTAGAAGGCCTCTTGCAAGCCCTGACGAAACGTCTGCAAGGTCTAGGCGACGGAGACGATGTTCGTGGTCCTGGAGAAAAGCCACCGCATTATTAATCGTCTCAAACTGAGATCGTCTTCAGTTTCTTTGTTAAATTTCCGATAAAGAATGTATGAAGAGCCCTCTTTGTACGTACTTGTTTTTATTGGCCTTCTTTTTTTCTGTTTCAATGGAAGCAGCGCCTAATTTTTTGACCTATCAAGGTCGCATCGTTAAGACCGACGGTTCTCCTTTAGAATACAACAACGTCAGTTTTTTGTTTGAAATTACGAGTAACAACGGCACATGCGTTATCTATCGTGAACAAAAAAGCGGTATCGATATGACCAATAGCCACGGAGTTTTTGACGTGCCTATTGGCACCGGAACAAAACTGTTTCCTCCTTCTCCGACAAAAACTTTATTGAGTGTTTTTGATAATAGTCAAACACAGGATTGCGCTGATCCTAATAACAACGTCGTTAGTTCTTATACGCCGACAGAAGGTCATGCCCGGATCTTGAGGGTTCAATTTCATGACGGTACTGGTTGGAAGGTGATCAGTCCTGATAACGAAATTCGCACAGTTCCTTATTCTGCTTATGCGGCTTCTGCTGCAAAACTCGGTACAAAAACTGAAAATGATTTCGTTTTAAAAACAGGAGTTCCAACTTGTGCCGCCAATGAATTTTTAAGTTGGAATGGAACGGCGATGGTTTGTGCTCCGGTAACGGGAGCCAGCGGCGGAACTGTGACGACAGTAAGTTCGGCAAATGCTTATTTGAGTGTGGCGAATCCCGCCTCTACTCCACAATTGACATTGAACGTGGGCACGACGGCGGGAACAGTGGCTGCGGGTGATGACTCTCGTTTTACCAATGCTCGTGTTCCAACGGGTGCTGCTGGCGGAGATTTGTCTG
>NZ_CAMLDV010000047.1 GCF_946478835.1 uncultured Bdellovibrio sp. | reverse complement strand
TTAGAACGGGAGTTGTATTTCCTGTTGTCACAGATAAATAACTATTAGCACTTGTGACATTTGTGACAGTACCACCCGCATTTGTATCGACATCGTTCGCACATTCCCATCGAGAGTTGGCAGCGATCCATTTAATTACTTGGCCATCATTACAAGCGACATTGTTCGGTTTGTAAGTAAGATATTTTGAAGCGGCACTGTTGATATCGCCATAATCTAAAGTGACAGCACCGGTTTTAGTTGCAACAGAAGTCACAGGAAAAGCAATCGCAGAATTCGAAGCTGCGGTTAAGCGTCCTTGAGCATCAACAGTGAAAGTGCCAACTTGAGTTGTTGAACCATAAGAACCAGGAGTCACTGCGGTGTTAGCTAAAGAAATCGTTCCTGTAGAAGTAATAGGACCACCACTTAAGCCAGTACCTGTTGCGATATTCGTAACAGTACCACCAGCATTATTATCAGAAGCAGGAGCCCATTTTGTTCCGTCATACTTTAAAACTTGGCCAGTAGTTAATCCTGTTGTATCAACATCAACACCTTTAATCTTATTAACAGAAACAGCTCCAATAGTTCCGCTCACGTCACCCGCAACAGAAACATTGATGGTCTGACATTGAAAAGAACTAGAGACAGAATTCCAATACGGAGTCTGGTGGGCCGCACAGTTCGCATTTACAACAGCCGTATTAAAGGCAGCTACCGTATGATAATTACTCAACGTCGCATTTAGATTTGTAATATCACTTGTTGCGATTGCAGAACTTCCCCATTGAGAGCCGTCAAATTTTAAAAAGTGCCCTAAAGTCGGAGCTGTATTAGAAACCGCCACTCCTTGGAGTTTCGATACGGAAGGATTCGGATAAGTTCCTGATAAATCTCCACTGGCGGGACCAGTAGGAATGCGAGCATTCGTAAAGCGTGCATCATCACCCGCAGCGACTGTTCCAGCAGTAGAACCAATATTTACCGAAACGGTTTTCGTTGATGTTCCCGAAACACTAATTCCCGTTCCAGCAATGACATCATTAATAACACCAGATCCTCCAGAATCAACAACACAGCTAAAGTTTGTGCCGTCAAATGTTATAACCTGTCCTGCTCCACAGGCCGCTCCCGGAAGATTTGTTTTTAAAAGAAAATCACTGACACCTAAATTTCCCAGCTTCGTTGCAGAAAACGCTGACAAAGCGTAAGGCACAGAACGAATCACATTCGAGGGACTGATTAGTTTCCAACCTGTTCCATCATGAAATTGCACCCGCAAAACACGAGTGTCATCTTCAAGAGCCGTGTAAGTTGCTCCGCCATAGCAGTTGTGAATGACAGAATTATCAAAGGAACTTGAAATTTTATAAACGGGAGCCGTCGGAAATAAGCGTGTTCCCACACCGATAGGAACATCAAAAACACCTTTGGAATTCGCCATATTGATACCATCGATTTGCTCGCGATAGATCACGCAGCTTCCGTTGGGATTGGCGATTTCAAAAAGAAAACTGACATTGGAATATTCTAAAGGAGTCCCATCCGCTTTAACGATACGTCCTTGATAAGTTAAATTTAGCGGATTGGCGTGAGCCCAACATCCCCAAAATATCAAACCCATCAGGATTATTTTCATTTTAAGCCCCTCATAAACGTTCAGATGTCGCGTCTTAATATTCTTTTCGGAGCTTAAATGCTTAAACTGGATCAGATTTCATATTTCTGTACCACAGAGCCGTCCCCTTTAAGCGGACGGTCGCCGGGAGACCATTTTTACGTCTTATCCTGTGAAACAGTCGTCTCTTTAGGAGTCGGTTTGTCTTGGTCTTCAATAAAATCGGGCATCGGCTGAAAACTGATCCCCGCTTTGTCACCGACTGTTTCAAAAGCCTGCGTCACTTCTTTCTTACGCACATCACGTTTTCTAAATCTTTCCACCAGTGAATAGGTAGCAGGTACAACATACAACGTAAGAAACGTCGAAATGAAAACACCGCCGATCAAAGTGATCGCCATAGGCTTAAAAGTTTCGGAGCCCGCTCCTGACGCCAGGGCGGAAGGAATAGCGGCTGCCATTGTCGCAAATGAAGTCATGATAATCGGACGAAGACGAACGGGACAGGCCTCTTTCAATGCTTCGTTCGCTCCCTTCGAGGAGTCCCTGTCTCTGACGGCGTTGGTGAAATCAATCAGCAAGATCGAATTCTTTTTTACGATCCCCATTAAAAGAAGAACGCCGATCATCGAATACATATTGATAGATTGTTTCATTAAAACTAAGGCGAAAAAAGCACCGCTAAAACTAAAAGGCAACGCCATCAAAACCGTTAACGGATCTAGAAAAGAATTAAACTGACTTGCAAGAACCATATAGGCCACTAAAATTCCCAGCGCCAAAGCGAAAATCAAACTATTAAAAGACTCCTGAAAAGTTTTTGTCGCACCCGACTGTGAGACAAAGTACGTGGGCGGCAAACTCTTCGCTTTGTCCTGCACAAACTGCAACGCTTTCTCTTGGGATGCACCGGGAGCTAAGTTTGAATAAATCGTAATCGCGCGCTGACGATTCACACGTGTGATTTGTTGAAGGCTTGGTTTTTCTTCGAGGTCACTTACTTTAGAAAGAGGAATTAGATTGTTTCTGCCATTGACGATAAGAATATCTTTAAATTCGACGCGAGGATCAGGTTCTTTTTTGAGCTGAACGTAAATATCATAACGATGCCCATTCTTTGTGTATTGACCATTTTTCACTCCACCAATCATCGCTTGTATTGTCGTTCCAATATCTTCAACACTCACTCCACGGGTGGCTGCCTGATCGCGATTGGGTGTGATTCGAATCTCTGGCATTCCCTCGAGGTAATCAGAATCCACGTCCACCATCAAACCTGAATTTCTCATATCAGTTTTCATTTTTTCACTCAGATCCGCCAACTTATCCCATGCGGGTCCCTGCAGGACGAACTCAATAGGATAACCTTTCCCCGTCGAGAAACCGCGACTTGAAAGGTCCATCATAAAAACTTTAAGACCTGAAATCTTACTAAGCTCTTTGCGGGCCACTCCCATAAAATCTTGCTGCGTTAACTCTTTTCCCATTTGCGGATCTATTCCGCGTTGGCCTTGATCTTTCATAGTGACAAACATCATTCCGGTATTGGTATCGCTTCCTCCGGCGCCACCGACTCCCCCAACGGCAACGTAAAGATGAGACAGCTCGGGTCGAGAGCGCAGCCATTTCTCAACTTCGTGAGCTTTGTCATTGGTGTTTGCTAAAGAAGATCCCACCGGAAGCATCAAGCGCAAAATAAACAGTCCCTGATCTTGCACCGGCGTGAGTTCTTTATTGAGGAAACTCAAGGAGTAAAAAGACGCCAAGACAAATACCAAGGATCCAAGCAAAACACTCCAGCGATGGCTCAAAGTCCAACTCAACGTGAGACTGTAGAAATTCCTCCAAGCATCCATAAAGTTCTCAAACATCTGCCCCATTTTAGTTGTGCGATGACCCGGATGAACAAAACTTGAACAACGCATCGGCGTGATCGTTAAAGATTCCATCAATGACAACGCCACAGCTAAAGAAATCGTCACCCCATATTGTAAAAAGAATTTTCCAATCACACCCTTCATAAAGGCGACTGGCAAGAAGATCGCGATGATCGCAATACTAGCAGCAAGAGCTGCGAACGTGATTTCGCGCGCGCCAATAATGGCTGACTCGATGGGTCCCATTCCCCGTTCGTTATAACGAAAAATATTTTCCAGAACCATGATGGCATCGTCGACTACAATACCAATGGCTAACGTGAGTCCCAATAAAGTGAACGTGTTCAATGTAAAACCAAAAAAGTAAATTCCGATAAAAGCACCCATGATGGATGTCGGGATCGCCAAAAGCACATTGAGCGTCGCCGTGAAACTTCCCAAAAACACCCAACACACTAAGGAGGTCAACAACACAGCCAGGGTCAGATGCTTAATCATTTCATGAATGGACTGCTCAATAAATCGGGATGAGTCAAAGTTGATTTGAACCTTCATTCCCGTCGGAAGCTCGTTTTGAATATCTTTTATTTTTTCTTTAACGGCGGTGGCAACGGCCACGGCGTTGGAACCTAATTGTTTTTTAATACCTAAACCCAACGCCTGAACGCCGTCGAAACGAGAGATACGATAAACTTCGGCTAGCGACTCTTCGGCATATCCAACGTCTTTCAAACGCACAATATTTAACGGATCCTGAATATTCATTCCGGCACGGCGATTGACAATCATATCGTCAAAGCCCTTGGCATCGGTAAACTCCCCTAAGGTGCGCACGTTAAATGCATTTGTCTTGTTTTGAATAAATCCACCGGGAATCTCGGCATGTTGTGAACGGATTGAATCCATCACGTCCCCGACGGCCATATTTCTATTCTTCAATTTTTTGGAGTCCACCCAGACACGCATGGCGGGATCCGTATAGCCACCAAGTATTATGTCACCCACTCCAGGCACCATCGTAAAACGGTCTTTCAAATAATCTTTGGCGTAGCTCATTAAAAAATACGGATCATTTTTTTCATAAGTCAGGGCAAGCCAAATGATCGGTTGATCATCGGGATTGGTTTTTGTGATCACAGGAGGATCCACGTTCGGAGGTAACAGTCTTTGTGCCTGAGCAACCTTTGTCTGCACCTCCTGCAAAGCGGAATCGATATTGCGATCCAGTTCAAACTCAATGGTGATATTTGCCACTCCCGTTTTACTGATAGAACTGATGCGCTCCACACCTTCCACGGAAGACAAGGCATCTTCCACCGGATCGACCACACTGGTTTCCATAATCTCAGGAGCCGCCCCTTGCAAAGTAAGAGATACGTTAACAACGGGAAAGTCGACATCAGGTAATTGGCTCACTCCTAAACGTATAAAAGAAATAAAACCGAAAATAAGAAAGCCTGCAAAAAGCATCCAGGCAAAAACGGTATTGCGAATAGAGACGTCGGAGATTCTCATAGACACCTCTCCGACATTTTATAGGAACAAAATTTAACTAGATAAAAGAGAGAACGATCTTGGCAAGACACATCACGTGCCTTGCCCCTTAACAACGACCTTAACGAACACGAGCACGCAAAAGATCTTGAACGTGCAAAATGCCCACTGGTTTTTTGGGCTGCGAAGATTCTTTATCAAGCACAAAAAGCATATTGATTTGGAATTGCTCCATCACAAACAAAGCTTTTTCCGCCAGTTCATTCACGTCGACCGTGCGTGGATTTGTTGTCATCAAATCTTTCGCAACACCCGTCAAAGGATCATCACTTTTTTCAAGACGACGACGAATCTGACCATCGGTAATAACCCCGACAAGATCACCGTTGTTATCCACGATACCTGCGGCACCACGAACATCTTTATGAGTCATGATCGAGAACACCTGACGAATCGGAGCCTCAAGACCCACCGTCGGCAAAGCGTCTCCTGCGTGCATCACATCTTTCACACGAGTCAAAAGACGATAGCCAAGGCTGCCACCTGGATGGAACTCGGCAAAGTCTTCAGAGCTAAATCCTTTTTCAGCCATCACCGCCATGGCAATTGCATCACCCATCGCCAAAGTCGCAGTACTACTTGCTGTGGGCGCAAGCCCTAGAGGACACGCCTCTTCAGAAACATGCACGTTCAAAGTGACTTGTGCCGCTTTTGCAAGTGAAGACCCAGGTTTTCCCGTGATCGCAATCAAAGGAATTCCTTTGCGCGCCACGAATCTTAAAATGCCAGAAAACTCCGGGGACTCCCCACCATAAGAAAGCGCCATCACAACGTCGTCACTTTCAACAAGGCCCAAATCTCCGTGCGAACTCTCTGCCGGATGCAAGAAAACAGCAGGAGTTCCTGTTGAAGAAAAAGTGCTCGCAAGCTTTCGAGCGATTTGACCGGACTTACCCATTCCTGTGAGAACAAGTTTTCCTTTGCACTCTTTAATCATCTTTACGGCTTGCTCGAACTCCGCACCAATGCGTTCACGCAATCCCATGATGGCTTGCGCTTCCACTTCTAAAACACGAAGACCTTGTTGAACTACTTTTGACATTGCCAAAAATCCTTCCTGACTACTTTCTCTTCAATCCGGCTTTTACAAAATGCACGAAGAGTGGATGTGGAGCTAACGGCTTAGATTTAAATTCCGGATGGAATTGCACACCAATAAACCACGGATGATCTGGAAGTTCGACGATCTCAACAAGATCACGCTCTTTACAGATTCCCGAAGCCACCATGCCATTTTTTTCAAACAGTGCTTTATATTTATTATTAAATTCAAAACGGTGACGATGACGTTCCATAATCGAAGACGCTTTGTACACCTGATGCGCGCGAGTACCTGAAGCCAACGCACAAGGAAAAGCTCCTAAGCGCATCGTTCCACCTTTGTTAACGATTCCTCTTTGCTCCACCATCGAATCGATAACAAAGTTCCCGCTGCGTTTATTTTCTGCATGAAATTCGCGACTGGTCGCATCTTTAATGCCACACACGTTGCGAGCAAACTCAATAGCTGACAATTGCATTCCAAAACAGATTCCAAAGAAAGGAACTCTTTTTTCACGAGCGTACTTGATAGCCGTGATTTTTCCTTCCACACCACGAGTTCCGAAACCACCAGGAACAAGAATGCCATCCACTTTTCCTAAAAGTTGATGAACCGTTTTGTCCGTCACTTTTTCAGAATCCACGTAGATGATTTCAACACGGGCATTGTTCGCAATCCCGCCATGAACCAAAGATTCATGCAAAGATTTGTAAGACTCTTTCAAGTCCACATACTTACCCACCACACCGATTTTCACCGTGTGAGCCGGGTTGCTTAAAACCTTCACAAGATTTTGCCACCCTTTAAGATCCAGTTTTTTTCCCGGAGCAATTCCCAGACGAGCCACGATCAATTCATCTAATTTTTCTCTATGCAAGGCCAACGGCACTTCATAAATAAAACGGCTGTCTTGGGCTGCGATGACGTTTTCTGTTTTTACTGAACAGAACAAACCAATTTTCGCTTTTAAATTCTCATCAATGACTTTTTCACTACGGCACACCAAGAAATCCGGTTGCAAACCGATTTCACGAAGTTCCTTCACCGAGTGCTGAGTTGGTTTTGATTTCAACTCTCCAGCGGCTGCAATGTACGGAACATACGTCACATGCAAAAGAACTGAATTTTCTTGTCCCACATCCAAACGCATTTGACGAATGGCTTCAAGGAACGGCTGACTCTCGATATCCCCGACAGTTCCACCGATTTCTACTAAAATGATTTCACTGCCTTGAGCGGCTTCATAGATACGAGCTTTGATTTCTTCCGTGATGTGAGGAATGACTTGAACCGTTCCGCCCAAATAATCCCCACGACGTTCACGCGCCAAAACAGTGTCATAGATTTGACCTGTTGATACAGAATTAGAGCGATTCATGATCGCTGACGTGAACCTTTCATAGTGACCCAAATCCAAATCCGTCTCCGCACCATCTTCCGTCACATACACTTCACCGTGTTGAAACGGAGACATCGTTCCCGGATCCACATTCAAATAAGGATCGAACTTCATGATTGTCACACGGTGACCGCGCGCTTCGAGCAAAGCTCCAAGGCTTGCCGCCGTCAGACCTTTACCAATAGAGGAAACAACTCCCCCGGTGACAAAGATGAATTTTTGTTTCAACGCTTTACGTGTCGACTTCGCTGTCGACACCTTCGTCGTCTTCTTTTCGGTTGTCTTTCTCTTCGCCATTACATCCCCTGTTGACTTAAGAGTTTTTCGAGTCGCACCAAATCTTCGGGAGTATCCACCCCGAGACTTGCTTCCTTGACTCTGATTACTTTAATTTTTGCACCTAAATACAAAGCTCTGAGTTGCTCCAGGCTCTCTGCTTTCTCGATGAGAGCCGGGGACGCCTCACAGAACTCTTTCAAAAACTTTTTCGAATAAGCATACATGCCAATATGCTTAAGGCATCCTTCGTAAGTGCCCATCTCTGAAGCTTTGCTACGAGAATAAGGAATCGCATAGCGACTGAAATACAAAGCTTCATCTTTGTGATTCATCACAACTTTAACGGCATTCGGAGATTGCAGTTCTTCTTCACTGATGGGATGAGCGAGCGTCGCCATATCCATCGCAGGTTCATTCACAAAGACTTGCGCCAAACGATCAATGAGCTCACCTGTGACGAGCGGTTCATCACCTTGAATATTAACAACAACATCACAGGAAATATCTTTGATAGCGGCATGAATACGATCACTGCCCGTTGGAAGCTCACTCGCCGTCATCACAACTTTTGCGCCGACAGCTTCCGCCGCCGCTTTGATTCGTTCATCGTCAGTCGCAACAATGAGATCGTTTAAAAGACGGGACTTCTTCGCGCCCTCGATCGTCCACTGAATCAGGGGACGGCCTTTTAGGTTCACCAGCGGTTTTCCAGGAAAACGAGTTGAACCATAGCGAGCGGGAATCACTCCGACAATATTCATAAATCCTTCACCCAATTTTCGTACATGTAATCTTCAACCGCGTTCTGTCCTTCTTTTTTCAAAGAAGAAACCGGAAAGACCGCGCTTAAGCCTGATGTTTTTTTGATTTTCGCTACCGCTTGCATCATCTGACTGCGAGAAAGTTTGTCAGCTTTAGTCAGAACGACAGCCATTGGAAAGCCTCGACGGTCCGAGAATTCTTTAAGGAGTTCTTCGTCTTCCGTCCATGCACGGCGAATATCCATGATCAAAAGAAGCCCGCATAGGTTTTCACGAGTCATGAGATAAGTCTCAATCATCATGTGCCATTCTTTCATTTCATCGCCTGAGCGCGCGGCAAATCCGTAACCAGGCATATCGACCAAGTTATAAGAATCTTCCATATCAAAGAAATTCAAAAGACGGGTTTTCCCCGGCGTCGAACTCACTTTGGCAACTTTGTTTTTCGCAAGCGCATTGATGAAAGATGACTTTCCGGCGTTGGAGCGTCCGGCGATGGCAACTTCAGCTTTTCTACTTACGGGATAATCTTTTGCCAGAACGGCACTTTTAATGAATTGAATCGTCTTAGGCATGATTTAAGGTACCAGAGCTCACCCCTTTTCTCAATTCTGAGAAGCTAGTCCTTCAGCCAATAATAAGGTGAGTCGAAACCCGCGAAACCCCATTTAATTCGATTTAAGCGAGGCAAAGCTCTTGAAGTGAAGGGTTGCCATAACAGGAGGCATTTATGCAGCAACCCCACCTCAAAATTTTAAGCGAAAACACGAGAACTCTTCCCCTTACTGATTTTATGACCCTCGGAAAAGACACTCAATGTCAGCTTCAGCTCGACACCACCGAGGTCTCTGATCGCCACGCACGTATCGAGAAAAAAGATAGTGCGTATCTGATTCGCGATTTGCGCTCTGCCGGCGGAACTTATGTTAACGACGCCCGCATTATGGAAGCCTACCTCCAAGACGGCGACATCATCCGCATCGGCCATCACGAAATGATTTTTCTTGAACAACAAAATCAAGACGGCGCTTTTCCTATGAAAAGCCGTAACGACGTGTGGAATGAAGAGTTGCAAACTCTGGCCAACGTCGCCAAAACGGAATTCCCAGTATTAATTCTAGGTCCTTCCGGAACAGGTAAGGATATCATCGCTCAAAAACTTCATGAAACCAGTGAACGCGAGCGCGGTCCTTTTGTCAGTGTGAACTGCAGCGCTTTAAGTGAGACACTGATTGAGAGTGAGCTCTTTGGTCATATTAAAGGAAGCTTCACTGGCGCCATCAATGATCGTAAAGGAGCTTTCGAAGCCGCGCGCGGAGGCACGTTGTTCCTCGACGAAATCGGAGATCTTTCCTACAGCCTTCAGGCCAAACTTTTGCGTGCTCTTGAAAACAATGAAATTCGTCCTGTGGGCGCTGATCGCAATATCAAGACGGATGTGCGAATTATTGCAGCCACTCATCAAAACTTAAGTGATAAAATCAAAGAAGGTGCTTTCCGTTCTGACCTTTATTTCCGTTTGAATGTCATCACGGTGTCTCCCCCCGCTTTAACTTATCGTATGGAGGACTTTGAAGAACTTCTTTATGGTTTCGCGCGCAAAATGAGAGTGCGTTTTTCATTCGGCGCCATTGCAAGACTTAAAAAGCATCCATGGCCGGGAAATATCCGTGAACTTAAAAACTTGGTGAGCCGTGCTGCCGCTCTTTATCCTCGCGAACAGATTTTGGAATCACACATTGAAAAACTGATCGACAAAACTTTGCTTAAAAATGACGAAAAAGTTGTGAACGACATTCCCGTGATTAAAGAAATCGAAAAACAGATGATTATTAAAAGACTGACTGCGAACAGAGGAAATCAAAGAAGAACAGCGCAAGATTTAGGAATGCCGAAGAGCACCTTGCACGACCGCTTGAAATACTACGACATCGACATTTCGCAGTTTAAGGTCTAGCAGCGGAGCCGGCAGAGCGTAGCGGCCTCGGGCCGCGAAGCTGAAGCAGCTTCTAAGGCTTAATAATCGCCGTCTTAATAAAGATTCTTCTCACATAACCTTTGGTGAGAACTTTATTCACTTCTTTGCGCAACTTATCGCAAAGAAGTTTTTTCCCCTCCCCTGTGGATAGCTGATCGAATGTCATCTCTTCGATCGTCCGCAGGAAAAGATCTTCCATTTCAGGTTCACGGTCTTTGATTTCGACAACGACTTCAGAGGCCGTGCCTTCCACGTAAAATTCAAAAGCTCCCATTGGATTAGGGCCCGACTCTGCAGACCGACGCAAATTCGCCATCATCTTTTTCATCAGGAGAATATTCTGCGAGGTGCGCGTGGACTCGTAAAAAGATTCGGTTTCCGTTTTTGGATCGTACTGATTTTTTTGCTGAGACCAATCGGCCATCGAGGACACAAAAAGATCTTCTTCGGGAGGAAGCAGCCCTTTTGTCGCCATTTTATATAAGACAAAACTGACGAGCCCTGTTACCACAACCAATCCCACAAAAGCGATTTTTTTGATTGTCGAGAAAGACTTAAAGACCGCAAGGGCTGCGCCCAATCCGGCCTTCATTTTTTTAAGCTGATTTTTCAGCCACGCAAGCAATAGCGGTCCGGCATTTTTAATTCGATAGATGGCTTGTTCTTTCCACTTTGCCCAGCTTAAACGAAACGCTGTGCGCTTCATTTTTATTTTGAAGGAAATAGCTGGAAGAAACGGAAAAATTTTAACAAGCTTCTGACGATATCCAGGCGTCGCCTTCCAAAGCTTCACTTCGTCAGCCAAGGTGTATTCTAGTTCAAGGCCTTCGTTATAAATTTCTACGTTTGCGGGGTCATCGGGACCGATTTCATTCAAAGCTTGGGAAAACTCCGGGTCTGCATCAGCGATGATAGAGTCCAAGGATTCAAGCGAGAGAAGCTCTTCGGATTCCGCCTCTGGCGCTCCGTCCTTTTTTTCATCCTCTACTTTGGTCGTACTTTCGTTGTCTACCAAGTTGATCTCCCCAAGACGATTGTAAGAAAAGAACCAAATACGTCGCAAGAACAATTTATAAACGAGACTCCATCGGCTAGGATGGATACTTAGGGAGAGTTTGATGAAAGCCTTTTTTCCGTTTGTTTTGGTTGCTTTATCGACATTAGGGTGCGCGCAATTTCAAAGATCTGCTGGAAGTGGATACCAAGAGGGCATTCCTTATGTGGAACAAAAAGATCGTAATACCGGTTATGACCGCCAAACACGTCAAACAGCCTATGAACTTGGAAAAGATCCGGCGTCCTTAAACTCTGAGGACCTTGAAGAGATTAAAACCCGTCAACAGCTTCGCCAGTTGGAGCGTTCTCTCAGTTCTAAAAAAGAAAGAGAACAATATTCCAAGATTCTCCCGTGGCTTAAAAATGATTCTGAAAAAGTCAGCTTTTTGTCTATCCCCTCCATCGAGGGACGCCAACAGTGGATCAACCGCAATAACATCTGGTCAAGATCCCAAGCTCCTCAAGAGGAGATGAAAGATTTGATTGAGACACAAGATATCGCCGTGGGGATGCCGCAAGATTACGTTCGACGTTCTTGGGGTGAGCCTATGGGTGTCGAAGTTTCGGGAAATCCGATCTATAAAAACGAGCGCTGGAAATATCAGCGGCAGGTTTCAACAACCCAAGGCTTTCGCAAAGAGACACGCTATGTGTACTTTGAAGGCGGAAGAGTTGTGGGTTGGGAAACAGAATAAGAAAAGGCGACCATAAGGCCGCCTTTTTTATTATCTTAAGGAGCTTAATCCTTTGGATCTGCAACTGATATTCAAGCAGTCGTTTGACGTGAACTGCACTCCGCCAATAGTGATGTTATTATGCGGACCGCACAGCTCACCTTCGTATTTCTGACGAGCGACTTTTGAGAGGTTCATAAATACCTCATCAGATTCAACATAAAGATCGCGGTCGAATCGCAATGTCTCCCAATCAGGTTCTTTGCCATAGAGGTCCGCGAGCCCTGCATTCTTGCTAATAACTTTGATGCCTTTGACTGTTTGGGCTTTTAAAACGCCGCTCACCGTGCGAATGCCTTTTTCCAGCTTCAGTTGCAACGCGAAGTTCTGACCAGCACCATCGGTTCCTACGCAAACGATTTCAGCGGCCTTCGCGAAAGAAGCCATCCCGAGCATTACTGTGATCATTCCTAAAAGAGCTTTATTTAAAAACTTCATAACTATTTCCTTCATAAGGTTTAAGTTCCCTAGAAAATAGCAACGGGTGTGCCTGGAAAGACGCTTGCCAGAATGAATATAAAGAAAAAGGGCCTCTTGCGAAGCCCTTTTAATAACAAAATTTTCGTTGTGACGAAGAACAAACCAGAAGTTCACAAGCAGTGAACTTCGCGATTAATGAGCCTCATCCCAGTTGTTGCCAATAGCGTAATTCACTTTCAAAGGCACTTTCAACTGAGTGACGTTTTCCATGATAGAAACAAGCTCCGGAGTGTGCTTATTCAAGTCTTCTTCCGTTCCTTCAAAGATCAATTCGTCATGCACCTGCAGAAGCATACGCACTGGAACTTTTTCGTAAACTTCGATCATGGCCTTTTTCACGAGGTCACTCGCGGTTCCTTGAATAGGCGCATTGATCGCAGCACGCTCCCCGAATTTTTTCAGCATCATGTTTTTAGACTGAAGCTCTTCGATGTAACGACGACGACCAAACAATGTTTCTACATAACCCTGTTCATGAGCCGTTTTGATGGTGCCTTCGATATAGTCCCGCACGTTTTTAAAGCGAGCGAAGTAACGATCAATAATCTCTTTGGCTTCTGATCTGGAGATTCCGAGGTTCTCTGCAAGACCGAAAGCACCTTGTCCGTACGCAATACCGAAGTTCACGGCTTTTGCGGAACGACGGAGTTCTGAAGTGACCTCCGTCAAAGGAAGTCCGTAGATTTCTGCCGCGGTTGCGGAGTGAATGTCCAAGTCCTCCTGGAAGGCTTTGATCAAATTCGGATCTTCTGAAATATGCGCCAAGATACGAAGCTCGATCTGTGAGTAGTCCACCGACAACAATTTCATTCTTGGAGCCGCCACAAAAGCCTGACGAACTTGCTGACCGCGGGCCGTGCGGATAGGAATATTCTGTAGGTTCGGATCCGTACTTGAAAGGCGTCCCGTCATCGTAAGTGCCTGATTGAATCTTGTATGCACACGATCATCCTTAGGACTGATCATTTCAGGCAAGGCATCAACGTAAGTGGACTTGAGTTTGGAAAGTTCACGCCATTTCAAAACTAGTTTTGCAATAGGATGATCAAGCTCCGTAAGAACTTCTTCTCCCGTCGAATAACCCGTCTTTGTTTTTTTACCCGCAGGCAGTTTCAGCTTTTCAAAAAGAATCACACCCAACTGCTTAGGGCTTCCAACATTGAAAGTCTCCCCGGCTTCAGAGTGAATTTGTTTTTCAAGAGCAGCGATTTCAGTTTCAAGCTCTGCACTTTGTTTCGCCAAAAGATCTTTGTCGATACGAATTCCCCATCTCTCCATGGAAAGAAGAACTCGCTCCAGCGGAAGTTCTAACTCTTGGTAAACCTTTTCCCCGTGAAGGGACTTGAGCTGTCCAGATAATGTCGCTGCGAAATTTCTATGCGCATTATAAAGAGCCGATGGCGGAGCCAGATCCGGCAAAGTTTCCAACATGTACTTTGTATACATCTTGCCAAAATCCGCAGCATCACCGGCTTTGAGCACGTAAGCAGCCAGCTGAGAATCCCATCCTGCGATCGGATCTTTTGCACCGATTTTATGCCAGAAAGTTTTTAGGTCAAACCCGCTCCAACGAATGTGGAACGTGTCTGTGAGTTTTCCAAGGTATTCAAAATCGGAAACTTCAAAAAGTTCTTGCTCGGTTCCAACAAAGACACCGCGTGTATCCGAGAACCCCCAAAGAACTTGGTTTTCTTTCAAAACAGCAGCGAGTTCTTTCGTTGTGATTGTTCTTTCCTGAAATTCTTTGTCGTCCTTCGCAATCACAAGAGTCGGCTGAATCTCTCCTTCAGGAATTCCGACAGCGGGCATCTCCACTGTTTTTTTAACAGGAGCGGCCACGTCTGGAGTCGTTGCTCCGAATAAACTTTTTTCAAAGGATTTAAAATTCAACTCGTGCAAAAGCGCGCGCAACTCTTCGGTATGCAACGGCGTCAATCTGTAGCTGTTATAGTCATCGGAAACAGGAACGTCTGTGGAGATTGTGACGAGCTTCTTTGACAAGAAAGCATTGTCTTTAGAGGCGATGAGTTTTTCACGAACACTTTTGCTCTCAACCTTGTCGATATTCTCGTAAATATTTTCGAGCGTTTTAAATTGCTCCAGAAGTTTGATCGCACCCTTTTCGCCGATGCCTTTAACGCCCGGCACGTTATCTGAGGCGTCGCCTACGATAGAAAGATAGTCGATGAATTGCTCTGGGTAGATGCCCCACTTTTCGAAAACGCCTTGAGCGTCGTAGCGTACATCTTTCATGGTGTCGTAGAGCCACACGTGCTTATTGATCAACTGCCCAAAGTCTTTATCACCGCTCACGATGAAAACTTCCATGTCGTGATGGCGGCCCCACTTGGTCAATGAACCAATAATATCGTCGGCTTCAAAACCCGCGACTTCGTATGAAGGCACTCCCAAAAGTTCAGCGATTTTCTTGATGTAAGGAACTTGTTTGGCCAAGTCTTCCGGCATCTCATTGCGATGGGCTTTGTAGCCGTCGTATAAATCTTTGCGGAATGAAGGCTCTTTACGATCGTAGCAAAAAACTAGGTACTCAGGCTTCTCTTCTTTGAGAAGCTTGATCATCATCGATAAAAATCCGTAGATGGCGTTGACAGGTAAACCCGATGGAGCCGTCAAAGAGCGAATCGCGTAATACGCTCGGAAAAACATGGCACTGACGTCCACGAGATAGAGTTTTTTCATTTTGTCTCCCAGTGCGAAAACATATTCCTAACACTGGGAGAGCTTTGTTGTCGATTACTCTAAGTCTAGTTTGACGCGTGAAAAATCAATTTGTGCGAGAGCTTGCTTAGCACACTCATTTTCTGCCGCTGGAGTGTACATCACTTCATCACAGCACTCTTCCGCTTGGCGAAGAATCAATTCCAGTTCATTTTTGATATTGGCTTCGATATTGGAAATTCCTTCTTCCCAAGAGTCGACTTCTTCAGCGGAACAATGAAGTCTGCGAGCGAGATCTGATCTGCTCCAACCCATGCGAAGGCGTAGAGCGCGAAGAGCTTCTTTGTTCCAGTCTAATGAATGATTATCAACCATATAAACCCCTAAATTCACTTCATAAAGTAGTGGTGATTAGAGTCAGAATACTAGTTGTATTATATCCAACTAGCACGCTTTTATGCGATGGGTTATGGACTATTGTTCAGGGAAAACAAAGACAAGGTCATGTTCACCGGCCAGATCTAATTTATCACGAGCCTGACGCTCGATGAAGGCTGGATCTTTAGCCTGTTTAAGCTGTCCGGAAAGGGACGCGATGTTCTCACGAGTTTGCTGAATCTCTGCGTTAATGCGATCCATGTCTCGATGGAGGCCCCACAGACGGAAGACGTTTCCGTTGAGAACGATGGAGACGGCGAAGACGATCATGCAGACGCCTGCGACGCGACCCGGATGATTTAAGAAACGACGGAGACCTACTGCGAACTTTGTGTACGACATGTTGTTAGTCTAACTTTGGTTTCTGGTCCGTGGCTACGAGACGGAAGTCTTGATTGGCTGGGGTAGGCTGCAAGGCTTCGGACAGTCCTCGCGCTTTGTTGTCTGTTGCTGGCTTCGATGTTTTTGCTTCTTTGTTTTCTGATTGCAATAGCCGATCGTTCTTGGCGCTGCGGAACTCGCTTGCAGCCTACCCCAGCCAATCAAGACTTCCTCGTTTCCCGGCAAGAATAAAGTAGGAACAATGGTGCACAGGGTTTGTAGGATCTCGTGTTTCTTTTTTGCGTGGTTTTCCTGGCTTGCGCTTTTTTGTTTCTATTCAATTCGTCTACATCGTTTTTAGGGCTTTTTCCTTCATAGTTTAAATCTATATCGTTTATATAAACTATCGATTCGATTTATGTGCTCAAATCGCCGATCTTACTTATGTGACTTGGAGGTCTTATGAGGAAGTGGGCTGATTATTTGCGGACGGCTTCGGTGGAGCCTGAGGTTTTTGAGTTTGTTCGGGCTGGGAATGTTGAGCGGGTTCTTTTTTATCTTGCTCAGGGTGGCGATCCTAATCTTCGGAATCATAAAGGGCATTCTTTGTTGATGCTAGCTGCTTATAATGGGCATCTTCTTCTTGTTCCTCAGTTGATTCGTTATGGGGCTGATGTGAACTCTCGTGATTTGGGTGGCAGTACCATTTTGATGGGTGTGGCCTTTAAAGGTCATGATGAGAGTGCCCGTCTGCTTTTGGCTGCTGGTGCTGATCCTCTTGCTCAGAACAATAATAATCAGACGGCTCTTATGTATGCGGAGGCTTTTGGGCGCGAGTCTATGGTTCGTTTACTGACTACCACTTCTCCGCAATCACAGAAGTCTAAAAATTTTCGTCGCTTGAAAGCTTGGTTTCGGATTTTGACACCTTTTAAAGGAGAACTACAACATGAGTACTAAAACACTAACTACTTCAGCGGGTATTCCGGTTTCTGAAAATCAACACTCGCAAACGGCGGGGCCTCGTGGGCCGGTTTTGATTCAGGATTATCATTTGATTGAAAAGATCGCGCACTTTAATCGTGAGCGCATTCCTGAACGCGTGGTGCATGCGAAAGGCTCTGGAGCTTATGGGACTTTCACTGTGACCCACGATATCACCCGCTATACGAAAGCTTCTGTGTTTTCGAAAATTGGTAAAAAGACGGACGTGTTTTTGCGCTTTTCTACTGTCGCTGGAGAAAAAGGTTCTGCGGATACAGAGCGTGATCCTCGTGGCTTTGCTTTGAAGTTTTACACTGAAGAAGGCAACTGGGATTTGGTTGGCAATAATACGCCGGTGTTTTTTGAGCGCGATCCTTTAAAGTTTCCGGACTTTATTCACTCGCAGAAACGTGACCCGCAAACGGGATATAAAAATCCTTTCCGCATGTGGGATTATTGGTCGAAGGCTCCGGAAGCTCTTCATCAGATTACGATCCTCTTTAGCGACCGTGGCATTCCCGACGGGTATCGTTTTATGAATGGGTATGGCAGTCACACGTTTAGTTTGATTAACGCAAATAACGAGCGCGTGTGGGTGAAGTTTCATTTTAAATCTCTGCAAGGGATTAAAAATCTTTCCGTAGAAAAAGCGACTGAGCTTGCGGGGAAAGATCCTGACTATGCAGGACGTGATCTCTTTGAGGCGATTGAGAAAAAAGAATTTCCTCGCTGGGCTTTGAAGGTGCAAATCATGACCGAGCGCCAGGCCGAACAGACTTCTTTTGATCCGTTCGACCTTACGAAGGTGTGGCCTCATAAAGATTTTCCATTGATCGACGTTGGCATCTTGGAACTCAACCGCAATCCTGAAAACTATTTTGCGGAAGTGGAGCAAGCTGCGTTTTCTCCAAGCAACGTGCCGCCAGGAATTGGATTTTCTCCTGACAAAATGTTGCAAGGGCGACTGTTTGCTTATCCCGATGCTCACCGCTATCGCTTGGGTGTGAATTATCAAGCGTTGCCTGTAAATCGCCCGCAAGCTCCGGTGAATAGTTATCACCGTGATGGCAGCATGCGCTTTGATGGCAACGGCAGAAAGCAGGACAACTATGAACCGAATGGATTTAATGGCCCTGTTCAAGAGGCCCGCTTCCGTGAGCCACCATTGGCTTTAAGTGGCGCTGTGGATCGTTATGATTCCCACAAGGACAATGACGACTTCACTCAAGCTGGGAACCTGTATCGTATTCTCACTGAAGCTGAGAAGGATCGTTTAACAAGCAATATCGCAGGCACGATGAAAGGTTTGCCTGTGGAGTTGCAACTAAAGAACATCCAGCACTTTGCGAAATGTGATCCCGACTACGGTGCACGCATTCAAACAAAGTTACGCATTAAATAATTTTTTGAAGATGTAAAAATAAAAAAGGCGATCTGTGATAGATCGCCTTTTCTTTGAAACTCATTTTCCAGAAACAATTAGCGGAAAGCCGCTTTGTCCCAGTACATTCCCATGCCACCCAAGTCTTCTTCGATACGAAGAAGTTGATTGTACTTCGCAGTACGTTCACCACGGCACAAGCTTCCTGTTTTGATTTGATGGCAGTTCAGTGCCACAGCCAAATCCGCAATCGTCACGTCTTCAGTTTCGCCAGAGCGGTGAGACATGATGGTGCGATATTTGTTTCTTTGCGCCAAGTTCACGGCTTCAAACGTCTCTGTCAAAGTTCCGATTTGGTTTACTTTCACAAGCAACGCATTCCCCGCTTTTTTCTCTAAGCCCATGCGCAAACGTTTTGGATTTGTTACGAAAAGATCGTCACCGACAAGTTGAACTGTAGAGCCAAGTTCGCTCGTAGCTTTCACCCATGAATCCCAGTCATCTTCAGAGAAGCCGTCTTCGATAGAAACCAGAGGATATTTCTCTGTCCAAGATTTGTAGATACCCAAAAGCTCCGTGCCAGAAATATGGCCGCCTTGCCATTCGTATTTTCCGTCTTTGAACATTTCAGTCGCGGCAACGTCCAAAGCCAAGAACACGTTTTGACCTGGATCGTATCCCGCATCAACGATGGCACTCATCAAAAGATCCAAAGCTTCTTGGTTTGAAGTCAACTTCGGAGCAAAACCACCTTCGTCACCCACGCCTGTCGAAAGACCTTTTTTGTTCAAGATTTTTTTCAACGTGTGGAAGATCTCAGTGCCTGCGCGAAGAGATTCCGCGTAAGAGTTATTCACTGTTGGAACGATCATGAATTCTTGAATATCAAGACCGTTATCAGCATGCGCTCCACCATTCAAAACGTTCATCAATGGAACTGGCAAGCGGCAAGCTTGTGAACCACCGACGTAACGATAAAGAGGAAGTTTTGAATCCGCAGCTGCCGCTTTTGCTACAGCCAATGACACGCCCAAGATCGCATTCGCACCTAGATTTGATTTGTTTTCAGTGCCATCAATTTCGCGAAGAACTTTGTCGATGTAAACTTGCTCAGTCACTTGAAGACCCAAGATCTCTGGAGCGATTTTTTCACGAACGTTATCAACGGCTTTGTATACACCTTTACCCAAGAAACGATTTTTATCTCCATCACGAAGTTCGCAAGCTTCATGGGCGCCTGTTGAAGCACCTGATGGAACTGCGGCGCGACCCATATTGCCGTCGGCAGTTGTCACTTCAACTTCAACCGTCGGATTTCCACGGCTGTCCAAGATTTCACGAGATACGACGCTGACGATTTCAGACATGATGATTTCCTTCCTTCTCGGAGTTCTGTTTATTTACTTTTTTAACTAATTCCATACTCTCAAAAACGGTGCGCGGGTACTGAGTCTTCACATGTTCCCAATCCACGCGTCTCATGGCTTCTTTCACCGCCGGAGTCATCTTTCCTTGCGCAACAAGCATTGTGATGAGCTGTTGTGCGCGCACCATGTAGTCGTGCATGCGGGCCAAGTTTTGATTCAGCACATAGGCAGGTGACTCACTATCAAAACTCAAATGCGCCAAGGAACCTTCTTGCGGAAGCAACGATGGTTTTTTGCTGGATTCAATTTCGACTTCAACCTGAGTCGTCTCTTTGAGTTTTAATTTTTCAAAATCGCGGATTCTCTCTTCAAGATCGCCTACGTACTTTTGCAGGTCTTCTCGCTCACGCTGAGTTCTCTGCAAATCTTCAATCAAACTTTGGAAAAGTGCAGGGCTAACCTGATGACCGACGTTCTCACTAAAGATCGTATTTTGTTGAGTCGACCAATTGAGTTTGATCGTAATACCTTGCCAGTCACAAATCGCAGGAGGTTGTCCCACGTACACAGGCAAAGACTCAAACGCCGCTTTCAGATATGTCGTCACAAGTGGGTACTGCTCCGCCGGCAATGGCAGATCAAATGAAATGCTCACTTCATCACGACGAAGATTTTCAATCGGCGGTTTTGGCGAAATGAAGTACGAAAGAAATTGCTCCGGCTGATTGAAGATCTCTTGCGGGCGAGGCATCATGCGCAGAACGCTATCAAGCACACCCCACGAGCGCAGAGTCGGTCCATCATGACCTGCTCGTTGCAAAATATTTCCATCGCGCTTGAGCGGAAGACGCAAAGTGAGTTGTAAAAAGTCCTCCATATCCGGAGCACTGATCCAATACGACGGGTCACGGAGCAACTCCACCGGAAGGTGAGTCTGCTCATAAAGAGGCGTCAGGTCTTCACCCTGCTCCTCCAAAATATTCAAGACTGCGTTTGATATTTTACAACTAAAGTGCACGAAGAAGTCTTAGCGTAATTTCCCTCTGCAATAAACACCTTAAAAGGTGCCAGGGGATTTTTTGCGTCTACAGCGCGTCACAGCGATGACGCAGCATAGACGTAAAAAATCCCCTGGCACCTTTTAAGCGGCTTGGGGCTTGTTAAATTTGCTTTTGGGGAATGGCAGGTTGTTGTCGATGATTTCGTCCATAAACAACGGGATGTTGCCTGTGGCTTGAAGTCGACCTTCCAATGTTCCATCGGGACGGCGAGTCATGCGTGACATTTCGAAAATTGGAACGACGTTGTATGAGCCATCCGGGTTGAATCCGCGGATTTCGCTGATATGGGAAATTTTTCTGGAACCATCAGAGAAACGAGAGACCTGAATGATGATTTCAATCGCGGAGACGACTTGCGAGCGCAAGGCCTTCTCGCTGATTTTTGCATCACCACCTTGAGCCAAGGCTTCCAAACGCACGATCGCATCTTCAGGTGTGTTCGCATGCACCGTACCCATACAACCTTTGTGACCTGTGTTCATGGCATTCAAAAGTTCCATGGCTTCACTTGAACGAACCTCACCGACGATGATGCGGTCTGGACGAAGACGAAGAGCACTTTTTAAAAGATCTTTGATCGACACTTCGCCTTTACCCATTTGATCGGCTTGGCGAGTTTCAAACATCACGACGTGTTCGTAATCGACTTGCAACTCTGAAGAGTCCTCGATCACCATCACACGCTGACCCTTCGGGATGCGCGTGCAAAGAAGGGATAAGAGAGTTGTCTTACCGGAACCCGTACCACCCGACACGATGATGTTTTTTCCCAGGAACATGCAGATATCCAGGAACCTTGCACCGTCTTCGGTGATCGCGCCGAATTTGATGTAATCAGCAAAAGTGATTTTATTATTTGTAAATTTACGAATGGATAACGTTGTCCCTTTGCGCGACATCGGTGGAATCACCGCCGCGATACGGGAACCGTCGGGAAGACGCGCATCCAAACGTGGCGATTCATCGTCGATACGACGGCCGACACTTTGAGCGATACTGTTGACCGCTGCACGCAAGTCATCTTCAGAAGGGAAAGACTCAGGAACTCTTTCGAGTTTACCTTTTCTTTCGACGAAAATTTCTTTGTGTCCGTTAACGAGGATTTCGGAAACACCCTTGTCATCGAGGTACTTCAAAACAGGACCGAGATTCTGCTGAATGGTCTGT
>NZ_CAMLDV010000046.1 GCF_946478835.1 uncultured Bdellovibrio sp. | reverse complement strand
ATTTCTCAATTAATCCGAATTCTAATTTCTCAATTAATCCGAATTCTAATTTCTCGATTAATCCGAATTCTAATTTCTCGATTAATCCAAAAACAAATCATTCTATTAATCCAATGGTAAATGCCGGGTTTGCGGGACCCTTTCTTTTCGATCTTAATCAAAACAGTGTTGGATTTGTCGTTGCTGCTAGTAACAATGTTAAAATTATTTTTAATAATGAATGTACACAAATCGGGTTTTTAGTACACGTAAATGACAAAATTGAACTTGAGTATGATTTAAAGAATAAATGGATTGGCTTTCTCGTACGAGCATCAGATTCAGTCTCGGTAAGATTCGACAGCAAAAATCAATGGATCGGAACTATGATTCAATCTCCAGATATACAAGCTAGTATTCAGGATCAACATCAGTTCTAAAATGATGGAGGCGAGTCGCGAATTATCGAACTTCCTCCAGGGTAAATCTAAAGTTTATCTCTTTGAAATTACTCAAAGGTTAAAGGCTCAAAGTTGAAAAACATCGGCATCCTCAACGTTATTGGAGGATCGAAAGAACGGCACATTTTCTTCCATTAAGCTAATCATCGCAAAGCCAAAAATGTAACTATTCCGCGTCAAATTTAGATTTGCATTTAACTGTCGACAGGGAAATTAAGAATTCACTGAGAGAATAAAGAACTTGTTGTTTGTTATGCAGCTTTATTTTAATTTCTTAATATATGCCAACTGTTGGTGAAATTAGACAGTTTAGGAATCGGGTAATTTCAGAAGTCCAAAGTCAGGGATTTATCTTTACGTCATTGAGCAGCCAAAACTTCATAGAATTTAGTCGCTCACTTGGTACAATTGTAACTCCTCGTTTTGCAGACCCTGAGATTCAGGAGCTTACCCCGCGGGACATTACAGACTCTCATCCAAACTCGCTTTCCTCGCGTTACGGATTTGGAGAATTTCCATACCATACGGATTGTGCACATTTTCCAGAAACTCCCCGTTTTGTATGTCTATATTCGCCAGAAGCTGACCTAACTCACACACCAACGCGCCTTCTTACCCTAAAGTATTCACCCGAGCTAAGAAGTGCCGTATTTCAAGAGATCAGAGTGTTCGAATCCGGAAGAAAATCGTTTCCGAGTCCAATTGTCAGTTTCGATGGCGACAACTTTGCCGTGAGATTTGATCCAGGTTGCATGAACCAAAGTAAAATTGCGGATTCTGAGAAAAAAATAGTTGTCGATAAATTTTTGTCAATTGGACGACTGCATGAGTTTTATTGGAAGACAGATAGTTTGCTCGTATTCGACAATCGAAAATGTCTTCATGCGCGCGCAGAACTTAAATCTAAAGGATTCCGCAAACTTATGCGGTCATTAATTAAGTAATATCATATGTTATGGTCACACGAACTACTTTTATCTAAGGCAAAAACTTACTCCACATTGGCTGAAAAAAATTTTGAATCTCATCTCAGACCGCTCTGTTCGGCGATTGCACTTGAGTTTCTAGGGCGCGCAACGCTGGCTAAGCTGAGCCCAGCGTTACTTGCCGACCCCAGAGATGGTAAGAATATCATGTACTCTCTTGGAATAAAGGTGGAACCGCCAGTGAAAAGTGTGGTCGCTAAAACCGTTTTCTTAAGAGTTAAGGATATTGTTGCATCAATCACAACAGATGATATCAATTTCACAACTCTGATGACCGAGGCGAGGAACGCTGAGCTTCATTCTGGTTCAATTGGCTTTGAAGAACTGCCAGACGATTGGGAGCCACAATATTACCTCATATTAAACAAGATGCTAACGCATCTTTCGATACCTCTCGAAGAATTTTTTCCTCCTGAGACCGTAGATAGAATAAAATTAGTCATAAGAGAATTTAATCAGAGCGTAGAAAAGGAGGTTAAAAGTCAAATTACCGCGGCGATGATTCGGTTTAACAAATTAGATGACAATATTAGAGAAGGGCTTCTTCGAAACCAAGACGAGCAGGTTAGACAGCTTCGGCTCAAACTAAAATATACTAAAGCAATGTCATGTCCAGCCTGCAAGAATTCTGGTTTCATCTGGGGAGAAGCCACTGAGTTCTCCGACTCCAGGCTTGATGGAGAGGAGATCGTTTACGACGTTAAAGTAGTTCCGCATGGTTTTCAGTGCGTTGTATGTGGTTTAGCGTTCACAAGATACTCTCAAGTCGCAAGCGCCGGACTCGGCAACACCTTCATTATTCATCGCACTCAAGATCCGATAGAATTTTTTAATATTAACCCAAGAGAACATCTCACATCCGACGAAATTCGAGAGATTGTCAGCAACTACTACGATGATTACGGAAACGATTAATTAAAAAGACAGTTTTTATAAGCAAGAATTGGCTGCGACCCTTTTGCAAAGTAGTCTGCTTTTCAATTACGGTACTTCCTAATTTCATTTTGGATTTTAATATCTCCATCGGCTGCAATTCTGGTAATTGATCTTTGATTTCTGTCCGGATTGGCGGCAGTCGTTTGTCTAATTTTTAATAGCTGGTCTTCTGAAATATTTGATATATCAAGAATTTGTTTCGGGCGGTTACAAATTAGGAACCTTCCAAAAATAGGATCGCTCATAAATGTTCTAATATTTAGAACTCCTTTTCGGTGTATAACTGAATCCCTATCTCCTCGAATCTCAGTCGGGACTATTGAACTACAAATACCTATCGGTCCCATTTTCGAAAATACCATTAGTCGATTTTTAGATTCCAGAATCGTAAAATCAATTGCACGTAGCACGTAGTGATTAGAATTTTCTGGTATGTCTTGAGGCCACGGGGCTCACTCGCCAGAAGCAAGATTCTCAAAGAAAAAGAGGTGAGTTCGCCAAGGGCCTGAATCTGATCTCTCTTTTCTTAAGTACTTTCGCCATGTCGAAAGTACCGATTTAAGAATGGGAATATATTTTTGATCACACTCTAAAATTTCGAAGCAAGTGACTAAACCACGCCACTGAACAGAGATACAAAAGTTTAATAACCATATGTCATAAGTTATTGAGTGATGAGACTTGGAGTAGACTTGTTCCTTATTAAGGATTTCTTCGACGTAAGGAATAAATATTTCTTTTGAAAAGCTGTTCTCCCAACGTGATAGCATCGTTTCACAGGATTTACAGAGCAGTTTGTGCTTAGTGCCGTCTTGTTTTCTATGATTAGGATTTACGACCTGTCGAAGAAATCCAGTAGCCGATGTTTCTTTAATCCAATCAATTACAAATTGAGGAATTACGTGGCTCCGACATAACTGACTGTTATTTTGGCAAAGGGCGCAGGAATTTGGATCAAGTCCTAAAGATGAAATCCAACTTTTAATTTTTTCTTCTGTGGTGTCCATTTCGTATTTGTTTTTCATCTAACTCAGAGGCGACAGCAAATTTCAGATACTTCAACACATCTCATGTTCGATAAGAAGTAACTAGGGTCTGGATATTTTTAGAGGTTTTATCGAACCAGTGAAGTGACTGCAAGTACTTAAGTGGACTTTTGCCCCTCCACCTCAGCCGAAATCTTTCGATTTCACCTGGTGGAGGCGAGTCGCGACTTATCGAACCTTCCTCCAGAATGAAAATACCAATGATCTTAAGAGGTTATCAATATCCATCTGCCAATAAATCAAGCCAAATGCGCATTTGGAGGAAACTGGCACTTACTCTACTAAAGCTAGTCTTGTGGAATTTAATCTATAGAACCTGACAATACCAAAATCATACCTATATTTACTCTAACTCCTTCTTAAAGTGGTGTTTATGTCTTCAATGGCGAATCCAATGGACGCAATTATATCTACGCAGGAAGCATTTGATTCTGGCGCTAACTTTGATTCCAATACACTAGATGCTGGCTATTACATGGTCCACGATAACCCGGAGAATGGTTTAGAAAGGTACTGCTTCATCAAAGTGGTTGATAAAGAAATCCAAGCTATGTCCATATTCGGACTGGAAGATCCAATTAATGGAACAACCTGTTACAGTGTCTCCTACGCTGTAAAGGAAAGTCATCGACGCCGAGGACTGGCAATGGATTCCGTAAAGCACGGCCTAAAGAAGTTAACGCAAGAACTGACAAGGAAAGGCCTTAAAAAATTTTATCTCGAAGCTGTTATAGATAGAACGAACGAGAACTCAATTAAAGTTGCAAAGAAAATTTTTCCTTCTCAGGGTATTCCAATTGAAGACGATGAATCTGGAACACCTGCATTTCTATTTTTAAAACTTATATCTACTTAACGGTCTTTGTAAAAATCGAAGATAGCTTTTTAGCACACAGTAGACAATTTTTCCCATTTAATTGTAGCTTGATATAGCTCCGCACATTGAGTCTGAATTCGAGCGGATATTTTTATAGCCCACTTTTCAATATCATTTTCAGCGAATGCCAACGCATCACTGATCTTGCTTCTCAGCTCCTTTTTATCTTGCCCCTTTCGATTTCCAAACAGTCTCTTCTTCTGATCATCCCACTGAATAAAATAGCTATCAGCATGATAGTGAGCATAATAGTTTCTAAGGTATTCAATAGCGTCAAGTTCCTCTGACGTGAACTTGCCTAAAATACCATTAATTCTGGCAACTACATTACGAACAGCCTCCAGCTCTGCATCTTTCGCCAACTTCATTGTGATAAGATTCGCTAAGAGGCTAGACAGCTTTTCAAAAGCATCCTTCCACTCTACAAGAACACCCAGCTGAATAGAAAGCATCATACAATTGATCAAGTTGCCATTTCCCATACAAATCAGCTCTGTGTTCAACATTAAACTATGGGCATTTCCAACAAGCTTTGGAACCTTCACGTGATTGCCAACCATTTGATCTATCATTGAAGTCATAAAACCGATTGGAATGCTTGCTTCAACATGCTTAAATGCCCGAACCAAATTCTCATCTCCATATTCCTCGAGAAGACTCCAAAACTCCTCTCGAACCTTTTCATCTGTTGTCATATAGGCTCTCCCTTTTAGTCATTTCGATGTACATGCCTGCGTAATTTTACTCTATATATAATATTTTTAAGATCAGATTCTTCTTTACGGGAAGAATAGCGTCAGTCTTTCCGCAGCTCACTCTTGATCAGTTGAGCACGTTTAATGGATTCTTCATCGAAATTATATTTACTTTCCAGTCGTGTGAGCTTCTCCAATGCCTGAAGCTCCCTTCCCGGACAACTTCCCAGTATCTCAATTAAAAATAGCTGCACATCCAGTAAATCGGGATGTCTGTCAGCAAGAGCCGTAGCGCCTACAATAGCACTTGCATAATCCTTATACTTTAAAAGGCATGCTACGTAATTCATCTGCGACTGAAGGTTTTGGTTGCTCTCAATTATTCTTCTAACCGCCGCAGATAGAAAAAGTTCTGAAAATTTACTCTTTTTGAGGCTATCAAAATAATTGCTGAGATACAGAGACAAACCTACATAGTCGTGCCCATCTAGCAAATTCTTGATTGATCCTCCGTGCAATGCGTGGCCTTTTGAGCGGATAATAACTCGCACTTGAATCGCTATTTCTTGGGACAGAAACTGATAATAGGACTCGAGCTTCTTATAGTACACATTAAGCGAATATAAAAACTGGCTTGCGAAGATTAGATGCAACAGCAATTTATATTCTCTGCTAAATGATGAAAGATGCGGCTCTATGTCCCGTGCAAATGAAAACATTATTTCTTTTTGATTGAGGTCTTCAGATCTCACAAGAATTTGATGTAGTGCCACAACAGCATTTATACGGATATACAAATCAGAAGAATTGAGGAAGTTCTTTATAAGAGCCATGGCAGATAATTGAAATTTTGAAGCTATTTTCCCTAGAGCCGAAATAATCTCAATGTCCGTGACGATTCGACTTGGATGAAGAGCGTATCTAGAAATAATTTCGGTATATGCAAATGAGCCTGCGGCTTTACAGTCCAGCATTAAGTTCAAAATCTTTGTCACACGAGCAACATCTTTCTCTTCGATAATCTTTGCCAACAAGAATTGATGCGAAATGGTAAATTTATGACGGTAAACTTGAGTCATGGAACCAAGAATACGATTCTCAAGAAGAGTTTCAACCTCCGTACCTTCCAGACATGCATCCCAAAAAAATAATCTAGCTTCCTCAGAATCTTCACCGTCATTTAACCAAGTATTCAAATTTTCGGAAAGATCGTTCAAATTATTGATATTACCTGGATTCGTCTTCCTAGGAATTGGGACAGGATTAGCTTTATCGAATGGAACCAATGAAGAAGGTTCTCCTGCCATTAAGCCCCCTAACTTCACTCCATCAGAAGTATAGGTAATTAGGAAGAATACTTCACGGCAGGTGCGATCAAAGGCGCCTTTTAAACTTTGATAAGTTTCTAATGCTTCACTCAGATTGAAGTTATCGATCTCAGAAATTATATCTTCGGCTAATATTGTCGGCTCAACAGAAAGGTGCGCCCCAAATAAGTTTCGCAAACGGCGAATCTTATCTGTTTCTTCTTTGTATCTGAAGATGGAGGCAATACTTTTTAAAACCGTAGAAGTGTTCCCGCTTTCTTCCAAGAGAATATCCAGACCCTTCATAGATTGTGGAGCGGACTTATCAACCCTCCTAGTTATGAGGCCATCACCGAAGCTGATAATGTCTGTCACGAGTCTCGATTTCAAAATTCGCTGACAGTCAGTAAATATTGAGATCACACCAAATAACTCCAAATTGATATCCATCCACAATTTTATCAGCGCCAATTGACTCGCCCTTGAGTGAACAGGTGTAAGGTTCAACGCACTGACGGTGTTTGGTCTGGTCATTGCAAGAGGATCTGAAGCCATCCGAACAGCGGTGTCAGACTTCTTTAGCCTGGAAAAATTTTCGAGAACTTCTACTAGCTCAGCCTTCCTGAAATCTTGGAGCGGATCGTATAATTGATAGTCGGGAATATTAAGACTCCCAAGGGTATTTCGATAAATATGAAGTGCAGAATCGACGAAATACTCAACTTTTTGAATTTCTATCTGATTCCACAGGCCGATGCGATCGTGAAAGTCTAGGTCTTGAACGTGCCCGCTAATCTTATCTCTAGAAACCTGGAAATACTCTGCAAATGCATCCGCGTAAATTTCTTTCTGCTCGTGAAATGACTTCACGTCAAAGCCCGCAGCGATCAAAGGTTTTCTAAGTTTCCGAGAATGAGTAATAAAATCCTTTGCTCTGATCAATATATGACGAGCAAATGTTCTTCTTGAAAAATCATCATGCAACTTTCTGCACATCAGCAGAGATAGCTCAAGCTCCTGTACTATTAATCTAAGTTTCTGAAATCCATTCTTCACTTCTGCATCTATCTTATCTTCGATTCAAATCAAGTGATTGACGTAGCCTCTTAAAGACTTTTGCACCGACTTTGGTAGAAATTACTTCATGATATAGAGGGGGAAACCCTCCAGTCATGTGTCGCATTACAGGCCCTAATGTCATCATTATACCCGTTTGGTCAACTTTATCGTGAAATAAACTATCATCATCGACTCGCTCCAGATAGTACCTCAATAAGGAAGACATACAATCTGCAGCACGGATTAAGGGCTTTTCTGCTGAATTTAGAAAAATGAGGTCCTTGATCAAATATTTACCTGCGGGAATTGGAGCTGAAAATTCTTGCCGTAAAAAGTCGGCCCATCCCTCCCCCATCCGTTGTTGTAAGCTCTGTAGAGATGAGGAAAATGTTTGAATATTATCGTGGTACAATACCCATTCCGACGGGGCATGCGAGCGAATAAAGTTCTCTAAATTTGAGATTAGAGTAAGCAACATGGTATTATTGATGGCAGATGAAATATTATCTCCATTCAAAAGATAATTTATGGACTTCTCTTCAGGACATGGAGGAATACATCGGTTAAAATGATCAACTCCTAAACTCAAAGCGTGATTTTTAAGAATGTGGAATTGAGTTTCAGCCAAATCTCTATCGCGGGACTGAATTGCTCTTCCAAAGTTGAAAATCATCTCATCAGTTACTGAGTCATAGAGATCTACCGCAAGGCTATATCGAACTTCAGGATCCTCAAAAAAATCCTTAGTAATTGCAGGATTATAATAAGAATCAAAGATAGACTCTACGAACTTAGCACACAGCCCAAATCTTTTTTCCATTATTGAGTAAACTGGAAGTGCGTCTAGAGAACTAAGAATTTTTAGAAGTTCAATAATAGATTTTCTTCCCTTAATTCTCTTAACTAAGTTGGCGCCCTTTACTTCTCCAGCCTGACTATTCAAGGACTTTTCCCATTTCAGAATTGCGTCTTCAACAGCGTCGATATTTGAGTCAAAAAGCAACCAACCGGCTAGAATAAAATAAGGTTGATTTGCATCTAAATAATTGGCACCAGAATTTCCTGACTCATCTACAAACGCTGAAATCACCGCTTACCCGCTTCCCTGCACTAAGTTTCCAAACGTTTAGAAAGATTTTTCAATCGATCAACAAAGTCGTCGAACAAAATCAAATCAATATTCTTGAGCGCATTTTTTAAAAGCCTAAAGTCATCTTTCATTTTTGCATTCTTCAATTGGGATCTTGTTCCAGCAATAATTACTCCTCGTGGCTTAACGACAGCAACTTCCAACCCCGCTGATTTTTTTAAATCTCGTTCAAAAGTTGCCCCATTCGAGCCTAGAGAATTAATATAGTTTTCAACCTGTACAATTGCTTTGGAAATTTCAGTGTCCCAATAGTAGTTATTCCTACTTTCATCATGCTTAAGTAAATTAGTATTTGGCCTTTTTATCTCAAAAATATCTATGTAATTAAAGACATCCACCAGCATGAAGTCTGGATATTTTCCTTGTAAGGACACGCTATTCTTTTCAAGAACTGCTACGTATGAGGTATTGAATAGCAAAATATTCTGCTGTAGAAACTTCTGCCAATCATTTTCATTCTGCTGAGTTAACCCCAATCGTCTCTCATATTCCGCAATTAGTTGACTTAATACGACCTTATCAGCCTCTGCTTTACTCGCGGAAATAATTGCAATATTGGAAGTAGCTTTGCCACCTGAAACTCTCTTAACAACGCTTGGATAAATTTCTAAAATTTTTGTGATATCGTTCTTAGATAGCTTCTCGATAACATTTTCTTCTGAATTTAAAATCTTTGAAATTCGGTCATCGCGGTATGAAAAACTACTTGTAACAGCAACGTCTGACTTAAATATGCCTGGATACCAACTGGCAACGTATGCCTGAGTTATTTCGCGGGACTCCTTACTCTTTGCTAAGCTAATTACCCGCAACTCAGCAAGGAGCGAGGCATATTGACCATGGTTGAGAAACACATGCTTTTTGCCGCGAGTTTCTCTAATTTCACTTACACCGTCTCGAGTAATAGTAAGTTCAAACTTATCACCCAGTTCTGCAGCACAAGCTCTCAGAAAGTAGTTTCCGGCACTAGTTAATCCAAATCCACTCGAATAAAATCCTGCGGGTAGCCTTACAAACCCCAGAACGGTAATTTTGCTTGAAAAGCTCTGTTTGGATTTCTTGGAGATATGGTAAATGATCTTTTTATTGGCAACATCAACTTCCTGCACCAACTCATCATTTGCATTTCGAATTTCCACAATTGCAGAGGTGGGTTTCCTGTTGCTCATGCTCTAAAGTCCTCAGGAAATGGACTCGCACTATTCAAATTGTATTTAATTGAACGACCTATAATACTGGTCAACCATTCACATAGTTTTTTATGATCTAACCATATTTCAGCTAAAGATATCTCTTCTTCGTGTTTCTTACCGTCAAATTGCGAGCCGTCAATAAAATCGAACACCACCGCCTTAATCTTTAGATGAGAAACAAAAAATGCAATACTTACGCCATTTCCGTTTATTGGATCTTTGGGTGTTATGCCAATCCAGTTCTTGTTCCAACTTGGGCTAAAATTGAACTTCTCCCAAAATACGGTTTCAGCATCCAATAATGAACGAAGGGCAGTTGTGTTATTGTCATCTTTCTTTGGTTCAAAGGAACCAAATTCAAGTCTAGATATTAAAGCTGACATGTAAGTTTCAAAACTCTTTATATTGTCCATTTTACGTCCTATTAGTTAGCATTTTGCGTGACATGATTTGCATATAGGCACCATATTTGACGGATTATGGGGATCATCTATGTCTCTACGGAGATGATGAAATTCTCTGTCGTTATCGAACTCCTTTTTGCATTTCCAACAGGCATTTCCCCATGCCTTCAGGCTGCTACTTCGTTCCCTTTCAGATGGATTAATTCGATATTCGTCGGCTCTTTGAATACGATAATGAATTTCTTTGGCAACTTGAAACTTTGATAGCCCTACTGAAGTCGACAGTTCTTGAACTAACTTATCACAACCATCCCAAATTTTTTCTTTTTGCTCTTCAGTGACCCCGGATCTTCTCTCTTTACTCATATTCAACCTCAATAGATATTTTTGAGTCTAAGGTATCCAAAGCCAATAATTTTAAAGTCGTACACGACTTTTGTATGAACATTTGTTTGTTTATTTTAAAATTGAGTTGCGGTGTCTTACGTAAATAAAGGAGAAATGATGAAGGCAACTAAAGGCGGACGCTGTTTATGATGATAAGATTAAAGGTCTGCTACCTTCCGACATGTTCAACGAAATTTTCCAGAAGTTCCAAGTTCAGAGACAAGAAATTGAAACTCAACTTAGAGGCTTAACAGCAGCAGATGACGAGTACATCGAATTCGGAGCAACTCTTATCGAAACAACCGCAAATGGATGGTTCTATTACGAAAACTCCGAAAATTTGGAGAAAAAGCGCAAACTCCTCGAGGCTCTCTTATCGAACCCCAAAACGGATGGGTAAATATCCAATTTGATTATAGAAAACCCTTCGACATGTTGTCGAAAATCGAGGAGGAAACAGAATGGTGGAGGCGGCGGGAATTGAACCCGCGTCCGCAAGTGATCCGCGATAAGGCGCTACATACTTAGTCAGTGTTTTAGTTTGTTCAGCCAGCTTCCACTAACAAAATCAGACTGAACACTCCCCCAGTAAATTTAAGCGAGTCTGCTGGAGAAAACCCAACTCACCGAGGTCCCTAAATGACGATCAATCCAAGTGCGGAACCACCACAAGGTTGATCGTGCTGCTTAATTAAGCTGCAAGTGCGTAATCGTTGCCAATTACAAAATGGACGTTTTTAACGAGGTCCTCATCCGCCCCGGTATGCTCCTTATGTTTCAGCACCCACGTCGAAGCCAGTACGCCCCCATGTGTGAAAACATCAAATCATCTTACCACAATATTAGCGGCAAAATGAAAATCGTTTATCCTTCCGATTTTGACCCTCACATTCAACGATTAAATTTTTAATGACGCAGGACTTTTGTCTTGCAGAGGTGGTGTCATCCTAACGAGATCTTAACGTTAGCACGAGACAATTTACGCCAAAAGGTCGAGATATCCACCATTTATAGGCCTATTCCACAGAGTTATCCACACTTGTGCACAAAAAATGGGGCAATAATGACACTAAAATTTAAGAATCTTAAATTTTTATGAATGTGTTTCGCGTTTAAAACCAGCGCAAACTTTAAGCAAATTATCTAAGTTTAACGAAAGAAGCGTCGACTGCGTCCGCTTTTCTGACGAGCGGACTCACATTTTTAAATACAAAAAAAGCAGCGATTAAGCTGCTTCTTTCATCAAAATTGAAAAATTAAAAAGCGGTTCTGCAAAAAGAACCGCTCACAAGAATTAACGGAATAAATCAGCAGCAGACGCCGCTGTCGCTGCAAGTGAACTTACATTCGAACGATCTTTATTCGCTGATGCATTCGCAGTCTCAGTCGCCACTGCCTGTGCAGGAGCAGGAGCAGGAGCCGGTTGCGCTTGCGGAACTGGAGCCGGAGCTGCCACAGGAGTTTCAACAATCGCCGTCTCAACTTTCAAATCAAGAGCCGGCTTAATCACTGTCTTCTCAACACCTTCAACTGCATTCGTCACAGGGAAAAGTTGGATGTTAAGTTGATAAACTCTCTCCCCTTTTTCCTTCATGCGCGCAATCGAGTTGTCTTTGTGAAAAGCTTTTCTCATCTGACGAAGTTTGAATTTAATTTCTTCAAACTCAGCTTTCGTCAAAGACATCGTCAATGTACCGAATTCTCTATCAGTCGGTTGATCTTGATACAAAGACTCAAGACCCAAGTACATCAACTGAGATTGAAGCTTACGAACAAGCGCCACAGGAATTTCTTCCGGAGACTCAATCAAGCTTCTGTTCTTTTTAAGCTCACCCGTCACTTCATCACGACGAAGTTCGCCAGAAGTGATTAACGTATTCAAAGCCGTTTCGATTTCATCTTCAGAAGCTTTACCACGAAGAAGAGTCTTCAACGCCGCTGTGTCGAAAGAAACTCCCTCTTGATCCACCATCGCGTAAATGATCCACGCAACCCAGTTAGGAACTTTCTCCCACGTTTTGCGATCGATTTCGCCGGATTTTAATTTTCCAGCCACACGATGCTCGCTTAATTTTTTAAGATACATGTTACGTTCAGCCGGATCCGTCGCTTGCGTGAATTGCACAAGCAAACGGAACTCGTCAGTTTGGTCTTTCATAAAGCCCAAAGCTTTACCGAACTTGCCAATCATATCTTCCGAGAGATTTCTTTTTCCCTCGATAATCATTTTTAGATAATTGGGAGATTTAATATTCGCCGCTGCTGAAAACACAGCATAGTTATAAGCTCTCAACGATCCTTTCGAAGACTTACGTTTGAACTGATAAAAATCCGCCAAGAACTGACGGTAGTTCATGTAATCAGAAAGAACTGGAGGATTCGCGGAACCCATTGAAATTTCTTTGCCTTTGCTAAACTCAAGATGACTGTTTTGCATAGAAATCAGATCTCCTTTTGCACCCAAATAGTTCACCCGATTTAAATCTTCAAAACAAGCTGATTTGTGCACAAAGGGCTTTACGTTATTGCAAAGCATAAAAAAAGGGACTCTTGTGGAGTCCCTTTTCAGTCGTCGAGTTTTAAAAAGCTTCTATTTATTAACGAGATAGGCGCAAAGTCACTTGGCGGACATCAAGATCACCACGAGTGTAAAGCACGATGCTATCAGCTCCTTGGCCAAGCACGGCATTTTGTGGGCGCACAGTTTGACGAGAGTTGTAACGATCGACTTGCAAAGTTTGACCTTGGTTGAAACCGTTGATCACTAGATCAATCAAAGCTGTGTTGTAAACCGGAGTCGCCTCAATCACGATCTCTTGAATTCTGTAACCACGGTAGCGGTACATATCGATGTATTGAGTTAGATCCAAACGATCATTTCCGTACATGCGACGAGACACATACAACGGAACATCGATGCCACGGCCAGGACGACCTGGGCGCTCAACGCGATCATTATCTAACAAGTTGATTGTGATAGATGCGATCTCTGCATTTCCACGAACAGACAATTGAAGTGAACGAACGTCTTCACCGATCACAGCTCTGTAACGAGGAACAAGTTGAACAGCACCTTGTGGAGAATAAGCCGTATCTTCTTCACGACCATCCGCAAGCAAAGAAACTTCCGCTTGAGGACCGCTGCGACGAACATCGACGATCACAGATTGAATTGTGTAACCGCGATAATTTTCACCGATACCAGCCAATTGACGAAGAGCCAAAGTTTCGTTGGAAACTCTGCGATTTAGATAAATAATTTTTTGCTCTTGGCGACCGTTTTGGAATCCGCCGTTTCCGATTCCACCAATGCCACCGTTCCCGAAGTCATCTTGTCCTGGAAATGGATTGCCTGGTTGAAAACCACCATCATCTGGATAAGGAGCTGGTTCCGCAGGACGAGGTCCTCCTGGAACAATGTAAGCACCCGCAGAAATTGAAGTAAGAGTGATGGCTGCAAAAGCGATTAATAAAGAGTTTTTTAGAGTCATTCTGTCCCCCAAAGGTTTTGGTAGTTCCCCACCTCTCCCTTAAGCAACTCGTGTACCAACCGTTTCTGGGACAATTCGACACCACTCACACGTGCACTTTTTCTTTGTTTGTTAAATAACTGCCGGAAGGGGCCTCTGCCGCAAGGACAGCACAAGGCAGCAGAGGCCATGGATGGCCGTGCCCCTGGAGGAAGTTATTTAACAAACAAAGAAAAAGGGCCACAGCTTGGAGGTCTGTGGCCCTAAACATAGGAACGCTATGGAACAAATTGGGAACTATTTCAAATTATCGTCAGTAAGGTCGATGAGAGGTTTAATTTTTCTCATGAACGTCACTAGGAACTGGTCTTGAGCATAAGAGCCGCGTTTTCTCATTTTCAAAGCCAAACGCACTTGCCCCAAACCGTTGTTTGCAACCATGCGAGCTTCACCGATCGTGTTCGCAAGGTTCAATTTTGTATTATCTAAAGAGATCAAATCCAAAGTGTCTTCTTGATCTTTCGCGATACGAGAAAGATTGATGTTCACACCCGTACCCGCTTCAGGAGCCAGCAATGGACCTGCGAATGCAAGAAGTTCGTTGTTTGCTGTCTTCATAGAAAGAGCCACACCTGAACGACCGTTCACAACTTCAAATGAACTCATGCGAACAGTTTTGATTCTTTCAGGAACATTCAAACCTTGGATCGTTGCACGGATGATGTCTCTCAAACCAAGATACTCTGGATTGCTAGAGTATTCGCCTGGAAGTTGGAAGTACAAATCAGCCGCAGAATTTCTGAACACCACGTTGATGATCGCACTTGATGGAGATGTTCCGATTTTAAGTCTCACGAAAGTAGTTTCACAACCACCGTCAAGATCCATGCACTTCAAAGTACCTTCAAGAGCGCGAGAACCTGTCGACTTCTCACCGTTACCAGCGCGCACAGATCTTAATGGAGATGCATAACCACCATTAGAACTTGCACCAGCAACATTATAAACTTTAACGTCGTTACCTTCTTGAACTTTCAGAGTAACAATCGCATCACCCGACATTCCATCGACTGTCATTTTCGCTGACAACACAGAAGAAGCGGCTTCTAAATTTGCACGACGAGTTTCGTAACCTACTTTTTCGTTACGTGCTCTTAAATAATTCAAAAGATCGTCTGTTGAAGAAGAAGTATAAACAAGACCATCTGACGTCACGCCACCAGTCATGCGCTTGGATAAATTATCACGAGTCGCATTGCCTGGATCATTCGTGCGATAGTCAGGAGGCAATTGATTAGAACCCGGAGCCGGAGCTGGACGAGTGTCTACCACTGGATGAGTTGTTGGCTTCGGTGGCTGAGTTGGAGCCGTCGGAGCTGTTGGAGGAGGAGGCAGTGGATTTGGTTGTTGAGTCGAACCACCTGGCGTTGGTTTTCTAGGCTCAGGAATTGGTTCAGGGAGTGGTGGATTAGAATCATCAGGTCTATTCGGATCAGGAAGACCACCACCGATTTGACCATTTGTATTCGCTTCACCTGTTTTTTTAGCATTCTCTGGTGGAGCTGAGATAACATCTTTTTTCTTACCGCACGCACTTAACGTCAAAGTCGCTAACAAAGCGGCCGTAATCAATGTGTGCTTTTGAAGCATTGGTAACATTAGAAACCTCCAAGTATTCTGTCGCTGGACCATTAAGCAAGCCTCGGGCCAATATTCGTCACCCCTCATCAGGGCTTGTATTGCAATACGGTTACGTTTTAGACTCTGCTTTGGAAGGAATTACATGCCTGTACAACAATTCGGCGAGCTCATCAGCGACCCACAAAAACTGACAAGACATATTATTAAGGTGATTCTCACGTCGCTCTCTTTAGCGGTTGTTGCTGGGTATTTTTTTGATCAAAAGCTCTCGGCTTTTTTCGCCGAACCTTCCATTAGAGATACTTTCCGTGGACCTGCGCGCATTCTCACAGACATCGGTCTTTCGGAATATTATTTTATTTTGGCTTTAGCGACTTGGGCTTTTGCGAAGTGGGTGGCTCCGCGTATTTCTGCGCTTAGAAAACATTCTAATAGAGTCGATTTCTACCGTCGTTGGGGATTGAATTTTTTTGTGGCGCTGATTGTGTCAGGCTTAATTACTCACATTATTAAATTCACGGCCGGTCGCCAAAGACCTCATAAGACACCGAACTTTGATCCGTTTATCTTTAATCCTTTTACGACTCACTGGCACTGGCATTCGTTTTCATCTGGCCATTCGCAAGTGATCTTTACAGCGGCAACAATGATGAGTGTTGCGTTTCCAAGATTTCGTTGGTTCTGGATTCCATTTGCGATGCTCATTTGTGTGACCCGCATCGTGGTTCACGATCATTTCTTAAGCGATATTATTTTCGGTGCTTGTGTGGGTTACGTGGGAACTTTGCTAGCACTGAGCCTTATGCGCACAAAAACGCAAAACGGTCTTTACTGATTTTCCGATAAAAATTCGACGAGATATTGAGACTCTTTTAAAGACTTCATGATGGCTTTATAGTTCTCAATATATCTTTCAACGAGCGACCAGAATCGATTTGAATGATCCATGTGTTGAAGATGCGCAAGCTCATGCACAATAACATAGTCGATAATCTCTTGAGGGAAGACGATCAAACGCCAATTCAGGTTGATAATTCCTTTTGAAGAACAACTTCCCCAACGCGTTCTTTGTTCGCGGTATTTTACTTGCGAAGGTCTAAGATTCATCTGTTCAGACCAAAACGTGAGTCGTTCGTTGAGAAAATTCACGGCTTCTCTTTTATAGAAATGACGGATCTCTTTAAGAGCTGTCGGATGTTCTTCAATAAGAGAGTTCGCGCTCCACTCATTGCGCGGAATATGCAAAAGCAAATGGTCATCCGTCACAGAGACAAAAGGTTTTTTGTGAAGCGTGATTACGACTTTAAGTTTCCTGTCTTTTCCCAAAAACGGAAAATCTTCATAAGCCTTAATTTTCTTTTCAGGAAACTTTTCTGCGATTTCAGAAAACTTATTAAAGGTCTTTTCGATCCAGTCTTTTTTGACTATCAAAAAGTCCACGATCATTTTTTGCGACGTGCTTTTAGAAGCCATCACTTTGATCGGCTTATTAGGATAAAGATAAATAGAAACCGAGCGACGAAAAGGTCGTCGATGCACTTCTACAGGCCATTTTGAGAAGAGAAAGGTTTCTTTGCCGCTCATCAAGTCAGAGAATGACTTAACCACTAAAAACTGGCAAGTTGGGAAAAAGGTACCTGGTACCTTTTTTCGAGGCGGAAATGGATAAAAGCTCTTCTTTCTATAGTTTAGACCCAGAAAAAGTTCTGCAAGCCGCGGAAAATGCGGGCTTTTATCCGACGGGCGAGTTCACGCAACTCAATTCCTATGAAAATCGCGTTTTTGATATCAAGCTTGAGCAGCCGATTGACTCGACGTCTTTAAATAAAAACGTGATTGCTAAATTCTATCGCCCGCACCGCTGGAGCAAGGATGCGATTTTAGAAGAACATGAGTTTCTTCTATCTTTGAAGAATGAAGGCATTCCCGCAGTGGCGCCGCTTTTCCAAGGACATGACAGTACGATTTCTGAAGTCGACGGAATGTTCGTTGCCTTTTTCCCAAAAGTTTTAGGAAGAATGCCGCAGGAATTTTTAACGGGCGAACTTCATAAAGTCGGTCGCTTGATGGCGCAAGTTCACAATGTGGGAGCAAAGAAATCAGCTCCGCACCGTCCGGTTTTAGATACAAGTTATTACGGCGGATGGACCACGCTTGATTTTTTGCAAGACTGGGTGACACCTGAGCTTCGCGAACGCTACACAGTTGCAGCGGAAGATATTTTGTTTGCGATTGATGATCTTTTTGATCCGTCTGAATTTATTCGAATTCATGGCGACTGTCATAAAGGAAATCTTTTAAACAACGGCAAAGAATTTTTCTTGGTCGACTTTGATGATTTTGTAAATGGCCCCGTCATTCAGGATTTCTGGATGTTGCTTTCAGGCGACGCTGACATGCTGGATGAAGAAAAATCCCAGATCATTGAAGGCTATGAAGAACTTCGCGAGTTTCCCGATCATCAGTGGTCATGGATTCCGCTTTTGCGCGGTTTAAGAATTATTTCTTACGCCGGATGGATTGCAAAACGCTGGGAAGATCCAAGCTTCCCCCGTCTTTTCCCCGAATTTAATACTTTTAGATATTGGGCGGAAGAGGTGGAAGCTCTTGAAAAGATCGCGTGGCAGATTCAATGATGAGCTAAGAACCAATTCGTGATTAATTCCGGCGCTTCATCAATCCATTGATGTCTTGCAGTCACGTCGACAAAAGCTTCTGTTTCAACATCAGCGGCTTTCAATCTTTCATAGTATTCAAACATTGTCGTAACAGGAACCACGGTATCAAGTTCTCCGTGCAGGAATAAAGTCGGCGGATGATTTTCAGGAATTTGTTCTGGCACAAAACACAAAGGCCCTTTGCAGTTGGCGTAGGAAGCAGATTCTACGGCCAACGCTTTAAAGGTTCCTGGAAAAGTCACAGCCATGCGGCTTGAATGATAACCACCACTAGAAATACCTGTGGCATAAAGGCGTTTCATATTGAGTTTCCCGAAAGTTCCTATCTTCATTTGTTTTAATAGTTCTTCAACGAAATAAAAATCTTCAGAAGTTTCGTAAGTCACGCCAATGATATTTGTCATCCATGCAACTCCGCTAATTGCAGGTGGAGCAATCACTGCGAATCCATGATCAAGCAAAGATTGAATCAAACGGATTTCGTTATATCCACCAAAAGGCATTAAACGCTGACGAGAAAATTCCACTTCAAAGAAACTACCTTGATAGATCACCACTGTCGGCCAACCACCGCGTGGAGTTTTTCCTTCTGGCACGGCATATTTCACAGCGCGAGTGAGATGAGGTCCTGCGATATCTACGGACTTTGAAGGACACGTAATACGATCAAGCATTCCCGTTGTTGTGCACATAGATTCTTTTGCTTGCACATTTACGGTTACAATCAAAACACCTGCAATTCTCAAAATCCAGTTCGTCATAAGCCTCTCCTACGAAGCAGTTGACGGACTTCTCTAAGCATTGTCAAAAGCGCTTCTAAAGATTCAACCTTCTCTTGGTAATTACCGACCTCACACTGCGCACGCGCAGTTTATCCACATATCCACATTTTCATTCACTGAGAAAATTCGCGCGGAAAAAATCTTTCATAATCTTAAATTTAGTATTTGTATAATTCATATATTTTCATTTATTATCATTTTTAATGAGTTTACTCAGCCCTTCCCTTGAAGCTTTCTGGGCCGTCGTCCAAAAGGGCACGGTCCTGGAAGCGGCTAAAATGGTGGATCTCACCCAGACTGGGGTGACACAAAGAATCCGGAGCTTGGAAAAGCAACTGGGTGTGACACTATTTACCCGCTCCAGAAAAGGAATGCGTTTAACAAGTGAAGGGGAATCGTTGCTTCGCTACGTTCAAGCGGCGCGCGATTTAGAAGGAGAAACTCTTTCGACTCTTGGAGGAAAGAAAATCACCGTGCAGGAAATCTGCATCAGTGGTTCTTCAGCACTCATGCGCTCAAGGATTATTCCGAAAGCCAGTGGGGTGATGAAAAAGTATTCGCAACTTCGGGTGCGCTTTGATCTTTCAGACTCTGAAAGTGTGATAGGAAAATTAAAATCTGGCTTTGCTCAAATTGGCGCCCTTCCCGTAAACCAAGTGGGCAAAGAGCTTGATTCAAAAATCCTGTCGCCAGAGCGCTACTATCTTTTCGCTTCAACAGCGTGGAAGAAAAGAAAGCTTGAAGATATTTTTGCGAAAGAATCCATTGTTGATTTTGATCCGAACGACAACGTCACTTTAGATCTGCTAAAGAAATATAAAATCACAAAAATTTCTAAGCACCGTCACTATGCAAATAACATCGATGCACTGACATCACTCGTTGTCGATGGTGTCGGCTTTTCCGCTCTGACAGAGGAATTCGCGCGACCGTTCGTAAAAAATGGATCTCTTTTCTGCTTAAATCCAGAGATGCATCTAGATTCTACTGTAGCACTTGCGTGGTATCCGCGCTCTGAAATGCCGCCATACTTTAAAAGCCTGCTCGAAGCGCTGACAAAAAAATCTTAGAAACAAATTTAAATCGTTATGGAGAGTTTTGCGCGAACGCAGTTCCATCGTGGAACTAGCCACCACAAAGAATTTCAAAAATTTCAGTTTACTTTTTATGCAACTTCTCCGATATTGGAAATAACTCTAATGAAAGGAGGCCATCATGATTATGATGAACATTAAAAATCTAATTCAATCCGAACTATCTCTAGTGAACGGACACGACGTGGCCTCCACCGGTCAATTCTAGCTACGTACAAAGTTTCAATTCACTACATTAGTTAACTATTAATCCCAAGTTTTAAAGACTTGCCTCGTGCTTGTTTTTCATTCTTGGTCTTAACCCAAAAAAACTTAAAACAGTTCTCGCATGAGTTCTATTCAGCGGCCTTTTGAATAGCGCTTTTGCGAGCATTATCAATCCTGAGGAGGAAGCTATGAACGCATTATTGCGTAAGAAAAAAGAATGGGAATTCCAAAACGAGCGATATTTATTAAAACTCGTTGAAACCTCAGCTGATATGTCTGTCGAAAGCGTAAAAAGGGCCGGTCTTGTAACAAGCTTCCTCGCGTACCTAGTGTACAAATTCTTAGGAGGAATGCTTGCAATAGCATCTGCTATTTTTAGAGGACCGCAACTTGTGCGCTACACATGTCCACAACGTGTCTTTGAGACTGTGGATGTATCGACTCATCGGCTTGAATCCCAAATAAAGAATCCTTATTCCTGGAGGTAATTCTTTTGGGGGGACCCCTCGGGTCCCCTGTTTTAAAGAGCCTTTTGACCTAACTCAAAAACCTTTTGAAGATATTTTTTAATATCTTCGGGCTTTCTATTTTTTATCGAATCAAATTGTGTAACGCTGACAGGTTTAATTCCACAGAATTCAAGCACACCTTTTTTCATTGTGCGAACCGCGGGGTCCCAAATCATCACAAGATTCCACAACCAAGGAGCATCGGTTGTAAGAATAATTCTCCCCGTGCGGCCGGACAACAATTTATCCCAGAACGGATCTGTTTTGTGATATTTGAAAGCGAAGCCTGGCAATAAGACTCTATCTAAGAATCCTTTTAGTAAAGCAGGAAGAGAGCTCCACCAAATCGGATACACAAAGACTAAGTGTTCTGCCCAGAGAATATCTTTTTGTGCTTGAATTAAGTCTGGCTCGAGATCTTGAATCTTTAAATAACCTTTGTGCAAAATCGGATCGAAAGAAAGCTGTGATAAATGCACGAGCTTTATTTCATGTCCCGCTTGTTCAGCTCCTTTTGCATAGTTCGCGGCCAGTGAAGCACAAAGACTTTCTGCATTGGGATGTCCATTAATGACTAAAATCTTTTTCTTCACAAAATGCCTCCGACGTAAAGAGCTGCTATGAAGAGAATCTGCATTATTCCCCTTTGCAAGACCGGCTGTGGTTTTGTTCCGCGGAACGAAATATTATTTTTTGCGGCGTAATAGTTCGCTGGGAACATGACGACCAAAAGACCGATTAGAGCCCATGCGGCATAATGTCGTGTTCTCGGGTCCATTAGATCAATAGCACCTAAAATCTCAATGACGCCGGTAAAATACACCCAAAACATTTTACCTGGAACCATCGGCGGGATCATTTTAACAAACTCGTGACGAAGTGGTGTGAAATGACTGACGCCTGCAAAAAGAAACATCTGGATCATGATCCATAAAGGAACTTCGCTCCATGTCGTTAAGAGTCCAAAGCCTCTGGCCAGAAAAGCTACTACGGAAAACAAGATCAACATACGGTAGAAGGCATTTAATTTTCTCATGTAACCAATGTTAACATTAATGTGACCATTGTAAACATAGAAAAAGTCTGTTAGGCTTTTTTTCATGGTTAAGTCGTATCATCATGGCGACCTTAAAAGTGCCGCCATTAAAAAGACAGTTGAAATCATTCAGAAAAAGGGCGAAGTCGATTTTACGTTACGTGAAATCGCAAAAAGCCTCAAAGTGAGCCATACGGCTGTTTACCGACATTTTAAATCGAAGCAGGATTTACTTTCCTATATCGCTGAAGAAGGTTTTTTAGCTTTGATGCAGGCTTTTGAAAAAGAACTTCTCCACGCACGCACTCCCCGACAAAAACTTCAGGCGTCGGGCCGCGCTTATATCGAATTTGCTCTGCAGAATCCCGGACACTACCGAAGCATGTTCCATCAAGAGCTTCGTTGCTCAAAAGAACAACGAAAAGAACTTGATGAAATCGGCGCCAAAGCTTTTAGTTCTTTGCTAGATATTCTTCAAGAAGGAATGAAGGCACATGTTTTTAAA
>NZ_CAMLDV010000045.1 GCF_946478835.1 uncultured Bdellovibrio sp. | reverse complement strand
AGCGCTGGTTGCGAGGTGTTTTATCCATTTGGTCGTAATGACAAATGGGATGCAAAAAAAGACAAAGCCGTGGACGTATGGATTGATTTTTCGTCTCCGGATGCTTTGAAGGATGTTCTTAAAAGAGCTGCTGAAAACAAAACGCCAGTTGTATGTGGCACGACGGGTTTTACGAAAAAAGAAAAAGATCTTCTTGAACAATACGCAAAGAAAATCCCCGTCTTGTGGTCTTCAAATATGAGTTTGGGTGTTGCGGTTTTAAATGAAGCTCTTAAATCTTTGGCGGCGATTTCTCATTTTGATTTTCAAATTGAAGAAATTCATCATAATCGCAAAAAAGATAAACCGTCAGGAACTGCCATTACACTTCAGGAAAATCTGGAAAAGGCTGTTAATAAAAAATTGCCAGAGCCTTTGGCAATTCGTGGTGGCGGCGTTTTCGGTGTTCACAAGATTTATTCCATGAGTGACGAAGAAGTTCTGACATTTGAGCACAGCGCTTTAAATCGCACTGTGTTTGCCAAAGGGGCTGTTCAGGCTGCTGAATGGCTTGTTAAACAAAAACCAGGTCTTTATCAGATCCGTGACGTTCTTTTTGGGAAACAGAAATGAGCCCCACTCTTCATTCAGCGCTGATTCATGTCGCCCTTGATTTAGTGGGTGGTGTGGAAAAAGCAAAAAATCTTTTAAGAAAGTTCGCTGAATGCGGAGAAATCGCCACGATCTCTTCAGCCTACAAACGCTACCTGACGATGGAGCGTTTGGACTTGAGTGCTCGTCTGGAGTTTGTGATTCGTTTTGAAACTCAGCTCGGGGTTGATCAGGTTTTGCATCTGGTTCTTTCTTTGTGCGAAACGGGCTCCCAAGGGCTCACAAAAAAAAGTCATTCGGAACTCACCCTTCTTACGTTTGACGATATGATTCTGATGTCGCCTCGGTTGACTCTTCCGTACCCGCAGCTTCATCAAGATCCTCTGATTATTCGTTGTGCGGCGGAAGCATGGGGTCAGTACGAACATCCTATTTATCAAAAAAATCTGAGTGAGATTTCCAAATCAGCCCCGCCTGCGAACCAGGCAGAGTTTTTCATGCAGGGTAAAAGCCTGGTTGATTTTTAATCTCTCCCGGAATACAAATTTATTGTTATATTTAAAGACATTCTTACCTTACGGGAGCTTCCATGAAGTTTTTCATCGACACGGCAGAAATCGAAGAGATCAGACAAGCCAACATGCGTGGTTGGGTTGATGGTGTAACTACAAACCCTTCTTTGATTGCAAAATCAGGAAAACCATTTCACGACGTGATCAAAGAAATCTGCAAAGAAGTTTCTGGACCTGTCTCTGCGGAAGTCATCAGCCTTCAAGCGGAAGAAATGTTCCGCGAGGGTAAAGAGCTTGCGAAATTGGCTTCCAACGTTGTTGTGAAGGTTCCAATGTGTGAAGACGGTATGATTGCTGTAAAAAAATTCAAAGCAGAAGGTATCAAGACAAACGTCACGTTGGTTTTCTCGCCAATGCAAGCATTGCTAGCTGCTAAAGCTGGAGCAACAATGGTTTCTCCATTCGTAGGTCGCCTTGATGACATTGGCCAAGAAGGCATGGTCATGGTTGATCAGATTATTCAAATGTACCAAAACTATGATTTTGACACTGAGGTCTTGGTTGCGAGCGTAAGAAGCCCAATGCATATCCAAATCGCTGCTGAAATGGGTGCGGATATCGCGACTATTCCATTTAAGGTCATGCAACAAATGACTCACCATCCGTTAACTGACAAAGGTATCAAACAGTTCATGGATGATTGGAACAAGGCTAAGAAGTAATGAATAAGACTCTTGGTTTTTTTCTTTTAGCGTCAACCCTCCTTTTGTCCAGTTGCAGAACTGGTGGGGTGATCATTCGAGAAACTCCATTGAATGTCAGTGAAACCCGTCGCGCCGTGATGGCCGTGATTGGGGAGCCGCGCTCGGTCAGTCAAAACGGGCGCGAGATTCTTTCTCAGTTCTACGATAAAAAAAATAAAATAATCGAGAAGATGGACATGGCCCGTGAACGTTATTACACCCATGTCACCGTTCTTGGCGACCGCCGCCCTTATGACGTTCAGGTCGAGGTCCTAGTCGAAGGTCGTAATGAAGAAGGTGGTTTTGACCTTCTAGATCGCGATGACGACAAAGCCGGCGTGATTGCGGAAAAGATCCGCCAGTCGCTTAACCAAAGTCGCGACACCCGCAACGTAATTGACGACTTCCGCTCTTTCTAAATAACATGAGAATAGTCAGGAATGACTATTCTCTTAGATGAGGTGACTGTTGCAAGGAATGCGACTTCGACGGCTTCTGCCGTTGGCAGTAATAGCGGGATGCTTTTGCTGGTCAAGCCAATTAGGTGGCTTGAAGTTCATTCCTATTTATGAAGCCCTCACCATTAAAGCTCAAAAAAATTCTCCACCTCACATCGCTTTCGAAGAAGTTTTGGAATCAGAACGTGTTGCTAACGAGTGGGCGCGTATTGAAAAAATCACGCCAAGAAATCTAGCGGCAGAAAAATCCACAGCTCCTCTTTACTCACAAAAAGTGGAACTGCCGGAAATGGTTCTAAAAAAGAATGTTGAAAAAGTCGTGGCTGAGGCCACCTATGCTTCCAACCCTCAGCCTTCTGGCGAACAAAGCGAAGTAGCAGCTCAAGACAATTCTTGGATGGAGCAACTTCCTCGCGCTCAAGCGATTCGTTTGCAAGAGGCGCAAAGACGCAGCGAAGTTTTGGCAGAAAACTGGCAAGGGCAAACTTGGTCAGAGATGGCTAAAGACGTTCTTGAAAAATCAGGTGCTCTCACGTCACCTTCTGCGGCATCTCCGAATGGAGTGTATGTGGCAGGCACCTCTGCTTCAGGTCAAAAGAATACAGATCTTCCTCGGACACAAGTTTATTATAACCATGAAAATAAGAGCGTCCCTTCACAAGCTCCTTCAGGTGGGAATCCAAATACATCTCCTGCTGACGAAGGCCAAGGCTTTCTTCCTTCAAATGCTTTAGTAGAAGAAAGAGGAACTGGTTCGCGCTCTATCGTGGGCCCTCTTGAAATCACGGGTGGTTTAGCTGTCACAAACGAACATCATATTGAAGTTCGTCGCAGTGATGAAGGTATTTTAAAAGAATTGGGCCGCGTGGATCTGCAACAAGGTCTTTATAATATTGATGTTGAAGATACTTCCGGAACGATTGTGGCCCGTCTTGTGGATAAAGATGGAAAAACTTTGGGTGAAGGATCTTTTAGACTCAATCGTTTGGTGGCTTCACAAACGAAATCACTGCAAGGTCCAAAACTTCGTATCGAACCACATCCAGATTTTGCGGGAATCGTGACAAGCGCCTACAATCCAAAAGCCAACGACGCTGCCCCTGCGCAAACGCGTGTGACCTTTGTTAAAGGTGCTAGTGAGGTGGCTGTGAAAAAAGACGGTTATGTCGCCATGGATAATGTCACAAAGGGTTCGAGCACGGTGATGCGTGCGGCAGCTCCGAAGCATTTGCAAACAGCTTCCATTGTAATTTCAGGCGCAGAGTTTAAATCTCAACTTTATCCGGAATCGATGATTCAAGCTCTTCAAGATATCGTTGCTCAACAAAGAACTCAGTCCTTTGATGGAGCGCCGACGGTGATCTGGGGTCGTGTCAGTCAAGACGGAAAAAATCTTTCCGGAATTGAAGTCGCTGTTGAATCTGACGAAAGCTTGTTACCTATTTATTTTAATCAGTTCATGCTTCCGGACCCTAACCTGAAAGCCACAAGCGACAATGGGCTTTATGCTTTTGTTGATGTGAGCCCTGGCTTTCACTCATTATTGGCAACGAGAGCTAATTCTATTTTAGGATATCAAAACGTCCTTGTTGAAGATGGCTCAGTTGCTCAAGGCGATATTGAGTCAACAATTAAAACAGAGGCAGTTCCGTTGCGGGTGTACGACGCCTTTACTGGTGAAGCCCGTTCGGCCCTTGTGACTATGCAAAGCTTAAATGAAGACCTGCAGGTGCAAGACGGTGTTGCAACGGTGAATCTTCCGCACATCAGTCGCTTAGGTATGATGCGCATTCAGCCTGAAGGGGCGGATTATGTAGCAGCCCGTTATCTATATAACGATAGCGATGCATTTATTCATGCGCCGTTGGTTCATTGGTCATGGCTTAACACGATTAAGACTTACTTGCGAATTGATGATCCTGCAAGTGCGGGTGTGATTGTGGGATTTGTTCCTGATGAGGACTTTGAAGTTTATCTAGCTGCTTACGACAACTTTGAACCTCGTCATATCGTATACTTTGATATGCAAGGTCGTATCTTGCAAAACCGTAAAGGCATCGCTGGCGGTGGATTTATTCTCTACAATGTACCAGAAGACACTCACGAAGTTGTGGTTGTTGGAAGCCGCACGCAGAAGATTTATTCTCGCGTGCTGCCTGTCGATGCCAATTCGCTTTCTGTCTTAACTTTCCGCGAATAGATTTTTATTTCGCAAACTCTTCGACTTTTTTCTTAAAGAAATTTCCGCGATCTTCAAATGATTTAAATTCGTCAAGGCTTGTGCCGCCGGGACTAAGTAAAACGGTGTCGTGAGTTTTCACATTTCCGAAAACGAAATCCAACGCTTCACCCAGTTTTGCAAAGGATTCTCCGGGTAAAAGAGATTTCTTTTGCGCGATCTCGCGGCACTCACCAAAGAAAACAAACTCCACGCCCTTGAAGTTTTTGAGTGGGATTAAATCCTGCCACGGAAGATTTTTATCTCTGCCTCCTAAAAGCAGAAATAACTTTCCGGAATTTGTGAGCGTATCGTAAGCCGCTGTGGCCGCAATAAGAACGCTGTCCATAGCTGTTGCTTTACTGTCGTTAATAAAACGAACACCTTTAAACGTTCCGACATTTTCAAGGCGATGCACAAGTCCTTTAAAAGATTTCATGCCTTCAATTGCTGACGAAGGCCAGCCCGCCGCAAGCGCCAAAGACGACGCCAGCGCCAAGTTATCTTGATTGTGCTGACCGATAAGCTGCGCTTTTTCTAAATGAAGATTGGCAAGCAAAGGGTCTTTTTTTGAAACCACTTTCACCTGTTCATGATGATTCATTTTAAAATACTCAACGAGGTCGCCACCTTCGCTATTTAAAAGCATCACATTTTTTGTCAGCGACAGAATATTCCACTTGGTGCGGTAATAGTGCTCAAGGTTGTCGTAACGCTCAAGATGATTAGAAGTAAAGTAAGTGATTGCAGAATAATCCAGTTTTAGATTTTCGCAGTTTTCGAGTTGATAACTAGATAGTTCTAAAACGATCCAGTCAGCGCGAGGACGTTTCTTTTCAAGAACGTCAGCAGCATAGGCAGACAAAGGAATTCCTAGGTTTCCACCGACAAAGCCTGTTTTAGAAAAAGCCTCAAGGCCTGCACCTAAAAGTGAGACTGTTGTGCTTTTTCCGACAGACCCGGTAACTCCGATCAATTTCTCCGTGGTCAAACATGAGCAAGCTAAAGAAATTTCGCTCGTGATTTTAGCGCCCTTCTTTTGTGCCGCCTGAATCCATGCTGAAGTCAGTGGAACCCCTGGAGAAACCACCAATGTTTGTGGTTGGGACGTGGCCATAAGAGCTTCGGGGTCATTAAAGTCCGCCGTCTCAAGTTTTCCATCAAATGTGAGGACCGACTGCGGAGCAACGCCCAAGTTTAAAAGAAGGCGTTTTGCGGCTTCCCCGCTTTTTCCCATACCGACAATTGCAATTGGAGTCTTCAGGTTCTTGATAAATTCGTTCATCTGCACGATCATATTCTTGGGAGGCAGATTTGCCCACTTCTTTTTCACAACCGATTCCTGATTTTAAAAAGGCGCCGTACACGGCGATCATTAGCGATTTGCATTTAACAGAAGCAGAGCCGGTTCGCGTTCGCTTTCCGTTGTGGAAAAAATTTAAAACACGTCAGTTCTTTTTTGATGATGTTTTTGAAAGCTTTCTTAAACACATTGAAGAAAAAGCTCAAGGGGCTCCTATTGAGCTGGTGTTGAACGGTGACATTTTTGATTTTGATAGCGTACTGCGTTTGCCTGATGAGCCGGTGTTTCATGTCGGTTGGCTTGAAAAACATCGCGGTCTTTATCCTCGTGAAGAACGCTCTCGTTTTAAGATCGAAGTCATTCTCAAAGACCACGCGGAATTTGTGCGGGCCCTTAGAGAATTTATCCTGCGCGGCCATCGCGCGATTTTTGTGATGGGAAATCACGACTTGGAACTTCACTTCCCCGAGGTGCAGGAAGAAATCTATCGTCATTTGAATTTGCCAGAACACAAACGCCAGGAAGTGCGTTTTGTTGAATGGTTTTATATCAGCAATCAAGACACCTTGATTGAACACGGGAATCAATACGACCCGTATTGCATGTGTGAAGACCCGGTGAATCCTTTTGTGCGTGGATACAATTTTGTTTCGTTAAAACTTCCTTTTGGAAATCTCGCGTGTCGCTACATTATGAACGGTATGGGTTTTTTTAATCCGCATGTAGACACGAACTACATTATGTCTTTGCCGGAATACATCCGCTTTTTCTTTAAGTACGTTGCAAAGGCACAGCCTGGTTTGGTGTTGACGTGGTTCTGGGGTGCGGTGGTGACTCTCCTTCACTCGTTCTTTGATCGTTTGGCAGCGCCGATTCGCAATCCGCTGAAAATTGAAGATCGTGTTTCTTATATTGCGGAAAAAGCCAATGCCGAGCCACGCATGGTGCGGGAGCTGAAAGAACTTTTTGTGGATCCAGCTGCGAGCAACCCATTTTTGCTGGCTCGTGAGTTGTGGCTGGATCGCGCTTTTATTATTTTCATCGCCTTCTTTTTAATCTTTCAATTGATGGTTTTTGTTCGCTCCGTTTATGAGATTTCATTTTTCTGGGCGTTCATTCCATTGTTTCTGCTTCTTCCATTTTTCCTTTTCTACAGTAAATCAGTAACCTCTTTGGTTTCGGGATACAAAGAACCGGATGACCGCGTGTTAGCTATGGCGAGTGCAATCACGAAAGCGCAGCGCATTGTTTTTGGGCATACACACCATACTCGCCATGAGATCATTGGTTCTGTAGAACACCTCAACAGTGGGTGCTGGTCACCAGCGTTTTTGGATGTGGAATGTACGAAACCCTTAGATCAGAAAACTTTCGTGTGGATTTCTCCTGGGGAAAGCGGCTCAAGGCAGGCGGAACTTTTCCGGTTCGAGGATGGGAAGTCAGAACTTTTGATCAACCCGGGACGCGCGGAGAATTAGTGCGCCGCAAGAAGATTTCATATTGTCAATTTCTAGACCCTATGCAAACCTTTTAGAGGTAAACACACGGATGGAGAGGTTTAATCATGGCAGACGTACTTGTAGTGACAAGCAAAGTGAAAAAACTCATCAAGGAAAAAGGTCAAATGAACACTTCTGCTGAGACAATTGATGTTCTTAGCAAAGCTATCGAGCAACTTTGCTTGAAAGGTGTCGAGAGTGCTAAAGCTGACGGTCGTAAGACTGTTATGGCTCGCGACATTGTGATCGACCACATTTAATTCTTGGCGGATCACCTTAAATAAAAATTTAAACCCACAGTTTGCAAAGACTGTGGGTTTTTTTATGTTTGTGACCTAGACCTTCATCCAGTGCCTCAAGTTAAGGCGTTTCTTTTCCGATATTTAGAAACGGATTCATAAAAAAGGAAATCGCAGATGAAGGTTTTATTTTTTGTGTTGATAACACTCGGCACGTTCCACGTCCATGCTCAAGGGGCTCTTTATAAGAGCACCGATAAAATCACATTATCTTACGAAGAATTTCGGGCTCTAACTCCCGAAAATCAGGAAGCTTGGATTAAAGAACTTCGTGCTTTTAACCATAATATTGAACTGATTGAAAGCGGTCAGCGGATCAGTGCGAAACCTCCGAAGTATTCATCCATTTTTCCATGGATGATGGAGCGTCTTCAGGCGAATCAAAAATTTTGTGCGGCCTTTCAGTTCCTTACGCAGTCGACTCCAGCCTATGCAGCCGATGAAAAATGCCAAGTAAGAAACTTTTCAAGTCCTTCGCGCATTTGTATTTACTGTCCGGGTGATGAAGTCAGTGGTGTGAATGTATGTTCTGCCAGTGGTGCTTACAGTGATTCCTCTAAAATTACTCAAGAATTAATGCGTGCATTTGAAAACAAAGATTATCGTGGTGCTCGTGTTGGTATCGACGTTAAAAAACTCGAAGAACATGTAAAACACGTTCAAGAAGAAGGCGGCGCTTTTGAGTTTCAAACGCCTGTGATTCGCAGAGACACGGTCGTTAAAAAAGTTGTGACTCCTTCGTCGTCTCAACCTGTAGTCATCGATATGGGTCCGGATGCCAAAGTAGAAAAACCAACGGGCGCAGGCCCGATTACAACATTTGAAAAACGCGATTCTACGGGAGCTGTTTTAGAGAGAAAATCCAATGATCGCCGTGTTGAAGATTATAAACTTAAAGAGCTTGGCGATATTGGCGGCATTAAAAGCAATGACAACCTGGATGTGGACGAAGTCACTTCCAAAGATCGCTTAGCCTGTATTTACGCCGGCTGGGCTTTGCAAGGAAAAAACTGCAGTCCGGTTTTTGAAAAAGAAGTGTTTGATGCTTCTGGAAAAAAAGTCACTTACTCTTGTAAAACCCCTCCGAAAGAAGGCGCGATTCAAGGTGACACAGAAGATGGAAAAGCCACCGTACTTTGCAATCCTGTCGTCTTTGGGGTGAAAGAGGGAAAACCTATTTGCACCGTGCGCGCAAAAAATGCGACAGAAGAGTGTGCAAAGAAATCTCCTCCCGCAAAAGAAGCTTTGGACTTTGCGAGAAACAATCCGCAGTCTTACCGCGCCCTTGTTCGTCGTGTGGATACACTTTGCCAGCAGGATGAAGGTGCTTTGCGCAGCCACTTTGCTAAAAGGGGCTACAACGAAAAACGCATTGAACACAGTGTGAAGGATTTAGGCGCCACATGCTCTCACTTGCGCGGCAGAATGGCTGAGCTTGTTCAAGCAAACAAAGACACAGCCCCTCGCGCCGGCGTTCGTTAAATCATTTTTTGTAAGTCTTCCCAAGAGATGACGGTCACGCCAAGGCTTTGAGCTTTTTCAAGCTTAGAGCCGGGGTCATCACCGACAACCAGGTAATTTAATTTCGAAGAAACAGAGCCTAAAATTTTTCCGCCATTTTTTTCAATGAAATCTTTGGCGTCGTCACGTTTGACAGGCAACGTTCCTGTGATCAGAAAACTTTTTCCCGAAAGTGCTCCTTCTTGAGAACGGACCGGATTTGTGATTTTCACACCAAGCTTTTGCATATCGTGAACTTCTTTAACGAGTTCTTTGTTGGAAGTCCAAGCTTCGATAGCCTTTGCCACCTTCGGGCCGATTTCTGGAACCTGCAGAAGAGATTCTTCGTCCGCCTTGATAAAATTATCAATCGTGATGAAGTGATCCGCCAAATGTTTCGCGGTCTGTTCACCAACAAAGCGAATGCCCAGAGCAAAAATAAAACGCGCCAATGTCGGGTGTTTGCTGTTTTCAATACTGTTAATCACGTTTTCTGCGGATTTATCCCCTTGGCGCTCTAAAGACAAAATATCTTCTTTGGTCAGGCGATAGAAATCAGAGAAACGCGAAAGAAGTTTATTGTCGACCAAGGTTTCAATAAGACGATCACCCACTTTATCGATATTCATCGCGCGTCGTGCGACAAAGTGTTTTAAAGACTCTTTCACCATAGCGATGCAAAGTGGATTTATACAGCGAGTGACAACTTCGCCTTCTAGTTTTTGCACTTCTGATCCGCACGCAGGACACTCTGTTGGCATTTCAAAAGGTTTGCTATTTTTAGGTCGCTTATCTAGAACGACAGAGACGACTTCAGGAATGACATCACCGGCTCTTTGAATAACGACCGTGTCACCCACACGAACGTCTTTGCGATTGATTTCATCTTGATTGTGAAGAGTGGCATTTGTGACGGTCACGCCTCCCACCTTTACAGGGGACATGATAGCCACCGGCGTAAGAGCTCCCGTGCGACCCACTTGAATTGCAATGGTTTCAATCACGGTTTGTGCCTGTTCGGGTTTAAACTTTGCCGCTGTCGCCCAGCGCGGACTTCTTGCGACAAGGCCCAAATCATCTTGCAGTCTTAGCGAATTTACTTTGATAACGATACCATCAATATCAAACGGGAGACTCGGGCGAAGTTTTTCTACTTCGTGATAGTAATCAACAACAGCTAAAGGCCCCGCGCATACGCGAACCAAATCGAAGTCAGCATTTTTTTGCAAAGAGGGAATGCCCACTTCTGCGAAATAATTTTCAATCTCTTGCTGATTTTTAAATTCAATTCCGTCAACAGCCCCCAAGGCATATCCGTAAAAGCGCAAAGGGCGCGATGCTGTGATTTTGGCATCAAGTTGTCTCACGGATCCCGCGGCGGCGTTTCGCGGATTTGCAAAAGTTTGTTGCCCATTTTCTTGTTGGGCTTCGTTTAATTTTGCGAAGTCTTGCTTAAACATTAAAACTTCTCCGCGCACCTCTAAAAGAGCCGGGGGATTTTTAGTATGAAGTTTTAGCGGAATGCTTTTAATGGTACGGATGCCCTGGGTTACATCTTCACCGACAGTTCCGTCTCCACGAGTCAAAGCTCTTACAAAATTGCCATGTTCATAGATGAGCTCCATAGAAAGACCGTCAAACTTGGGCTCGCAAAGATACTCGATGTCCTTATCGGTGCTCAGGAATTTTTTTACGCGTTCATCAAAATCAACGATGTCCTCAGGCGAATAACTGTTTGCTAACGATAACATAGGCAATCTATGCGGTGCCTTCTCAAAAGCGGCCAAAGGTGTGCCACCCACGCGTTGGGATGGCGAATCTGAAAGATCGAGATTTTTTTCGGTCTTTTCTAATTTTAGAAGTTCATCAAAAAGTTGGTCGTATTCGAAATCTGTAATCGTAGGACGATCCAAAACGTAGTAATTGTAATCGTGCTGAGAAATGATTTTTTTTAACTCTTCGTGGCGTTTTTTAGACATGGGAAGAATCTATCACTGCTTGGCGTTGATACAAAATAGAAAAGGTCTAGGTCCCACGAAAAATGCACCACCTAAGAGTGACGAGGGCCCTCTTTTCTGGGTATTTTTTAAATATTCATTCTCGAAAAAGGAGAATTCCCCGTGATTGATAAAAAGACCATCGAGCATATCGCGAAGCTCGCCCGCCTCCATATCACTGACGAAGAAGCTCAAGAGTACAGCACTCAGCTCGCAAAAGCTCTCAATCATTTCGAGACTATTTCAAAAATCAATACGGCGGGAATCGAACCCTTAATCACTCCTACAGAAATCGAATCTTTTTGGCGTGAAGATGTCGTTAAACAAGAATTTTCCGCAGAAGAAATGACGGCGAACGCGCCTGCTAAAGCCGGAAACCTGTTTAAAGTTCCACCTGTTGTCTAGAGGTTAAAGATAATGGATTTAACGTTTGCTTCCATGAGCGAAATTGTCGACGCCGTAAAAACAAAAAAAGTGAGTGTAAAAGAAATCACTCACCACTTTAAGACACGTATTGAAAACATTGACGGAAAATTAAATTCCTTTACGTCGATAAATCCTAACGCCGCAAATGAAGCAGAGGCTTTAGACGCGAGATTGGCAAAAGGCGAAGATCTTGGTGTCTTAGCCGGAGTTCCCTTTGGTATTAAAGAAATGTTTTGCACAAAAGGACTTAAGACAACCGCAGGATCAAAAATTTTAGAAAACTTCGTTCCGCCTTATGACTCCACTGTTGTGGCGCGACTAAAAAAAGCAGGAATTGTTGTCTTAGGAAAACTCAATCAGGATGAATTCGCGATGGGTTCTTCCAATGAAACCTCCTTTCATGGTGTTGTAAAAAACCCGTGGAACTTAGACTGTGTTCCTGGTGGTTCATCAGGTGGCTCTGCAGCAGCGCAAGCTTCGCGCCTAGTGGTGGGCACTTTAGGAACGGACACCGGTGGTTCTATTCGTCAGCCGGCGAGTTTTTGTGGAATTGTTGGCGTGAAGCCAACCTATGGCCGGGTCAGTCGCTATGGCATTATTGCTTATGCGTCTTCCTTAGACCAAGCAGGTCCCATGGTGAGCTCCGTAAAAGATGCGGCGCTGACTCTTGAAGTGATTTCTGGTTTTGACGAATTCGACTCTACGACAACACAAAGATCCGTACCGGCTTGGAGTAAAAATCTAAAAGCCGATGTGAAAGGAATGAAGATCGGCCTCATGAAAGAATACATGAGCGGCAGCCTTCACCCTGACGTGCAAAAGACTGTGGAAAACTCTGTTGAAACCTTGAAAAAAATGGGAGCGGAGATTGTTGAAGTTTCTGTTCCTATGACAGAGTTTGCCGTTCCTGTTTATTATCTTGTGGCAGCAAGCGAAGCTTCTTCAAATCTTGCACGCTACGATGGTGTGAAATATGGATTTAGAGCTGATTTCAAAAATCTTTCTGCCATTGATCTTGAAGAATTCTACGGAAGAACCCGAGGCCTCGGTTTTGGAAAAGAAGTCAAACGACGTATCATGCTGGGCACCTACTGTCTTTCAAGTGGTTACTATGATGCCTATTACAATAAGGCAGGCCAAGTTCGTCGCTTGATCATGAACCAATATCTGGAAGCCTTTAAGAACTGCGATGTTATTTTAAGTCCTGTGACCACGGCTCCGGCATTTAAAATTGGTGAGCGCATTTCAGATCCTCTAGAAATGTACCTCAATGATATTTTCACCACATCGACCAATCTTGCAGGTCTTCCTGGAATGAGCGTTCCTTTTGGAATGTCTCAAGACGGTCTTCCTATTGGCATTCAGCTCACGGCAAGTCACTTTGAAGAACAGAAGATGCTCGATGTTGGTTTTGCGCTAGAAAGTGCTTCTCCGGCGAAAGGAAAAAATCCCCATGTCATATAGAGGTTTTGAAGCCGTCATCGGTATTGAGATACACGTACAGTTAAGTACTGCGACAAAAATCTTTTGCGCGGATTCGACTGAGTTTAATGCGGGCGACAACGAAAATACTTCCCCCGTGAGTGTTGGAATGCCTGGCACTTTGCCTGTTGTAAATAAAAAAGCGATCGAGTATTCAATTAAAACGGGTCTTGCTCTTGGCTGCGATATTCGTCGCAAATCTATTTTCGCAAGAAAAAATTATTTCTATCCGGATCTTCCTAAGGGTTATCAAATTTCCCAATATGACCAGCCGATTTGTGAAAATGGCAAGGTGACTTTCAAGGTCGATGGCGTTGAAAAAACGGTGTCCATCACGCGAGCTCACATGGAAGAAGACGCGGGAAAGTCCATTCACCACGGCGATCATACTTTGATTAACTACAACCGCTCAGGAATTCCCCTTCTTGAAGTCGTTTCGGGTCCCGATATTCGCAGTCCTGCGGAAGCCGCTGAATACGGAAGAACGATTCGCCAGATCGTACGTTATCTTGACGTCTGCGATGGAAATCTTGAAGAAGGCTCTATGCGCTGTGACTGTAACGTGTCGGTTCGTAAAGTTGGTGCGCCACAATTTGGAACTAAAGTTGAAATTAAGAACATCAACTCCTTCCGCTTTGTTGAAAAAGCGATTGAGTTTGAGATTGAAAGACAAATCGACGCTGTTGAGCGTGGAGAAAAAATTATTCAGGAAACTCGCTTGTGGGACCCTGATAAGAACCGCACGTTCTCAATGCGCACCAAGGAAGACGCTCAAGATTATCGTTACTTCCAAGATCCCGATCTTTTACCTGTATTTGTCACAGAAGAAATGATTGAGAAATATAAAAAGGAATTGCCGGAACTACCTATTGCGCGTGCCAAGCGTTTTCAAGATGAGCACGCACTTCCTGAATTGGATGCCCAGGTGCTTACAACAGAAAAATCTCTGGCGGATTTTTATGAAGAAACGGCGAAGGAATCCAAAAATTTTAAATCGTCTTCCAACTGGATCATGACAGAACTTATTCGCGAACTTAATTCCGCGAATAAAGACATTAAAGACTCTCCAATTAAACCCCAACAACTCGGTCGTATGATTGCGCTTATTGATAACGGCACAATTTCAGGAAAAATGGCGAAAGCTGTTTTCCAGGAAATGTGGGATTCTGGAAAAGATCCAGAAACTGTTGTTAAAGAAAAGGGTCTGGTGCAAATTTCTGATCCGGCGGCAATTGAAAAACTGGTTGATGAGGTTCTTGCCAACAATGCTCAGGCCGTAGACGATCACAAAACAGGTAAAAAGAAAAATCTCTTTGGATTTTTCGTCGGTGCCGTGATGAAAGCGTCAAAAGGTCAGGCGAACCCAGAGCTTGTGAATAAAATTCTGCAGGAGAAATTAAAGTAATATGAAAGTGGCGGCTCTCGATTTAGGCACAAATACATTTCTATGTCTTATTGCCGAAGGAACGGAAAAAGGAATCACAAAAGTCCATAAAGATTTAGTTCAAGTTGTACGTTTGGGTCAGGGTGTCGATAAAACCGGAGAATTTCATCCAGACGCGCTTGCAAGAGCCCGCGCATGCCTTACAGAGTTTAAAAAGGAAATCGATGAGCAAAAAGTTGATCGTATTTTAGCTATGGCAACCTCTGCCGCGCGGGATGCGAAAAACGGTAAAGAATTATTTAAGATCGGCGAAGATCTAGGAATCCCTATCGAAATTATTCCGGGCGAAGACGAAGCCCGCATTACTTATCAAGGAGCGACGGCGGGTTCGGCAGACGATCAAAAGACGTCGCTCGTGGTTGATGTTGGCGGTGGCTCCACAGAACTTATTTCTGGTCGAGGCTCAAAAATTCTTTTTGGAGAAAGTCTGAACATCGGCGGCGTTCGTTTGACGGAAAAATTTATTAGTACACAGCCTGTTCCGCAAAACGAAAGAGAACAACTAAAACAATACATCCACACACAATTGCAAACAGTATTGCCCGAATTAAAAAAGGAAAAAATCGATCAAATCATTGCAGTTGCCGGGACGCCTACGTCGTTGGTGGCAATTGAAGTCGGTGGTTTTGATGAAAAGAAGGTCGACGGTTTCTTTTTAAAAAAGGAACGCCTGGCTTACTGGGTGGATGAGTTTGCTAACACCACCGTTGAAGAAAAGAAAACGAAATACGGCCTGGGCGGAAGAGCGGATATTATTTATGCCGGAGCTTCTATTTTACTCGCCGTGATTGAAGCGCTAAACTTACCAGGAATGGTTGTATCAACAAAGGGAGTTCGTTATGGCGTTGCTCTGGAGATGCTTCGCAAATAAAAATTTTTTCGCAGTGGGAATCCTCTCACTGTTTTTATCTTTCTCTGCTCACGCAAAAGAATTCGAAAAAAAGAAGATCAATTTGGGTGGCAAGACCTTGGTCGTAGAAGTTGCGTCGACTCCTGATCAGCACGAACGTGGACTTATGTTCAGAGACAAAATGGGACCAGATGAAGGAATGCTCTTTATATTTAAAAATGAAGAGACGAGATTTTTTTGGATGAAGAATACATTAATAGATCTCGCGATCGGCTACTTCGACAAAAACGGCACGTTGATCGATGTTCAGGAAATGGTCTCTGGTAAAGGAATTCCGGATGCGGAACTTCCCTCGTATCCGAGCGCGAAACCCGCAAAGTATGCACTGGAGATGAATAAGGGTTGGTTCGACAAAAATAAAGTGAAGCTCGGTAGCAAGCTCAAGATCCAGTGACCCCAAAAGTCCAGTGATTTGATTAATATTTGCAAGCCTTCTATCTTGTGCTTTAAATTGTTAATAACGCTTAACTGAAACAGTATGTTTCATAGCATCACTCAAGGATGAACACATGATGAAAAAACTCGTAGTCTTACTAGCGTGCTTAGGTCTGGCCTTCCAGCTAACAAGCTGTACGTCTAAAAATAGTCAAGCGGACTCAGAAGTAGCAGCTGATTATGATTCTGCCGATCTAGAGAAACTTGAAGGCGACGAAGCACTTGAAATCGCGGGAGACAATTCTTTAGCAAGTGATCAACTTCCTGAAGACGCGTTGGGTGAAACGACAACAACGACTGAAACAACTACAACTACAGCTGAATCCACTCCTGGCGAAAGCCAAGCAACAACCGAAAAAACAGATGTAGCGACAACAACAGAAACAATGCCGGCGGATCCATTTGCTGAATCGACGATGGCAGATGTTCCACCTCCAGCAGAAACTTCAACGACAGTTGTTGATTCAACTCCAGCAACAACAGACACAACATCGATGGTTGAAAGCTCTACAAAAACAGAGACTTCAACAACAGTTGTGGATGGTTCTTCCGAAGCTCCTAAGAAAGCAAGCGCGCCTCTTCAAAAAGTGGCAACAGCTCCTTGGAAGGTTGGAAAAACTTGGTACAACACAGTTTACTTCGCACGCCCTGGCGATTCTCTTGCGAGCATCAGCCAAATGATTTACGGCGCGGATAAAACGAAAGAGTTGAAAAAAGGAAATCCAACATTCGCTTCTCGCGATGTGCGTCCTGGTGATAAGGTTTATTACAACTCCCCACACCGTTCTGATGATTCTTCAAGAATGATTACTTACTACGAAGACAACGGAATGGCTCCAGAAGTTTACGTGGCGAAATCTGGCGATAACATCAGAAAAATTTCTAAGGATCTTTTGGGTTACGACAATGCTTGGAAAGAAGTATGGTCAAGCAACTCTGTAGATTCAAAAGGCAATATTGCTGAAGGTACGGAACTTCGTTACTGGAGAGGTGGCGCGATTGCAGCTGCTCCGGTGCAGCATCATGAAGAGGCGATCAACTCAATGCCTCCTCCGCAAGAACCACAAGCTCCAGCAATGCCACCACCAGAGCCAATGCATCCCCAACAAGCTCAAGGCGAAATTCCTCCACCTCCTATGCCTGAGCAGCAACCTCCTGGAATGGAAATGGCTCCGCCACCACCACCTCCACAAGATATTGCTCAAGAGCAAATGGCACCTCCGCCTCCTCCTCCAGTTGAGGCGGTGAATCCACCAGCTCCCCCGCAACAACATCATGCTGCGGCTGAAGAAGCTCCAGCGGGTGGAATGGATAACGACACAACAATGGCTTTGGCGGTTGTTGGTCTAGCGGCAGCAGGTTTGGCAGTTCTTATTGTGATGAGAAAGAAAAGAAGACAAAAAGAGCTTGAACAACAAGCGATGGACAACACTCACGTAGGAACATAATTAAAAAATCCAGAGTGAGTAAAAAAAGAAAAGAGCGAGTTTGCACTCGCTCTTTTTATTTTTCGGAACTGGTGTTTTTTCTATCCGACCTTTTTAAAGATCGTATCCATCACAGATCTTCGATCTTCCCGACTATTCTCGACGAAGTAGATCAGGTCGTCGACGATCTGAACGTCTCTGTTATTCACAGGCATGAATTTCACTCCACAGCCTACTGAATTAGTCCAGATCACATGAGCAGCCACTTTGCGCTCACGACCTGCAACTATAAATACTAAGTTTAACTTTTCGTTGGCTCGCACGTCCCCACCGACAAATTCTAAAAAGGCTCCTGTGATGCTGATATTTTTAAGCGTGCCTCTGGTTTGCTCACGCGCATAGTTGCGCTTAAACGAAACCTCTAGGTTCAGAGGGGTTCTTGGTGCCGGAACATTAACTGTGTCCTCCACGTTAGACTCCTTATGCTTAATATGCGGATACTATCCTTTCGGTATTACTTACGAAAAATTAATAGGTAGTCGGGGTCATTTTTATTAAAACAGAGCAAATTCTCGGAAAACTAGACCAAGCTTGGCTCACATTTAAACACTTGAAAGGGCTTCAATATTTTAAAACTGATTTGAATTTTAAGAAGAGGAGCTGCGTCCACATCCGGAACAACATCCAGAACAGGTTTTGCAGTTTGGGCTCTCTAGGAGAGCCCGGAAATGTTTCAAATTGAGATAAAGTGATTACTTTTGCCCGACGCGGACTTCTTTTCCAGAAAGAGCTTCATCCATCAACGTTGGGTGATAGTGCATGATCAAGCTTCCACCCTTAAGTAGAGGAATAATTCTATCAGCAATCGCCCGAGAAACTGCAGGACATCCCCAGCTCACACCCAAGCGTCCATATTTCTGACCAGTTCTTTCGTTGACGGAGTTAATGAAATCCTCCCCAACATACCAAGCGCCATGCAAAACGATATCGCGATTGTAGGCTTCATCATTGGAGCGCTCTAAACCATACATGCGCAGAGTATTTCCGTAATGACCTTGGTAGACTTCTCCCGTGAGATACATCCCTAAAGAAGTCTGCTTCGAGTCTTTGATGTTACTAAACTTCGTTGGCACATCTGTATTTCCACTGCCAAGCCCGTGAGAGACATAGTACTTGTTCACATCTCCGGTTTTTAAATTGATAAGATAGAAGCGACGCTGTGAAGAGGGTGAGCCGAAATCGACTATAGCCACATACGTTGGAGAATTGAGAGTCACGGTTTTATTGGAACGGCTGCGTTTTTCTTCTTCGCAAGGTTTAACACTCGAAGCATCACGTCCTTCACAAGTGTACGTATCTTGATTGAAAGAGCGACCCTGGTACTCATCCATAAACTTCACAAGCTTCTCATACGCTTGAACGGGAACACCTTGGCTTAAAATCTTTTTGGTAATCGCGGTTGCCGGAGCGGCATGGGCTGCTAACGAACTAAAAAGAACCAAGGCACCTGTCACAGTGTGAACGAGCTTCATAATTAAAGTCTCCATTGCTAGATTGAAACCTTATAAGGGATTTTATATAGACAGAAAACTGTCAGGAATTTAGATAGGCAAAAAACACAGGACCGTCAGAATTTTAGATAGTTTTGAATTTAAAGAAGGCTTTTTTGAGAACTTTTTAAGAGTTTAATGATGGATAAGACCTTAATGATTTCTATATCTTACATAGGACCCCGAAAAAATCTGCGACTCCTAATATTCCCGCAAAAGATTTTCGGTTGACAAGAACTAGCCCCATCGCGGAAAGTTAGGGCAAGCAAAACAGTTTAGTTCCAATCGGATCAAACTTCTTAATCTAAGATCCTCTTTTTTCTTTATTTAATCCTACAAGGAGAATTTGTTTGTCTGAGCCCAAAGATTCACAAGGCGTTGAAGTCGTGAAGAAGCGCACTCGCACAAAAGTCGCTGAAGAAACACCCGCTGAGTCTGCACCACAAGCCGCTGCACCAGCCCCAGAGCCGGTAGCCGCTGAAACTTCTACTACCGCAGCTCCCACTACTTCCGAAGCTTCCGCTTCCGCCCCAGCTCCACAACAAGAACCACAACAGCAACAACAAAGACAAGATCGTCCACAGCATCAGCAACGTCGCGAATTCCGTCCAAACAATCGTGATAACCGTGACAACCGCGATAATCGCGGCGGTGGACACCGTCATGACAGAAACAACGGACAACAACGTCGTGATTTCCGCGATAACCGCGGCGATCGTGGTGATAGACACCGTGATGAAGGTCAACCTGTAGGAGACGATACACAACACTCAACTCCACCGGCACAAACACAAGAAGTGGATTTGGCTGACATTCAATTAACCGATGAAGAGAAAACTTGGTTGTCTTCAAAGGACTTGAAATCAAAAAACATCACGCAGCTCACTGAGCTTGCGACAAAACTAAAAATCGAAAATGCTGCGGGTCTTCGTCGTCAAGATATGATCTTTGAAATCTTGAAGCGTGCCGCGAAACTAGGACAAGATATTTACGGTTCTGGTGTTCTTGAAATCCTGCCTGACGGTTACGGTTTCTTGCGTTCTCCGGATTACAACTATCTTCCAGGTCCGGATGATATTTACGTTTCCCCGTCACAAATTCGTCGTTTTGGTTTGAGAACAGGTGACACGGTCACAGGAACTGTTCGTCCGCCAAAAGATGGTGAACGTTACTTTGCACTTTTGAAAGTGGATTCATTGAATTTTGAAACTACTGAAAAAGGTAAAGACAAAATCCTTTTCGACAACTTAACTCCGCTTTATCCAAACGAAAGACTGAAGCTTGAGCACAGCCCTGGCGAATACACAACACGCGTTGTGGACTTGATGGCTCCTCTTGGAAAAGGTCAACGTGCTTTGATCGTGGCACCGCCAAGAACTGGTAAAACAGTTTTGATGCAACAAATTGCGAATGCCATTACTCACAATCATCCGGAAGTAAAATTGATCGTTCTATTGATCGATGAACGTCCGGAAGAGGTGACTGACATGCAACGCACAGTTAAAGGTGAAGTTGTATCGTCAACATTCGATGAGCCACCAACTCGTCACGTTCAAGTTGCAGAGATGGTGATCGAAAAAGCAAAACGCTTGGTTGAACACAAACACGACGTGGTGATCTTGCTAGATTCCATCACGCGTTTGGCCCGCGCTTACAACACGGTTGTTCCTCCTTCAGGAAAAATCTTGTCAGGTGGTGTGGATTCCAACGCCCTTCATAAACCAAAACGTTTCTTCGGTGCTGCTCGTAACATCGAAGAAGGCGGATCTTTAACGATCATCGCAACAGCACTGATCGACACAGGTTCTCGTATGGATGAGGTTATCTTCGAGGAATTTAAAGGTACTGGTAACGCCGAGATCCATTTGGATCGTAAGCTTATGGAAAAACGTATCTTCCCTTGCATGGACATCAACAAGTCCGGCACTCGTAAAGAAGACTTACTAGTAGAAAAAGCAGACTTGAACCGTTTGTGGATCTTGAGAAAAGTTCTTGCTCCAATGAATCCAGTCGACGCCATGGAATTCCTGCTCGACAAAGTTGGAAACACAAAAACAAATCTCGACTTCCTAAAAGCCATGTCCGGCCCCGGCTAAAAGGTGCCTGCTTCTTTTTTCTGGCTACAATGCACAAAGGGAGTCGCAAGACTCCCTTTTCGCTTTAGGGCTTTGGTGGTTGTTTCTTTAATGTATCCGTTTCGCAGCCACCATAAAGTTGATTGCTGATGGCGCCTTCAAACGGATAAACGAAATCGGACATTCCGTCAGAACCTTCCTTCGTTAAGTTCACCTCAAGATATTGAGTGATCCCATCTGCGGTGATTTTTAAAATTCCACCTTTTTGATATGTCACGTGTCCTGTAGTTTCAGCGGACCCTTCATCGGGAGACGTCACAGTAATTTTATTTGTTTCTGAATTATATGTGACCGTTAAAAACGGTTCCGTGAATGAGCAGTAAATACTTTCAGCGTGAGCTGCGCCAGTGAAGGCAAGCAGTGTTGCCGTGAGAAGCAGGGACTTCATAAAACCTCCTTGAGCATCGCGACTAGATTCAAGGAGGTTTCAAAAACCAGCAAGAGTCGCCCTAGCTTTAAGATAAAAAGCAAAACAGGAAGTGCTGGAAAACAATCACCACAGGCTTTGCGATTTATTAAGCCAACGTAAAAGTGGCATCATCGCTTTAAATTCTTTGGCGACTTTTTTTGGGAAATCTTTTTTGTAAGCCGCACTTTCTTCAAAAGTGTGAGAGACAAAAAACTGCTTGTGACGAAGATATTCAATCATCGGATGCTCAGCGGAAATCCCGCGTGGAGTTGTTTTAAGTTTCTCTCCTTTAAGCGCTCCAAAATGTTTTTTGAACTCTTTGCTTTCAACGATATCTAAAAACGCATCGGGATTTTTCAAAATCGCTTCCCGAATTTTTCGAAGCTGCAAAGAGTTCGGCATATAAAGGCCGCCAGCCACGAAAACTTCGCCTGGTTCCACATGCATGTAAAGTCCTGGGCTATCCATGTTTTTTCCGTAAGTACCAAACGGGAAGTTGGCAGCGATGTTTGTTTTGTAGGGAGATTTGTCTTTGCTAAAACGAGTGTCGCGGTAAATTCTTAAAACATTGCGTTTCGGGTTAAAGCTGATTTCGGGAGCAAAGCTTTTGCATTCGTCCGCCAACTCAAAAACGACGGCCATCATCGGGTGGCGCAAAAGTTCTTCGTAGGTCTCTTTTCGGGGTTGAAACCACTCTCGTTTATTGTTCTTTTTGAGGGATTTTAAGAAGCGAAATGCCTCAGGGGAAAACCCCTTAAAGTCCTGAATTTCTACTTCAGAAGTCGTTTTTGCCACAAAACCTCCGTCACTTGATATATTACCTAAAGCATTGATAATACGAGGATATTTATAAACTATGCGGTCCCTCAATCAAGCCCTTTGTTGCCAAAAAAAGCAGCGATTAATGCTCGACACGGCGAGACCACTATGTTAAACCCTTACATCTTAAGACCCATAGGTTAAATTATTTAGAAGGAATCAGGTCATGAAACAAAACCTACATCCAAAAGTAAATACTGTTGTATTTAAGGATATCTCTTGCGATTACTCATTCTTGGGAACTACAACTCTTCACTCTAACGAAACAGTTAAATGGGAAGATGGTAAAGAGTATCCATTGATCAAAGTTGAGATCTCTTCTGCATCTCACCCATTCTTCACTGGTAAGCAACGTGTGATGGATACTGAAGGTCGTATCGATCGTTTCAAAAAACGTTACGGCAAGAAGTAAATTTCAGACCTCCGTTCGGAGGACGTTCTTGTATGAAATGCGGTTCAATCTTCGAACCGCATTTTCGTTTTCAGCGATGGTCCCAATCCCGATCAGCATGATGTATCAGACCTATCAATCGATCCGTTAGTACCAGGAGCCTCAGCCATGTTCTCGAAGTTAGATGCAGTCGAATCTCGTTACGAAGAAGTCAATATGGCTCTTCAAAGACCCGACATTGCCTCTAATCAGACGCAATACCGTGC
>NZ_CAMLDV010000044.1 GCF_946478835.1 uncultured Bdellovibrio sp. | reverse complement strand
CCAAAAATATGCTTGTAAGGTTTAATTTCGATGAGCTTTACGCCGTCGAACCTCTGACTGTTATTCTATCATGTCTTTCAAACCCGTCAACGAAACCAGACTCTTACTTTCAGGCAAAGCTGCCGATAAATTGCTTATGACGCCAGAAAAGCTCGATTTTATTTTTCCGTTCGTTGTTTTTTTCTATGGACTCCTGATGGTTCTTGTGTTGGAGAACCCTGTCCTGGTGCGCATCGGCCAAGAGCGCATGGGTGAAGCGTTTCACAACCTTTCTCGTCACAAAACTCTTGGTTGGGTGTGTTTTTTCGTCGGCGGATTGTGGTCCGCGCAGAATGTCTGGTACTCTGCTCTTTAATTGACTCAAAGCGGGGAGCCCATTAGCTTGGACTTCCATGTCAGACGTACCAAATCAAGCTCTTCGCAAAACTGAAATTTCGGCACAAGCCACTCTCGGCGCTATGGATGTAGCTCCGCGCGGGAATGAACCGTCAGTTCTTTCGGTTGAGCAACTCAATGTCTACATCAAACAACTTCTTGAAGGCCAAGTCGGCATGGTGTGGGTGAAGGGCGAGATCTCGAACTTCAAAGCTCACACATCAGGGCATTTTTATTTTAGTCTTAAAGATGCCAAATCACAAATTACGGCGGTGATGTTTCGCGGGCACAATGCACGTCTGAAGTTTAAACCGACAGATGGCATGGAAGTGATCGTGCGCGGCCGTATTTCCGTGTACGAACCTCGCGGCAACTATCAACTCATGTGCGAGATGATGGAGCCCGTAGGTGCCGGAGCTTTGCAAAAAGCTTTTGAGCAGCTGAAAACAAAACTGAAAGCGGAAGGTCTTTTCGAATCGGCAAGAAAAAAACCGATTCCAACTTTTCCAAGACATATTGCTATTGTGACTTCCCCAACGGGAGCCGCGATCCGCGATATTCTCAATGTTCTTTCTCGTCGTGCGCGCTCTATACAAGTGACTGTTGTTCCGACGATTGTACAAGGGGAAGCAGCGGCTCCACAAATTCGTGAGGCTTTCAAAAAAGCTGTCGGGTTGCCAGGTGTGGATGTTGTTATCATCGGTCGCGGTGGTGGATCCATTGAAGACATGTGGTGCTTTAATGACGAAGCTCTTGCGCGCTTAATCGCTGCGAGTCCTTTGCCAGTGATCTCAGCGGTGGGACATGAAATTGATTTTACAATTGCTGACTTTGTGGCTGACCTTCGTGCGCCGACACCTTCCGCGGCGGCAGAGCTTGTTGCGAAAAGTGCCGGGGAGTTAGGTACAAAAGTAAAATCATTGGAAAGAATGCTTCATCTTTCATTTGAAAAGAAGATGAAGTTTTTAACGGAAAAGATCCGTGGCTTATCCAAGCGTCTTGTAGATCCGCAACGCCGCTTGCAAGACTTAGAATTACGTAATGATGATCTTTTAAATCGTCTTGAATTTGCAATGAATCGTCGCTTGTCAGAGCGCCATCATCGCGTGGAACTTTTGACAGAGAAATTGGGAAATCCTGAAGACCTCATTGAAGAAAAGAAAAAAGATCTGGAATATTTAAAGGCTCATATGGAAAAGGCGTTGGCTTTTTCTATTGAGAAAAAGAATGCGCGTATGGCGCGTCTGATGTCCGTCTTGGACAGTTTAAGTCCTCTGAAAGTTGTTGAAAGAGGCTATTCAATTGTGACTAAGAAAAGTGAAGTTATTAAATCGGCGAGCCAGGTGAAAAAAGGGGACGTTATCGACGTTCGCTTGGCACAAGGTTCACTGACCGCTGTCGTTGACAGTGTGAAGGAGGAATAACATGGATTTTGAGAAAAAACTCAGCCGCCTCGAAGAGATCGTGCAAAAGATGGAAAAAGGAGATTTGGCTTTAGAAGAATCTCTGAAACTTTTTGAAGAAGGCGTAAAGCTTTCTCGCGATTGCCATCAGCGTTTGAATGAAGCAGAAGCAAAAGTAAAACTTTTGATGTCTGTGGGTGCTGACGGCAAACCTGTTGTGACGGATTTCACTCCAGAGGAAAACTAAATTGGACTTGGCTATTCAACTTGAAAAAGAAATCGCAAACCGTGTAGAGACTGTGAATCAGTATGTGGAAAAGTATCTTTCCACAATGGTGCTGCCGCAAGGTGAGGCGATTTCCGAGTTGAGAAAGTCCATGCTTTATTCCGCAACGAATGGCGGAAAACGTTTCCGTCCTGTGTTGTCTTTGCTGGTTGCGGAACTTTTTGGTTGCTCGCAAGAGCGCATCCTTCCTTTTGCAACAGCTGTTGAATTGATTCATACATATTCTTTGATTCACGACGATCTTCCTTGCATGGATAACGATGATGTTCGTCGTGGTAAACCTACGAATCATAAAGTCTTCGGTGAAGATTTCGCATTGCTTGCTGGGGATGCTCTTTTAACCGAAGCATTTTTACTCATTGCCGACGGATACAGCGACACAAGCTTCCTTGTGGGACAACTGACACGCCTTCTTTCTGAAGCCGCTGGTGTTCGCGGCATGGTCGGTGGCCAAGCCATTGATCTGCGCGCGAGCCAAAAGAAATTTTCGAAGGAAGAACTCACGCACTTGCATCTTTTAAAAACAGGGGCCTTGATCCGGGTTGCCGTTGAAGGAGCTGCTGTGATTGCAGGGGCTCGTCCGACGGACATCGAAAGCTTGCGCAGATTCGGTGAAGGTTTAGGACTTGCGTTCCAAGTAGCTGACGATGTTTTGGATCATGGTGAAAAAGACCAAGACCAAAGAAGCTTCACAGGCATCATGGGTCTTGAGGGAACTAAAACGTATCTTCAAGAAATCAGTAAAAACACTTTAGCGGAACTTCACAAAGTCTCTGCCGAAGCTCCGATGCTGGAATACCTCATTAGCTTTAATCAAAATCGTCAGGTTTAATTACTTATGTCTGAGAAAAAACGTCTGGATGTCTATCTTGTTGAAAAAGGATTGGCTCAGTCGCGCACGCATGCTCAGGAATTGATTGATGCGGGTCAGGTTTTTCAGGTTGAAGGTTCTCAGAAAAAAGTTTTAAAAAAATCGAGCTTCTCCGTAAACGACGGTATGCAGATTTTGGTTGAAGAAGGTCCTGCAAATCGTTTTGTCTCTCGGGGAGGATTGAAGCTAGAAGGCGCGTTAGAACATCTCAAACTTTCCGTGAAAGATCTCAAAGTTCTTGATGTGGGAATTTCAACAGGTGGATTTACCGACTGCCTTTTGCAAAAAGGGGCAGCACAAGTTCTTGGAGTCGACGTTGGCCACGGTCAAGTGAACGCGGAACTTTTAAAAAATCCGCGTCTTCAAGTCATTGAAGGAATCAACGCCCGAAATCTCTCGCAAGAAGCGGGAGTCCTTAAAGCAACACCGCAGGAAAAATTTGATCTTGCGGTCATGGATGTTTCTTTTATTTCGATCTCTTTGATTATCCCTCAATTGGTTCATTTTCTTAAGACCGAAGGCCATCTTTTGAGTCTGGTTAAACCCCAATTTGAAGTCGGCGTTGACGGCCTGTCAAAGGGGGGTATAGTCAAGGATGTTTCACTTTATGCGGACGTCGAAATGCGCGTAAAAGAAGTTTGCGCGAAACACGGTCTAAAAGTGATCGACTATTTCTCTTCTCCGATTCAAGGAAAGGATGGCAATAATGAGTTCTTTGTCTTTGCTAAAAAAGTCTAGTTGGATTTTACCTCTTCTCATTCTCGCAAGCTGCCAAACAATTAAGACTCGCGAAGACATTCGCAAAGCTGCGCAACCAAGACCGACTCAGCCAGGTCCTCACGCTCAACATCCAACTCAGCCAACTCCGCAACCACCACCTATCGAAACAGAAGAAGAGGAAGTGACTCAAGCTCCTCCTCCGCCACCACCGCCAGCTCCTGTGATTCCGTCCATGCCTCGCATTGGAATTATTTTGGGTGCCGGTGGAGCAAAGACTTACGCGCACATTGGTTTTTTGCATGAGTTGATGCGTGCGAAAGTTCCGGTGCAATCAATTGGTGGTGTTGAATTCGCAGCTCCGATGGCGGCTCTTTATGCAAACAAAGAACAGGCCAACGATGTTGAATGGCAAATGTTCAAATTGAAAGATGAAGACGTCGTTAAAAAATCTCTTTTGGGTTCTGTTCACAAAAACAACGAAGTGACGGTGCTTAAAGATTTTGTAGGAACGGCCTTCAATCGTTCCAAGGTGGAAGACTTCCGCATTCCTTTTGCGTGTCCGTCTTACAATATGAAAAAGAACCAGATTTATTTGATGAATCGTGGACCGCTAGATCAGTTGATGTACCTTTGCATGTCTTATCCTCCGTTCTTTAAGCCTTATCAAAGCAGCGTTGCTGGAGTGCGTGATATCACGTCGCTTGCGAACTATATGCGTTCAAAGGGGGCGAACTATATCGTTCTTGTGAATGTTCTTCAGGCTCCGGGCGGATCACCGTACACTTTGGATGCCGCAGCAACGGACAACGTACTATGGAGCGAGATCGCGGGCTTATATAATAAGCCTATTGCGGGAGTTGACACTGTCGTCTCGCTTGAGACGGGGAACTATGGTATTATGGATTTCGATAAACGCCGCGAGATTATGAACAAGGGCGCTGAGTCAGCCGCTCGTCAGTTAAAAGTTCTAACTCGTAAATGGGGTCTGTAGGAGAAACGAATGAGAAAACCCACTTTTGATATGAACGTATTTGCAGAGAGAAGAAAAAAAGTCGGTCAAGAGATCGCCGGAGGCGCGCTGGTCGTTGCTTCTCACCCTGAACACATTCGCAATCACGATGTGCACTATCCTTACCGTCAAGATTCAAATCTTTTCTATCTCACAGGTTGGGAAGAGCCAGAATCTATTTTGATCTATCGCCCAGGTATGAAACCTGAAACGACGATGTTCGTGCGTCGTCGTGATCCTGAAAGAGAAACTTGGGATGGCTTCCGCTATGGACCTGAAGGTTGTGAGCGCGAATTCAAAATCGACAAAGCCTATCCTATTGATGAGTTCTCAAAAGTGGCTCCGCAACTTTTGAAAGAAGTCGATCGCGTTTACTATCGTCTTTATAAAAATGCGGAAGTCGATCATCAAATGCAGTCTGTTCTTGAAACAGTAAAACAAATGCAAGGTCGCACAGGTTACGGTCTTCTTTCTATTCACGATGCGGACACTCTTTTAGGTGAACACCGTTTGGTGAAAGGCGAATACGAACTCACTCAGCTTCGTGAGGCGTGCGAAATTTCTGCGCAAGCTCACTTAGCAGCAATGCACTTCACTCGTCCCGGTGTAACAGAACGCCAGGTTCAAGGTGTGTTGGCGCATCACTTCTTTATGAAGGGTTCTGCACGCGAAGGTTATAACTACATCGTAGCTTCTGGAAATGCAGCGACGACGTTGCACTACAACTTCAACGATCAAGTTTGTAAAGACGGCGATTTGTTGTTGATCGATGCGGGGGCTGAGTACAATTACTACACAGGCGACATCACAAGAACTTTCCCAGTAAACGGAAAGTTTACAGATGAGCAAGCGCGCGTGTACGAAGGCGTTTTAAAGGTTCAAAAGGCTATCATTGATTTCGTAAAACCAGGTATTGTATTTAAAGAACTTCACGACATGGGAACATCTATGCTGACTGACTTGATGTTGGAGCTAGGTCTTCTTTCAGGTCGTAAAGAAGATTTGATCCAAGCTCTTGCTCAGAAAAAATACTACCCGCATGGTATCGGTCACTGGTTGGGTATGGATGTGCACGATGCGGGATTGTACTTTAAAAAAGGCGAGCCTCGTCCAATTGAAGCAAACATGTGCTTCACAATTGAACCCGGTCTTTACATCCCTGCAGAAGACACATCAGCTCCTTCGAAGTATCGCGGTATCGGAATCCGTATTGAAGATAACATCCGCGTGACTTCAAGCGGATCAGAGAACATGACTTCGTCGGTTCCAAAAGAAATCACCGACATCGAAAAAGTTGTTGGTAAAGCATAATACGAAAAAAGGCCAAGGTGACTTGGCCTTTTCTTTTTTTTAAGAACCGCGAAGTTCTACTTTAGGTTCCTGGATCTCTCGATAGATTTGATCAATCACTCGACGCTTGAGCGGAGAGTCGTTCGAAGTCTCTTTATAAAGCTTCATAATTTGCGCAGCGACATGTTTTTTCGTATCACCCGAGAATTGGTGATAAGCGCTTTTAAGAACTAACATGGACGTCGCTCCTAAAAGTTCATTTTGTTCTTTGATTCGGTCATTTGTGGGAAGAAGTTCTCCGCAAAGGGCTTCTGTCACAGAGCCTTTACAGAAATTTACGTACTCCACCCATTTACCAGAAGCAAATTCGGCGATCTCGGATTTCGTCAAGAGTGCCTGAGACTCAAACTGTTGATTGATCAAAGAATTAAAAACAATGTCATAGTTGCGAGTTCTTTTAAAACCTCTGATCTCAGGTCCGCCCATCAAACGTTGAATGCAAGAGCCAGCGACATATTTTGTGAGAAGATCCTCGTTAGTTTTGTAAGCTTCGATCAGACAGCGCAAAGGACGAGCCATTTTATTTTTCAACTCTTCAGGAGAGTGGCTGTTTTTTGCAAGATACAAAATCTGATCTTGATAAGAATACAGATCTTCAGGTTCCTCGCGGCAAGATTCTGACGCGAAAGAAAGACTTCCTGCAAACAAACTTAAAATAAGAACGATGTGTTTTAGTGCCATATTAAAAGGCTATTAATATTTAAGGCGAATTCAAGAGAAAATCTGTGAATTCGCCTATAAGCCATATCAGGCAGTGATTTCAGGACTTGCGGGAAAGATTATTCCTCTTGAAGAGCGCATTTCATCAAGATACCGATGGTGTCGCCCATAACGTTTTGCAGAGGACCGAAGTGGTTGTAGCTAACTTTAGATGAAAAGTGCAAGCTCACACAGCGTTCAGCCGGAGCCTTCAATTTTCCATTCACCAAGTTGCTAGGATGTGTGCGGTAAGAATTCGTCGTGTTCACTTGCACGCTGAAGTTTTGCAACATGTAGTTCACGCCGCAAAATGCGTTGAATGTTTGATACGAACTTCCGAAAAGACGAACCATTTCTTGCCAGCCCGTATTTTTCGCAATTTGGCATGTTGGATAAAGTTCATTCCACTGTTGAATGCAACCTTGAGGATCTCCACCAGCAACAGTACCAAATTGGAAAAGACCGATATTTAATTTCGAAGCAGGATCTGATTGATAAGGGTCATCATAGAAGGCAACGCCTGCTGGACGACGGTAATCCGAAGGAGCAAACTTTGCCGCCGTGGATTGACTCTTTGAGGAATCGGCCGTTGTTAGTGATTCCACGTGAGCAAGACACATCATCGTCTTACCCCAAAGTTTTTGTAACTTGATATAACCATCACGATTTCCAGCTAGAGCCTCATCGCGATACTGATTATAACGAGCGATCCAAGTTTGTGCGCGTTTGATATCCGTCGCATTTGGCATTTTGCGACCATCCAAAGTTTTGCTTAAAGTCGCTGCCGTGACGTCACACATTCTGTGACTCAAAAGACTTGTCGGATAGTACTGCGTTTGGTCTTTAGGAATTTGGAAATAACTAGAAACATAACCCAATGGAGATTTCATCGGACGAGAGTTCACTTCCACCATGTAGCCAATGCGTTCACCGAAATTTCTTTTATTATCTAAATTCGTATCGCAGTAGTCGACTTCATGAGAACCCGCTGTGGAGCGATCTTTAGGAAGCTGATTGATCTTATAATAATTTTCAACAGTGTTGATGGCAGGCTCAATCGAGTCTCTCCATACATCCACTTGAAAGGCGCTTGTCAGAGGTGCCGCGGGAAGAGCTGCTGGAGTGCGCACAATCTTTGGAGGAGGTGTCGCTGCTGTGCTGGAACCAGAAGAGCTGTCGCTTGCAGGAAGTCGACTTCCCATTGCGAGAGCCGTTGAGCTCAAGAAAGTAAGAGTGATAAAACTAAGTCCCCATTTTTTTGCCGCAGCACCATGATGTGTATTCATAGTGTTGATTTCGGCGTTCAGACAAAGAACTAGAGTTTCAGTTTTTTTGTCGACTCTTTAGACAAGGCTTCTGTGAAATCGTGTCTCAACCTGGAGCAAAAGAAGGCTTATTTGTCCTTAATTGTGAGAAGAGCGTGTGAGGCTTTATCGCCTTCGCTTTTCGCTCCAGCCAAGAGATACAGGCGTTCCGCGGTGATCTTTTTATCTAGAAGTGCTTTCATCACTACGTTTCCACGGGCAAGGCAGAGGGCTCTCAGTTCTTCATCTGAAATCACAATAGAGCTTGTATGTTTTTTCTCAATTTCTTGCGCTAAACCCGCTTCGTTTTTTCCGTGTGCTGATTCATAAGCGTCAGCAAAATCGTTATACTCGGCTCTTTTCCAGTTTGTTTTTGCAAAAGAGCGAACGGCCAGGGCTCGATCACCTTTATTCTTTTTAAGAAAGGGTTCTAATTGGACATCCAGATTCTTCTTTTGCAAAGCTTCGATATCCTGATTTTGATATTCGCCTTTGATCTCTAAAGAAAGATTCGGGCGTTCATCAAGAGCTTTGGCAAGTTGTTCGATTTTTTCAGTTTGATTCGCGGCAAGAGTGCTTGTTCCTGGCTCAAAGAACACCATTTGCAAATCCGGTCCGCCTCCGATAAGGCTTGCAAGGAAATCAAAAGGGGCCGCCACGATATTGATCAGCATGTTTTTAAGAGCCGTCCAAATCAAATTCCCAAAAGAAAAAGACGGAGAGTTTACGTCGCCCTCGACAGGAAGCTTAAACTTAATCTGACCTTTACGATCCTTCATTAAAGCCAACGCCAGTTTCAGCGGAAGGTTCGTGGCTTTTTCGCTTTCGACTTTATCGCCCAATGTAAATTGATCTAAGAGAACCTGGTTTTTTCCGCGGATGCGATTGTTTACCAAAGTATAATTGAGATCTAAAAAGAGTTTTCCTTTTTTAATCTCGTAACCCATAAAGCGACCGGAGTACGGCGTGAATGTTGTCAGTTCAATATTGTGAAAATTCACATCCAAATCAAGGCTCGGTCTTTTGTCTTCAGGAGTAAAATCACCGTGAGCTTTGAACTTTCCATAGGCTTCCACCATTCCTGTTAAAGCAATATTGATCTTGCGAGTTGTAATATGAGAAATCGGTCCAATCGTTCCATCTAACTCATGCACGTGAGCCGCGAAGTGAGGTTTGATTTGGTGATCGGCAAAATCAAGGGCTCCACCGGTAATAGTTAAATTGGAAACAAGATAGTCAAATGCCGAAGGTTTTTGTGCAACTGTCGCCGTTTTTACTTGGGAAGTTGATTCTTCGCTGGAAACAGACTTGGTCTCTGGTGATTCCGTCTTATTGGAAGCTCTTAAGATCGTTTTAAAATTCAATGTGCCATCTTTATTTAAAATCACGGCTGTGCGGGGTTTTACAAGTTGCACGTCGCTGGCTTGAAAACTGAGGGGCTCGGTTTTAAATTTGATATCCTTCAGATCTAACTTTTCCCAAGAAACCACAGGTTCTTCCACACCTTCTTGGGTCAGACTCAAATCGTGGATCTGCGAGCCACCTTCAAGAAAAACGACACCCTTTTGATATTTAAGATTCCCCAAAAAATCGATATTGCCCTGTTTGAGTGTCAGATAAGTTTTGTCAGAAAGATAAGCCGTCACAAAATCCAAAGGAAGACCCGCCACGTCCAAATTAATATTCGCGGCCACGGGATCAAGGCTCAAGGTTCCGCTGACTTTGACATGACCTTTTTCTCCGACAGAGAAAAGAAGGCTGTTCAACGAAGTTTGCGAGTTTAAGGAAGTACTAATGTTGGAGGCTTTTAAATTCACAGGACCTAGAGGCAAATCCAAGGGTCGCAAGTGAGTATCGTCTAAAACATCAAGACTGCTGTTTTCGATTTGAATATGCTCTAACGTTAAAATCCAAGTGGATTTTTCCTGAGACTTGGCCTCGGGCTTTTCTTCTTTCATCGCCCAATTCGTTTTTCCGTTTTTATAGATAATGAACTGACCTTGTGCCGCTTTGATGACGACCGAAGAAAATCGGATTTCTTTTTTTAAAAGAGGAAAGACCTCAAGGTTGATAGAAAAATGATCCCACTCAAGTCTGTTCTTGGATTCGGATGGAGTCGCGGCAGGAAGTTTAAAACCTTCCACCGTCATCTCAAAAGTAAAGGGGTTAAAAGAGACCTTTTGGATTTCGGGTTTTACGCCAAATTTGCTTTCGAGGATTTTTTCGGTTTGATTCTTCGTAACCCACGGAACGATCAGGAACCCCAAAATACAATAAAGTAAGAGAACTCCGAAAATCCCATAAGATAGTTTCTTAGCAGAATCCGACACAAGCAGTCCTTAATGGTATGATCTTACAAATAAACTCACACAAATCGATGAGCGAGCCATCCAAATTTTTCAGCGTTTTGTTGAAGCTCATATTCAGTCTTAAAAAGTTTGTCGTCGCGAGACGCGGCACTCACGGCAAGACTGAGATGTGTGGCTGTTTGCAAAAGGTGATAGTCGCCCATCGTATTGCCCGAAGCAAAGAAGGGAAGCTTGCCCTTAGTTTTTTCTAACAGTGCATCCACCTTCCCTTGGCGATAAGTGATCAGACCTTTTTGGAGTTCCGTGATTTCTCCACTGTTATCCAAGCGAGTTTCAACACCGATGACATTGTCTTTCTTAAGTCCCAAGATTTCTGCGCCAGGCTCTACCGCCCATTTTACGGAAGCGGTGACGACATAGACTTGAACACCGCGCGAAAGAAATAAATCGATCAGTTTCTTTTGTTCTAAAAAAACTGGCAGTGGTGATTGTCCTTTGACGGCTTCCACCGCCCACTGGTGCACTTGCTCCAATTTTACACCGCGACAGATTTGAGCTAGCCAAAGGTAGGCTTTTTGCGGATTTTCGGCCTTCATCGACTCGTAGGTTTCCCAAGGGTGAGGCGGAAGAGACACAAGTTTGTTGTCGATTTGATAATGGAAAAACGTTTCACCCAAATCAATATCCCAAAGAGTGCCGTCAGCGTCGAATGCGGCAACAGGAGAAGAATCCTCTTTCAAAACTTGGTCTAGTGTCGTATTTAAGCGGTTCCAAATGTCGGTGGAATAGTCTTTGTATTTCATACTCTCTTAGTATGAAATAGGAACAGGAAAATGACAAGGAGACCTCAGGCCATGAGCCTTTTTTGCCGTGTGATTCAAGCGGACGATTTGCAGGATATTTTAGATTTAGAAAATAAAAAGCTTCAGGAATCTTATCCCGATGAGATGGAAAGAATGATGGCGAGTTGGAGTTCCAAATTTCGCGTTGAAGCTTTGAATCACTATATCGCCCTTGGCTGGAGTTTTCTTGCCAGAGATCAGGAAAGCAACAAGCTCATGGGTTATTTCATTGCTCAGCCGCTATTGTTTTTGGACGGGCAGACGCAGTCTTTGTGGGTCGAGCACGTGCAGCACTGCTCCTTGCAGGCGCGCGACGAACTATGTGAGCTTGCTTACAAGTTGGGTCGTGAGAAACATCTACAAAGAGTTTACTTTCCGAACGACAATGGCATTCCAAACTCTGTGAAATCCTTTAAGCCTGAAACTTGGCAGCCCGGCACTCTTTCCGTGAAGACGACGAAAGGATAATCCGATGAAAAATTTCTCTTTCGCAAATCGTATCCAGAATATCAACAAGATGAAAACGCAGGAATTTGATCTGGTGATTATCGGAGGAGGAATTAACGGAGCAGGTGTCGCCAGAGACGCTTCCGCTCGCGGAATGAAAGTCGCTCTTATCGAGGCGCGTGATTTCGCTTCAGGCACTTCTTCAAAATCGAGTAAACTTATTCACGGTGGAATTCGTTATCTTGAGAACATGGAGTTCAAATTGGTGTTCGAAGCTCTGAACGAGAGAACACGTCTATTTGAAATGGCGCCGCATCTTGTGCATCCTTTGCGTTTTATGATTCCACTTTATGAAGAAAGCCGTGTCGGCATGTTCAAAATGGGTTTGGGCATGTGGCTTTACGACGCACTTTCTTTGTTTCAAGCGCCCGAAATGCATGAACGTTTAAATGCTAAAGAGTCTCTAAGTCGAATGCCGGCGATTCGCTCAACGCATCTCTTAGGTTCTTATATTTATTCCGACGCTTACATGGATGACGACCGTTTGGTTCACGAGACCTTGCGGTCGGCAAACGAAATGGGAGCCCTTTGTGCCAACTATGTAAAAGCCACAGGCGCGACATTTACAGACGGAAAAATTTCTGCCGTTCAATGTGAAGATCAAGTTTCAAACGAAAAATTTTCGATCAAAGCTCGTCATGTGATTAGCAGTGTCGGCCCTTGGACGGATGAAGTGGGTGAAAAACTTTTGAAGGACTGGAAAAAGATTCTTCGTCCGACAAAAGGTATTCACTTAACACTTCCCAAACATCGTTTGCCGCTTTCAAGTGCGGTTGTGATGGCGGCAGAAAAAAGTGATCGTATTGTTTTTGGAATTCCTCGTCATGAGATGATCATTATTGGAACAACAGACACTGATTTCAAAGAATCTCCTGAAAATGTCACAACGACTCCTGAAGATGTAAAATATCTTTTGTCGATCACGGATCATTATTTCCCAGGAGCGGAAATTACGGCTCACGATGTGATCGCAAGCTATGCAGGAGTTCGTCCGCTTGTTTATGATGGATCTTCAACGGAAGGTAAAACAAGTCGTGAACACACCATCATCAACGATCCACGCGGAATTACTTTTGTAGCCGGTGGAAAATACACGACATACCGTTTGATGTGCGAGCAGACTGTGACAAAAGCGCTTCACGATTTTACATTTGAAGACCGCGTGAAATTTGCAAAAACAAATACGGCTGTTCCACTCAATCCTTACACAAGTGTGGATGCTTTCCACCAAGCGCAAGGCTTAGCCGATGCGTGGTCGCAAGAAACGGGAAGACCTCTGGCAGACATTCGTCTTTTAGCGGAGCGCTATGGTTTAGAAGCCGCAGAAATCCTTAATAAATATCCGGAACATTATTCGTACTGGCAGCTTGAGGCCGCTCAAGCCATCGATATGACGATGTGTTTGCATATGCGTGATTTTTACGCGCGTCGTGTGCCGCTCTTTTTAGCAGACCGTAATCACGGTGTGAAATTCATGGATGAAGTCGGCGCTGTCTTCCAGGAAAAATTAGGATGGAACGACGCTCGTCTTAAAGAAGAAAAACATCTGCTTACAGAATACATGGCTCACGAAGTGGAATGGAAAAAACACTTCTAAAGATTTATTGATTCTCCTGACTGATCAGGTTCACGTAATCTTTGGCGAGACCCAGAAAATTTTCGTAAGAATTGGATTTTTCCAAATGCTTAAGAAGTTTTGCCCCGTCTTGTTGGGCTCCGTGTTTTAGTCCCATTTGATTTGCTAAATACAAAGACATCTCTTGTCCGTCTTGAATATCTTTTTTGCTGGCTGCTTTTGCCGGATCAAGATCAAAATAAACATTAAATCTTTCGCGAACTAGGAACACGTCATTTCCGCTTTGAAGAAAACCATAAGGTCCGGCAACCTTTTCTGAAGGACGATAGATTTTATTCACTTCATTAAAACGTTCCAAGGCTTCTGGTTGAGCGGCAAAAAGCGAAGAAGCGGGATCTGTTTCCAATTTAAATTCCCAAACGTGTCTCTGACCTTTTTTCTCAAGCAAGAACCAAAAACGCGGAAGTCCCATGCTGCCACCGGAATCTTTGATGCGATAACCAACATCTAAAATCGAATAGTCTTGCATAAGATTATTAAAAGTTTCCAATGACCTTTGATAAAGATCTTGGACCTCTTTAGGGGCCGTTGATAGCGAAGACACAGGAGCATTCCCGCTGAACTTTTTGTTCTGCGTGATTTTATCTAGATACTTCTCTTGTCGCTCAGTAAATTTATCAGCCGATTTTGATTCTACAGAAGTGAGATAATCTGGTTTGGACATGGTCTGACCTGACAAACCATCTAAGTAAGCGTTGTAAAGATCTTTGGGATGTACTTTAAATCCTGAAATCTGGTTTCCAACAAAGTATCTTAAAAAATCTCCGGCTAAAGGAGCGTTCACACCAGAGTCATCGACATCAATCAAAGCGTATTCACGTTTGCCATTTTTTAGAGGGATGTCGCCAAAATTTAGAATATGCGGGTCGCCAGAGACCACGCCGCGGACCTCAAATAGTGGAGACTTTTGCAAACGAAGCCAATTCCAATAATGGGGAGCATTGGAGCGAAACCCCATAAATAAATCCGTTGAAACTTTCTTCCATGAACCGTTTATGGCTAGAGTTTTTCCGGAAGATTCTTCTGAAAATAACGAGCGACAAGCAGACCCTTCCGCATAAACGGAGACAGGCGCTAAAACGGCCGTTGTCGTCAAAAGGCTCGACAAGAGAAAACTGTGAGAGATCGTTAAAACGTTTTTTAGTAAAGGTTTCGTCATAGCTTTTTTAAGAATTCAAAAAGAAGGCCCATCGTCATCTCTTATTTGCGTCACCACTGTCTAAGAATAAGACACTTTAGGTTCTTGTCACGTGAAGATCTGCTTTATATTGCAAGACAGTCATTTTTGAAGTGGTCCCATATTTGCTCCTTTTTCGCCGAGGACGTTTTTTGAAAACGAGTTTGTTATGAAATTAAATATGCCTTTAGCAATGACGATTTTCACGTTGGCTCTGAGTGCTTGCTCAAATGGCGGTGGCGGCGGAAACGCTCCGGTCACTCCCATTACACCCAACAGCCCGGCTCCAACGACGACAGTTCCTGATGTCGTCGGTGAATTTACTTACGAATACAAGTTCAACGGTTGCTCGACAGGAAAACACAAACTCCTTTCAAAAAAAGAATATTGCGACGCTCTTTTGAATGATGCTCTTAATAATAACTGTGCTCGCGAACTTCGTATCGAAGGCTACAATCGCAGTTGCACAACGATTCAACCTGCAAATCCAGGAATGTTGCCGGCGGCAAGCACAGCCCGCTGTATTGTGAACGGCATGGATTTGAAAGATCGCACGTTCCTTGACAACATCAACCCGTTTAACCCACAAAGACGCCAGAGCTTCCGCGACATTTTCTGGGATGCGCGTAAACAACAGTCCTACAATATTCTTTTTTCTGCGGTCGATTCTTATGGAAAAGCGAGCTTCGTCATGACGCCAGCGTCGGGAACTTATTCGGCTATGGGTCAGATTCAGTTGCAGCAAAAAAAAGGCATGGACACCTTCTCTGTAACTTCTGGTTTAGGATCGCAAATTCGCATGGTCGTGACGAACTACAATATGGAAAAGGAAGTCGAGACGGTGTGCCTTTCTGACAAGTCGTTCAAAAAATCGAAAGTCGACTTGAGTCGTGTGCGCTGTACCTACCGCTTGGGTGACATGAGTGATCGCAGCCCTTCTAAAGAAGAGGTTTTTGCCTGGGACACTCGTCACGAAATTCAAAAAGAAATTTTCCGCAGTCGTCAGAGAGAATCCATTGTCGTTCGTCTGAAACCCGCATCCCAAGGGCAAGAGGAGCGAGTGGAGATTGAAGCAATTGAGGTGGATTTAGATAAAACTTTGAAAGCGGAAAGCACCTTGAACGAAGGTCTGCAAGTTCGCTATCAAGGCCGTCAGTCCAGGACCGATCTTGTGGTCTCTTGTGCGCCCGCGTCAAAATAACTGAAATTAGGTCTAAATATCTGCATTGACTCTGCTTTTCATCGCTCCTAGACTTGGAATGAAAAGTGAGAGTCAGCATGAGTTTTTTTGACAAAGTTCAAGATTATTTTTCGAATGATATTGCCATCGACCTTGGCACCGCGAACACCCTAGTTTACGTCAAAGGACGCGGGATTATTCTCGATGAGCCTTCTGTTGTTGCGGTTCAAAAAAATTATCGCGGAATGCAGAATCGTGTTCTTGCTGTAGGTAAAGAAGCCAAGGACATGCTTGGTCGTACACCTGGAAGCATCGTTGCGATTCGTCCGATCAAAGACGGTGTTATCGCCGACTTCGAAGTGACTCAATCCATGCTTAAATACTTCATCGGAAAATCTTTGGGCGAGAAAAAATCTTTCATCCGTCCACGCATCATCATCTGTGTTCCTTACGGAATCACTCAAGTTGAGAAACGCGCGGTGAAAGAAGCAGCTCAATCCGCAGGCGCTCGTGAAGTGTACTTGATCGAAGAGCCAATGGCAGCGGCGATCGGCGCAGGTCTTCCAATCACGGAACCATCAGGCAACATGGTTGTCGATATGGGTGGTGGTACAACAGGTGTCGCGGTGATTTCTTTGGGCGGTATCGTTTACTGTAAATCAATCAAAGTTGCCGGTGATAAATTTGATGAAGCGATCGTGAACTACGTTCGCCGCCAATTCAACTTGTTGATCGGTGAAAGAACTGCTGAAAACATCAAAATCCAAATCGGAAACGCTTATCCATTCGAAGAAGAAAAATCCATGGAGATCAAAGGCCGTGACCTCGTAGCGGGCGCGCCTAAGACAATCGAAATCACTTCTTCGCAAGTGAACGATGCTTTGATGGATCCTTTGTCTGAAGTTGTCGACGCTGTTCGCACAGCACTTGAAAAAACTCCGCCAGAACTTGCTTCTGATATCGTGGATAACGGTATCGTATTGACGGGCGGGGGAGCATTGCTTGCGAACCTGGATGTCCTTTTGAGAGAGAGAACTGGACTCCCAGTTTCTATCGCAGAAGATCCACTGAGTTGTGTTGTGATGGGTTCGGGTAAAGTTCTCGACCAGCTAGACCTTCTCAGACAGCTTACAGTCGATTAGTATTAAGAAGTTGCTTCCAATTTTTGGACAGCTTCTCTTGTAAAAAAGGTGTCAATGACTGAGGCCGACGTACAATCTATCGCTTTGTTTTTCTACTTTGCTTTGCTCGATGATCAAAAAGCGATAGAGGCTTCATCCCAGGCTCTGGCCCTTGGTCGAGCTCGCAAACAAAGAAATCCTAACTTAAAAAATTCTGTCGCGATTGTGGCTGCCACCAAATCAGTGTGGGACCGCTACAAAGCGCGTGTGGCTCGTGGTCGTCCGAACACGTCTGTTGAATCCGGTTGGTTGATTCCCGAAGGCATAGATCTAGGCCCTTGGCGCGAATTTCAAAAATCGGCTTCCGAGGACGAGCTTTTAACTGTGATCTGGTCTAAAATTTTAAGAATTGAAGATGATGATATTTCAGAAGGCTTGGGGATTACTCAAGGCACGATTCGCTATCGTTTGGGACGGGCGCTTCGTAAATTGGGAAGCATGACTCAAGGTGTGAGTAAGTTAAAGCATGGCTCAGCAGGAAAATAAAATTCCACTTTCCAAAAAAGGCAAAAGGGAGATTTCTCCTTTTATTGGCCATGAACTTCTTTATGACTATCTTTCTGGCAGTCTGGATAAAGAACGTCGCGCGGCCGTTGAAGATCACGTGAAATTTTCACGAGACGCTCAATTAGATCTAACGAAAATTCAGAATGGTCAAACATATGCGGAACGATTGGCCGACACGGTGGTGTCTCAACCGATCATCGCGCAAATCAGTGCTCCTTCAAGTTATCTTTCAGTTTTGATGCAAAAATCCAACTTCGATAAATGGCCTCAAGGTTTGAAGTGGGGATTGGAAGCTCTTGTCGTTGTCGTGGCGATAGTGACTTTGCTTACGGTGACTCCATGGCAAAAAGTTATGCAGCTGGGTGTAGGCACGGGATCAAAAGAAGTTGTTTTGGCAGAAGTTTCTAAAAATACGTCCTCAGAAACGCCTCCCGTGGTTGAAGAAAAACCAGAGTTTATCGATGAAGGTGTAAGCAAAGAAACTCCGAAAGAGCACGGAAAAGAAGCGGCTAAAGAAACAGCGGTTGCTAAGACGGAAGCGCCAAAACCTTCTCCAACGGCGACGACTGCGGCAACAACAGCGGCTGTTCCCAAAAAAGAAGAAAAACCCGCAGCTGAAACAGCTCCAGCTGCGGCATCTGGCGGATTTCTTTATCGTGGTGAAATTGCGGTGACTAATATTGACGTCATCGGTCCGAAGATCACTGAAAAAATCAATGAACTAGGCGGTCGTAAAGCCGGTTCCGTGGAACTCGGTTGGAAAAAAACGCCGGGATCAATGTACTATCACTTCACAATTCCTGAAGCAAAATATCAGGATCTACTGACGTTCTTAGGAACTTATGGAAAACCTAAGATCGGTAAAGAAAAACATCCGCGCGTTATGCCTGACGGGATCGTGCGTATGATTATCACAGTGGATGAAGCTAAAAAGTGAAAACCCTAAGGAAGAAACCTAAAAGATCATTACGTACGATCTTGATCGTTTGGTTTGTTCTTTTCTCTGTGGTTCCATTAGCCTTCGTTACAATTTATTCGATGGTGAAATATGAAAAAGCCATTGACCATGAGTTGTCACAACGTCTGAGTGGCAATGCCCGTGAAATTGAGTTGGTTCTTTCTGATCTTCGCGCAAGCCTTCAACAAAAACGCGACAAGTACATCCGTGATCCAAGTCTGATCTATCACGTGACCGTCGGGGACGGGGCGACGATTCGTTCTCTGACTTCGCAGTGGATTAAGACGGACAATATTTCTAGCCTCACGTTCTTTGATCGTGAAGGTCGCATGCTCGCATCCGTTTTTAAAGACGATAAAGAAAACGTGCGCAGTTTCGTTCCCGTTCAAGATGCCGTATTTTTATCCGCGAAATACATGGCGCAGGTGAAAGATGAAAAAGAAATCGCGCTGGCAGAGTTCGGTGAAAATCAAAAACTAAATCTCATTCTTATTTCCAAAATCACAGGAGCCGGAGGACGCTCAGTCGGTTATGTGGAACAGATTGTGGATTTGGATAAAGCGTTTGCCAACAAAATGAAGAACCGCCTGAAATTGGAACTCATTGTGTTTAAAGAGGGCGGACAAGTCGTGGTGGCGAGCCATCCAGATTTTTATCTCTATAAAAAAGATTTCTTTAAGCCTTATTTCCGTCCCGGTGCTGAACCGTTTTTTGATTTGAACGTGCGCACAACCCCTTATGGATTTTTAATTTATCCGATTGATTGGGGAATTACGAAATTCTATGTGGCACTTGGAGCTTCCAAAAGTGAAGCGAAAGCCGTTCTTAAGAACGTGAACTACGCGTTTATCACGGTTGTCGGTGCTGTTATTATTCTTTTGATTCTAACAATTCTTGTGACTTCAAGCTGGGTGCTAAAACCACTTTATGATCTGGTTGAAGCTCTGCAGTCTTTTGAGTCGCAAGAGCAGTTAGTAACCATTCCCGTAAAAAACGACACAGAGATTGGCCTTCTCACTGAATCTTTCAACGAGATGAGTAAAAAGATCTGGCAAGCGCGTTCGGATCTCCGAAAAAAAATCACGGAACTTGAAGCTGCCAACAAAGAACTTAAAGACACACAAACAAAACTCGTCCACTCGGCTAAAATGGTCAGTCTGGGCCAGCTTGTCGCCGGTGTTGCGCATGAATTGAATAATCCCATTGGGTTTATCTACAGCAACATGACTCACCTTAAAGAATATTCAGAGAAATTGATTGAGCTTGCGGAAGTTGCTGAAAAAGATCCTCCGAAGCTGCACGCTCTTAAAGAAGAATACGAATTTGATTATATCGTCAAAGATCTTCCAAAATTGGTAGCGTCTTGCCAAGACGGTGCACGCCGTACGCGCGATATTGTTTTGGGCTTAAGAAACTTCTCTCGTTTGGAAGAAGCAAAACTGCAGGAAATCGACGTTCATCAAAGTCTTGATACAACGCTCAATCTTTTGCAGGGTGAAATCAAAAACCGCATTGAGATTCACAGACAGTATGAACCAACTCCGTTGATTCACTGTTATGCAAGTCAGATCAATCAAGTCTTTATGAATATTCTTTCGAACGCCGTTCAAGCCATTGAAGGCACGGGTCATATTTGGATTTCAACCACAGCTTTGAAAGACTACAAAGGCTCCAAAGACCGTCGTGGTTGGGTGCAAGTCTCAATTCAAGACAGCGGCAAAGGCATGTCCGCAGAGACTTTGGAGAAAATCTTCGATCCTTTCTTCACGACAAAAGGGGTTGGGCAAGGAACGGGTCTTGGACTTAGTATCTCTTACGGTATCGTGCAAAATCACGGGGGAGAAATTCAGGCTCGCTCCGAAGTGGGCGTAGGCACTGAGTTTATCGTGATTATTCCGGTTTACCCGCCGATTCAAGAAAAGCATCCTCAACCTTTAGCCTAAAGCTTTGGTCTAGATTCTCCGAGAAGTGAGGTATGAAACTTCTTGGGTGCATTCTCATTATTCTCAGTTCCTCTGCGGCTTTTGCAAAAAGCAAAAGTCTTTATCTGACAGGAACGGTTCCTCTTCGCGCTGAAGTGAGTATTGAAACTTCCAAAGAGGGATCAGCAAAGGTCATTTCGAAAAGTTCTCCAGAGCTGAAAGTTAAAATTCAAAAACGCGCACCCGCCTCCATCGTTGAAGTCTCTGCGCCGTAAGGATTTGCGCCTGACTGCCTAAAGGCCAGTTGTTCATATTCACCCAAAATGGCGATATTCGCTTCATCATTCTTCGCATAACCTATTTTATATGATCAAAATTCTGTTAAGAGGTTTAATTCCTCTGGCTTTAACTTTTCCGAACGTTTCATTCGCATTTCGCCTTTCTCCTATGGTCATTCATTTTTCGCCGACAGGTTCAGGAACAACGCAAGTTCTGACTTTGGAAAATCCCGGCGGAGAAAAAACGCCGATTCAAATCGAAGCCTTCACTCGAACTGAAAATGAGAAAGGTGAAGAGGTTCGAAAAAAAACGGACGACTTTACAATTTATCCTGAACAAGTTGTTCTTTTACCTAATGAAAAAAGGAATGTGCGTGTGACGTGGTCGGGAGAGATAACGGCCTCGGAAAAATCATACCGTATTATTGCCTCGCAACTTCCCGTGGAGTTTCGTGATAGAAATCCCAAACCCAAAAAACCGGGAGTAAATCTGAACTTTCTCCTTCAGTATGTTGCTTCTGCATACGTCACTCCCGAAGGAGCTGTCGCAAAGATCAAGGTGAAAGAAATTAAACATTTAGACGCTAAAAAAATTTCCGTCACAGTGATCAACGAAGGCGCGGCTCATAAAGTTTTGAAAGTGAAAAAACTTAAGCTCTTTGCAGGGGAAAAGCTTGTCTCTGAAGTCGAGAATCCCAAAGAATTCGACGGCCTTAATTTACTTTCCGGTTCGCAAAAAAATATTGTTGTGCATTCCGCAAAGGAGATCATAGGTTCTCCGAATCGTGGAGAGCTTGAACTTGCGGAGATCGGTGATTGAGATATTGTCTAAGTCTCGTCTTAGTTTTGCTTCTTCCGTTTATATCGGCATTTGCTGAAGGCCCTCGCCCGGCGTTGGCAAAGCCTTACTTGGTAGCCCCTTTATTGTTGGACGGAGCCTTGCTCGGCGAGGCTTGGATTTTTCCACGTGACGAAAAGAAAAATTTTTCTGTCGAAGCAAGACCATTGCTGGAAGGTCTTCGTCCGACTCTTAAAGAAGATCTTTTTAAGAATCTTGAAAAAAGAGTGAGGCCGGAAGGGGTATTAAGTCTTTACGATTTAGAATCTTCTGGTTTGAGCGTGCAGTTTGATGAAAACTCTTTGGAAATGCGTCTGGATCTGCCTCTTAAGTACCGTAGAGGCAGTGATCTGAATCTTAATTATATGGAAGGGACGGAGCAGTCGTTTCTTCGCCCTACAGCGCAAAGTGGATATCTTAATTTCCGCGCACAGCAGTCGTATCAATACGGCAATGCCGTTGAAGATCAGAAACTTCCTATCGCCGGTCATGTGGACTTTGTAGAAAACGTACATGGTATCGTCTTGGAATCCATGGCGGATTATTTAGAACACGCCAATCACCCTTGGAAACGCCAGGACACGCGTCTTCGTTATGATGACGAAGAAAGTATGATTCGTTATACTTTAGGAGATGTGACTTTGGGATCTCGCGGCTTTCAAGTTTCTCCAAATATTGCGGGTCTTTCGGTTGTAAAAGAGTTCTCGATTCAGCCTTACAAAACCCTGCGCCCGCTTAGCAACACCGAAATCGTCATTAAACGTCCTTCTCTTGTTGAAATTTACGTAAATGGATTTTTATTCAGCCAGATTCGGTTGGCTCCTGGGATTTTTAATATTCGCGATTTTCCCCTGGCGTCAGGTCAGAACAACGTCAAAGTTAAAATTCGGGACGACCTTGGACAAGAAGAGACATTTGATTTTTCCGTACTTTTTGAAAACACACTTTTAGGTAAAGGTGTGCATGAATTTTCATACGCAATTGGTTTGCCTTGGACAGAGTCGGGTGCTGACCGAGCTTATGATAACAAAGCAGCTCTGGGAACGGTGTTTCATCGGATGGGTTTGAATGATCAAGTGACTTTTGGCCTAAACTATCAAAATTATTTATCTCAGGCCCTGACAGGAATTGAATTTTCGGGCATTGCAAATTGGGGTTATCTTTCTGTTGAAGGGGCGTACTCCACTCAATCTCCACAATTGGAAGGCTATGCTGAGCGATTGCGCTATCGCAGTTTAGATCGAATGTTCGGTCAAGATGTTCCACTCGTTCTAACTTTAGAAGCGGAAAACCGCGACAAACAATTCTCTCCGGTTTCGGTGATGAATTTGGGAATGATCAACTATTTGCGTCGCTACGACGGACAATTGAACTTCCGTTTCGGCGGAGCTTCGGTGTTTGGTGTCGGAGCAGGTTCTCTTGAAATGCCTCTGGGAGAAAATCAACGAGTTTACCGTGTGAATTTTATTACGCCGTTAAATTTGCAGACGCGATTGGAGCTAAGTTACAATAAAACAGTCGCTGCGACGGATGACGAAAGATTTTTTGTCTCTATTTATTGGAATGAAAGCCAAGGTAAGTACAGTGCAAGTGCCTACTATGATTCTCTTCAAAAGAGTTCAAATGTGGCAATCAATCGCAATAATCTTTACAAATATGACGACTTCCGCGCCACGGCCTCTGTATCAAATACGGAACAAAGCACTTCAGGAAATCTTTCCGCAGAATATCTGGCGCAACCCTACAGCGTCCGCTTAGAACACTACACTCTCCATCAAAATGGGGAAGACACGAACACCACAAGCTTGGGATTGAACACCGGCTTTGCTTGGGTAGGTTCGCGTGGAGCATTCACTCAGCCAATCAACGACAGCTTTGTGCTTTTGTATTCTGAAAATCTTCCACCGGGACAAGAACTTGTTATTAATCCGCGAGGCGTGCACGGCGATGCGCAGTTAGGACCTCGTCATACCACAGTTCTAGGGGATCAATCGGCATATTACATATATACGGTGAATGTTGATTCTACTTCGCTGCCTGTCGGCTACTTGTTAGGCAAAGAGTACTTCGGCACTCATTCATCCT
>NZ_CAMLDV010000043.1 GCF_946478835.1 uncultured Bdellovibrio sp. | reverse complement strand
ATGAGAAAGCTCTTCAGAGACTTTCTCTAAAAACGAGAAACTGTCTTCCCCTAGAAATTGGGCGCACTTCTTACAAACAGAATCTTTACAGATCCCGCACTGCAAAGTCGCCGACGGTTTTAAACATGAACAACATGAATTTTCCATAGAGGCAACCATACCAGATTGACTCTAAAAAAGCCCCTATTTAATATCCCGGGCGATGAGAATTCTTTATCAGGACGACTACTTCTTTGCGATTGATAAGCCTGCCGGGTACTTTGTACACCCGCCGGAGCTTTCTCCTTATCCTGTCCCGAAAGAAAAAATCTGTCTTTATCATCTGCGCGATCTTATGAAGCGAGATGTGTTTCCCGTTCACCGTCTGGATGCTCCCACCAGCGGAGTTCTTTTGTGGGCGACATCTCGGGAGGCCACGCGCGAATTAAGTCGCCTTTTTATGGAAAGACAGCTTCAAAAAACTTATCACGCGGTTGTGCGGGGGCATGTAGAAGAAGAAGGCTCTATTCATATTCCTTTGGAAGTTTTAGGTGAAGAAGGACTTCTTGAATCACAAACACTTTACAAAAGACTTTCTGCCATTGAGCTTCCTTTTCCTGTTGGAAAAAAGTATCCAACGGCACGCTACTCTTTGGTGGATGTCAAACCTGTGACAGGTCGATGGCATCAAATCCGTCGTCACTTTGATCGGATCGCTCATCCTCTTTTAGGTGACATAGAACATGGAGATTCTCACCACAACCGATTCTTCCGCGATCATTTGGAAATCAAAGGTCTTTGCCTCAAGGCGCTCAGTGTTGAGTTCAAACATCCTTGGAGCGGAGAAGATTTAAAAATTTCAGCACCACCTTGCCAAAAGTGGGAAAAGATCTATTCACTTTTTGGTCAGAACCAGTAAGCTTAGATAATAGCGCAACCAAGGTGGTTTACCGTGCTTTATCCAACGCCGCTTATTAAAATCAATTCTTTGTCTGAAATGACCGGCTGTCAAATTTACGGAAAAGCTGAATTTCTGAATGTTGGCGGCAGTGTTAAAGACCGTGCCGCTCACGGCATTATTGAACAAGCTGAAAAAGATGGATTGTTAAAAGCCGGAGGAACCATTGTTGAAGGCACGGCTGGCAATACAGGAATCGGACTTGCAACGCTGGCGGCACAAAAAGGATACAAATGTTTGATTGTGATGCCTAACAATCAAGCCGCAGAAAAATATCAAACCTTGAATGCCCTGGGTGTGGAACTTGTCACCGTTCCTCCTTGTCCTTTCGCAGACCAAAATCATTTTTATCATACGGCAAGAAGACTTGCCGAAGAGCGCGGCGCTTTTTGGGCGAACCAATTTGAAAACGTGGCTAATTATAAGAGCCACTACAAAACAACCGGCCCTGAAATTTGGGAGCAAACAAATGGCAAAGTCGATGCCTTTGTTTGCTCATCAGGAACTGGCGGAACTATTGCCGGCGTTTCTCGTTATCTAAAAGAAAAAGATACGAAAGTGCATATTCGCTTAGCTGATCCTTTGGGATCGGGACTTTATTCTTATTTAAAAACAGGTGAAATAAAATCAACGGGCTCTTCGATCACTGAAGGCATCGGAATCATGCGTTTAACCGCGAACTTTAAAGAAGCTGTGATCGATGATGCGGTTCAAGTCAACGACACAGAGATGATTTCAATGCTTTATCATCTGGCACAAAAAGATGGGTTGCTGGTGGGAACTTCCGCGGCATTGAACCTTTATGCGGCCTACAAGTACGCGCTTGAAAACCAAGCCAAGGGGCTTACCATTGTCACCGTTCTGGGGGATTCTGCACTTCGCTACACGTCTAAGATTTTTAATGACGCGTTCTTAGCTGAAAAGAATTTGGTGCCTCACAAACTGCAAACACTTTCATGACGAGAACCTAACTTAATTTTTTTTAAAATCCTTGCTGAACTTGATAAATCAAAAAGGATTTTGAAAATGAAAATACAACGCCGTCATTTCTTAAAATTAGGTTTGTTCCAAGCTGTCGCTTTAGGAACTGCACAAAAAACTTTCTCTGCACCTGTTCGCAGGGCTGCACAAAGAACCGCGCCCTCGATCCTCCAAGGAGCCACGGACGATACGAGAACACAGTTCTCGATTGTGTATGACCGGACAGATCTGGAAATATATGTCGTGAATTCTCAGGGACAAAGGTGGCTTCCTGATGAAGTCCGTCCGATTTCCTTCCCAAACCATCCTAAAAAAATTCTTAAAGTCTTCTTTTCAAATTTGGTTCCGACTGAAATCTATCATTTAAATATTATAGATGCTCAGACAGGAAAAACCGTTGATGAGCGGGAATTTCAAACTCTCGATTTGAACAAACCCTCCGTGCGTTTCGCCATCTGCTCTTGCATGAATGAAAAGGAACATTCGTCGGATATCTGGCAGAACATGGTTAACAACAAACCTGACGTGTTGTTTTTTATCGGCGACAGTGTCTATGCCGATAGCGGCTCGACCGGCGCGCCAGATCCCGCTTACTTATGGCAGCGCTTTTGTGAAGCCCGATCGACTTTGGAAATCTATTTTAGTAAAAGACTGATTCCTATCTTTGCCACTTGGGACGATCATGATTTCGGATTTAATGATGCCAATTCGTTGAGTTACTCCTTTGTTAAAGAGTCTCAGCAAAACTTCTTAAGCTTTTTTGCACAAGATGAAAGCCACTGCCGCCTTTTGGAGAAAGGTCCCGGTGTAAGCAGTGCGCTTAAATTTAGAAATCATTTGTTCTTATTGTTGGATGATCGCAGCTTCCGTCTGCCTCGGGGGTCCAAAGAAAGATACGCGCATTGGGGGCAAGAGCAAGAAACCTGGATGCTCAATCATGTTCGTCAAAACCTGGGACCTTCTTGGCTAATGAATGGCAGTCAGTTTTTTCCGGCGGTCCCATGGAAAGAATCCGTTTCAGGCGATCATCCTGTTCAGTTCTCCGCATTTTTGCAGGAACTGAAATCTATTCCCAATAAAGTAATCTTTGCTTCCGGCGACGTTCACTATAGTGAGATCTCTCGCATTGAACCTGAAGCTGTCGGTTATGAAACGTTTGAATTTACATCAAGTTCCATTCATAGCAGAAATTTTCCTGGTGTGCCCGATGTGATTCCTAACAATCGCCGTATTGCGGGAACAGGGCAAAGAAATTACATCATGGTGGATTCTGAAATTTCCAGCGGCGTCAGCGTATTTAAAGCAACGAGCTACGCCGGCAATAATTCCGTCAAATTTCAGAAGGACTTTAAGATTTAATTCGTCCAGGTTTTTAGATTTTCAGCGAAAATATTTTTCTCTGCCGGTGAAGCGTACTTTAAAGCTTCACTGGCGGATTTTTTTGCCTGTTCGGATTTTCCATTCGCGGCAAATGCAATGGTTAAATTATGCCAAGCGATGGCTGAGTTGGGATGACTCTTTGTCGCTTGCGTGAGATATTCCTCTGCCTGCCGTGTTCTATTTTCTGAATACTTGATATTTCCTAGGCCAATCAAGGCACCTAAGCTATGGGGCCATTTTTTTAGAATCCGCAGATAAGCTTTTTCGGCTTCTTCTTTTTTGCCAAGCTCCTCAAGGGCGGCCGCGGCCTTCACATGATCTATTTCTTTTGCCGTGGCCGTAAGTTTATCTGGCGGCAGAACAACAAGTCCCCAATAGTCCCCTAGCATCCACGATCTTTCAAATTTTCTTAGATCCCAAGATTTGTTTTTTTCAGGACCCGAGTGCATAAGAGCGACTTCTTGCCGCAAATCATATCCAAAAACCACGGCGTAATGCCACTGCGGAAGCCAAGAGACAGAAAGGTTTTCAAAAACGATAACAGGGTGTCCACTTTCAATTTCTCTTAAAAGATCACGCAACCCTGAAATGGGAATTGCCATCATTCCTTGCCTGCGCGCGGCGGTTATCATGTCTGTTTGAAAGCTTCCCTTCATACCTGGCGTGTAGACTTGCGGTGCAATCTCTTCAAGAGAAATAGTCTTTTGCCAGTAATTTAAAACCATTGTTAACGCCGCTGGCCCACAATGGCTGGCGCTTTGTTCAATAAAGGGAACGTTTTGAATCCGATGTGCCGAAGGACCATCATAAAAGCCAGTCAAAAGTGCTTCCGTCTGCTTTGGAACACTCGCGCAAGACAGAAGCATTAGATAAATACCACAAAGAAAAACTCGCACGGCCGTCCCTAGATTCGTTTGATAAGAAAGATAATCAAAACAATCACTAAAATGGTGACAAGAATATCACCGCCGGCCTGTGCTTTATGGATTTGTTCCGAAAGCTGTTTAAGTTCCGCTTCAGAGAGACTCGCCAATCGAGAGGAAGCTTCTTCTGCCGAAAGTCCGCGATCCATTAACGCTTTCTGCACATCCGTTCGCGATAGATAGTCTTGAACTGTTTGCAGATCTTGAGCGCGCGTACTTTGTTCAACAAAGTTCCGCGTTGAAATCATACCGGGTGCCGCCAACGCCACCTGCGGAACATGACTCACAAACGCCGACATCGAAACTGCACCTGCTATTTTAAAAGGTTTTGAAAACATAAGCTGCTCCCTTCTAAAAACTCAGTCTTTAGAGTACGGAGCATTCTTTTACGGTGCAAAATCCAATGCGCTTGTGTGCTTATTCGCATGTCTAAAACTTTGACAAAAATCATGAGATTTTTATTTCCGCCTGGAGCATGCTAGACTTTTCTCATGATCAAAGAGCTATGGCATTCATTCCCACGTGTGTTGGAACAAAAGATCAATGGCCTTTTGGATGTGGCAGAGCCAAATCAGGCGAAGGCCTTTCAGCTTTATAAAGCTTGTCAACGCGATGGCTTGTGGCATGAGTCTTTTGAAAAGTTCTCTGATCGTATTGCTTCCTATTTTTCGACTCCAAAATTAGAGCGTCGTAAAAGTGACCTTGATCAAATTCTGGATCGCCCCATTGATAGTGTCCTTTATGCCGACTTTCATTTGAATTTTCATAATGCTCTTGTAGACAACAGATCCGTTTTAAATATCGTAAGCTGGGCGCATAATCTGATGCGTGTAAGTATTAAAACAAACAGTGTTGTGATCTCGTTGGATGTTCTTACAAGAACACTTCACTACATCACCAATCCCCCGCTTTTTGAAAAAGCACAGGATATTACGTTTGAAGATTTCTGCGACGCCTGGAAGAAAATCGTTTTTCGTCTTTTTGGTAAAGTTCATGATGCGGAATTTACAAGAATCATGAATGAGCTGCAGTGGCTCAACACTCAGCTCCAAGAGTCGGAAAAAAGTCCCGTTGATAATTCGTTTTTTCCAACGATTTATCTCACTCAAACGGAAATTGATTGGGTCAATGACGTCCAGCTAGCTGTTTCAGCTCACTTGCCAGCACCAAAGTTTCCACTATCAAAGGGTCCGCAGAAGCAGCGTTTGATAGATCTTGAAAGAGCGTTGCGTCTTTATAAAATCGTACAGACCAGCAAACTTCCCGACTTTGTTCAACATCGCGAAAATATTCGCGCAACAATCCTAGATCGCTGCGAAAAACTTCTGCAAGAACGGGCTCGTTAAACCCACACTCGCCCCTCAAAAAGAGGACGAGCCGTGCGGAAAAAACCGCCACTTTTTGCGTGCCAGTGATTCTCATAAAAATCGACTTCAGCTCCCACGGTCAGAATTCCGGAAGGCATTCCCAAGCGCAAAGCTTGCGACATGTCTTGAGCCTTTTTGGAAATTTCAAAAACCACACTGCCTTGAAGGCGGGCTGCGACTGCCGTACAAAGGGATACTGTTAATGGCAATGCCCTATGAGGCTGACCACTGGCGATCACCCGCACGCAAAGATCTTGCTCACTTTCAGGGACGACATCCCCGCTCAAACTTTTAAAGTCCACGGCCGGATGAACCAAAGCAATGTAAGGTACCGTGACAGTTTTACGGGCCTCTTCCAACGAAGACGCAATTCCCATAGCAACTGATGCTACTCTGCGGATAAGATCTAATTTTTCTAAAAGTTCTTTGGAAGATTCAAACTCGTGTGGAAGCTCTGTTCCTTTTAATCCCACATCTTGGGCTTTGACAAAAACACAAGCGTTTGCCGCGTCGATCATAGAGACTTGCAAGTCTTTCCAACCAGGAATTTTTAAGCTGTCTTGCACATTTCCCGTGGGCAAAAGTTTTCCAGTTGTAGCTCCTCCGGGCTCGATGAAGTTTAATCGAATGGCGGCACCTGTTCCACTCACTCCGGGGATTTCAAGATCTCCCTCGTAGACAGCTTTGCCATTTTTTACTGGAAAAATAGCGTGAATGATTTTTTGTGTATTGGTGTTAAAAATCCGCACGGTGACTTCATCGCCTTCCGCACGCACCAAGCCCTGATCAACAGCAAACGGTCCCACGGCGGAACTCATATTGCCGCAATTTCCGTTGTAGTCGACACGTGCTTCATCAATAAGAACTTGTGCAAATGTATAATCAACATCTGCGTCGTCGCGCTGAGACGGTGAAACGACACAAACTTTTGAAAGCGAAGAAATGCCTCCGCCCATGCCATTTAATTGACGGCCATAAGAGTCAGGACTTCCCATCGCGTTTAAAAAAATACGATCCCAGTCTTCGCGTTTGGCTGGAAGATCTTTTACTAAAAACATGAGGGCCTTGCTTGTGCCCCCACGCATGAACGATGCGGGTACGGATGTTAATGCCATACCCCCAACTTAACATGTTTTAAATCAACCGATCAACCGCACTCGTCACCCCAGGCCGCTTTCAATGTGCAACGTGGATTGATCGCAGTTCCGCCAGAGCCGTCTTTGTTAACCTGGCACTTGATGTTTGTTGCCTCTTCAATAACATGTCCCGCTGCTCCGTCAGGGTAAACTCCCATCTCTGACATTGCATCAAACAAAGCTTTTGCCGTGATCTTCCCTACGCCCGACGGTTTCGCACACATATATGCAGGCATTAAGTCAGGCAAAACGCCGCGATTCGTTTGACGGCAATTCAATTTTGATAGCGACCAAGTGACCGTCACACCGGAAGTAGATTTAGAGGCAATCGAAGAATTCTTTAAAATGTAAGTCAACGTGATCGCTTCATCCCCATTAAATGTTCGCTCACTCAAGTCACCGCAAGCGGCATGAGCCGTGGAAAATTGAAACATCGAAACCAGTGCTGTTAAAAGCAAATAAGTTTTCATTTGAAACGCTCCTTTTTATTTTCCGTTAAAATGAGCCTAAGGGCTTTCACCTGCAATATATTCGCCTCCACCCTGCAAAGGTACATTATCCAATCCAATGGATAATGTTTCCAGATTTTACCGACTAATCAAAGGGGGCGAAAAGTTGTAGATTAACCTCAATGAAAGGAACCTGACCTATGAAAAAACTATTATTCTCTCAACAAAACAACCAACGTCATTGGGTCGGCGACGGCTTCCCTGTTCGCACTATCTTTACTTACAATGATTTGGCAAAAGACATTTCTCCATTCTTGTTAATGGACTATGCAGGTCCCGTTGAGTTTCCTCCTTCGAAACACGTGGGTGGTGTTGAAGAACATCCTCACCGCGGTTTTGAAACTGTGACTCTAGCTTATCAAGGTGAGGTCGCTCACAGAGATTCCTCAGGTGGTGGCGGACTTATAAAATCCGGCGACGTGCAATGGATGACGGCGGCTTCAGGCCTTGTGCATGAAGAGATGCATGGCAAAGAGTTCTCAGAACGCGGCGGCCTTTTTGAAATGGTGCAGTTGTGGGTGAATCTTCCGAAGAAGGATAAAATGACAAGCCCTCGCTACCAAGGCATCCAAGCGACGGACATTCCCAATGTGAACTTGCCCGATAACGGCGGTTATGTTCGCGTGATTGCAGGAGACTATGATGGACATCGTGGACCTGCGAAAACTTTCACGCCGATCAACCTTTGGGACATCCGCATGACAGCAGGCCACTCTGCGACGTTTAAAGTTCCCGCAGACCATACGGCGGCGGTCTTTGTTCTTGGCGGCAAGGTCCAACTCGGCACGGGTGAGACCATCGGTGAAGCGGAACTCGCAGTTCTTGAAAAAGAAGGCGACACATTCACATTGAGTGCTCTGCATGACGCGAAGGTTTTATTCTTAGGTGGTGAACCTATTGATGAACCGATCGTGGGCTACGGACCTTTTGTGATGAACTCAATCGGCGAAATCAAGCAAGCCTTTATCGACTTCCAAGAAGGTCGTATGGGCTCTTTTGAACGAGCTGCTGAAAACAAATAACAAAAAAACCGGGAGGAAGCTCCCGGTTTTTTCTTTTATCCTGCCATCTCAGTTTTAATTTTAGCGCCCGCAGAGAGAAACTTATGAATCGGGCATTTCTCTGCAATCATAAGAAGATTCTTTTTCTGTTCATCCGTCAGATTTCCTACAAAACGAATTTCGCGATGAATCTCATTCCCCGCAGAACCCTCAGAGGTGATCTGCACTTTTACATCTGAATACTCTAAAGGAATTCCTTTTCTCTTCGCATACATTTGCACCGTGATCGCCGTGCAAGAAGCCAAAGCAATTTCGATATAATCGTGAGGAGAAGGAGCTTTGTTTTCTCCACCTTGATTTTCTGGAACATCCGTCAGAACTTTGAAATCGTGAGAGGTGATTTCAAAGTTATAACCATTTAAAATTCGACTAGACTCTACAGACATCCTAAGCCCCTATTTTCCAGACAGACTGTGAGCAAAATAGACGTAGTTTTGCAGAACCGTTTTCAATTTTTGTTTTGTCGCAGGATCAACCAGATCTCCTGTTGGAGAAAACGCCTCAGCTGCTTTAGGTACTGCGAAAGGTTGAGGATACAAAAATGAACCCAAGGTTTCAAAAGGCGCTCTTGTATATCCAAGCCCGCGAATAGAACCAAATGCTCCCGGAGATGTCCCCATTAAGAGCACCGGCTTTCTTTCAAATGGAACCGGACGAAGGCGTGACACCCAATCAATTGCATTTTTGAGTGGACTGGAAATCGAAGCATTGTATTCAGGACTCGCGATCACCAGACCGTCTGCGGCTTGAATCATCTGTCCCAAAGACTTCACAGACTCGGGCATTCCCGCCGCTTCAATATCACCGTCATAGACGGGAAACGCCAAAGTTTTAAGATCCGCCACCGTGACCGTAATATCTGGAATTTCAGAGAGAAGTTCCTTGGCAACCGCAAGAAGTTTTCGATTGTAAGAATCCTGGCGCAGACTGCCTGCGAACAAAAGCAAATTCATGAATGACCCCTTTAATAGTTTTCCCTTTGATCATAACGAGGCTTCCGCTCTATGACCAGCTGAACTTTATGGAAACTTTATTCATATATATGGATAATCTTTTAAATTATACAGAAATTCATTAACAGACCGTTCAAGCATCGCTATAGTGGAAGCATGGATTTAAATGAAGTCGCTATCTTTGTAAAAGTCGTGCAAGTCGGAAGTTTTCATCAGGCTGCTAAACAGCTCGACATGCCGAATTCCACGGTGAGTGCTAAAGTTTCCTCCCTGGAAAAACGCCTTGGGGTCACCCTGCTTCACCGTACTACTCGAAAACTTCAAGTCACCGAGGCTGGCCAAGCCTTTTTTAATAGAAGCCTTAGTGCCATTCAAGAATTACAGGGAGCTGAAGAGGAAGTGACTTCCAATCAAGGCGAACCACAGGGACTTCTTCGCATCACAGCTCCTTCGGCTTTAGGAAGCAGCCTTTTACCCGATGTCGTTGCTAAATGCCTTAGCAAGTATCCTAAGATTCAAGTCGAACTGATTTTTGCAGACCGCATTGTCGATTTGATCTCTGAAGGGGTGGATCTAGCCATTCGCGCCGGAGAATTAAGTGATTCAAGTCTGGTCGCAAAAAAACTAGGTGTCGGTTATTTTGCTCCTTTTGCTTCAGCAGGTTATTTAAAAAGCCACGGCACTCCCCTGCATCCTAAGGAACTTCGCGAGCACGCGTGTCTACAATTCAGTCCGTTAGGAAAAGAAAAATGGGAACTGGTAAATAAAAATAAAAACAAGGTCACCGTTCCTTTGAACGGACGTCTGATTGCGGATGACTTAAATATTATTAAAGATTTGGTTTTAGCTGGAGAAGGTATTGCTCTTCTTCCCACTTTTATTTGCGAGATGGAAACTAAGAAAAATAAACTTGTGCGCATTCTGCCGGAGTGGCGTTCAGATGTGCGACCGATCAGTTTTGTTTATCCCCCACAAAAGTTTGTAAATCCAAAACTAAAGGCGTTCATGGATCTTGCCATTGATGACTTAAAAGAACGCCTTAAAGATAACGAAATTTAAAGAAGATAGCTTTGTGCAATGAGGTAGGACTCAAACAGAGAAGGCGTTAAAACATCCTCCACTTTCTCGGGCGCTTTTAACTCCTGAAGATACAAGGCCTGTTCACTCACTACATACTTCATCCAACGAAAACGGAATGGGAAATATCCAAGATTTGGATAAGTGGCATGGCGCAAAGAGTAATTCGTGAAAGATAAAATCTTTCGACCACCGGGACCTGACAACTCTGCGCGCGCCATTCTGTTAAAAAGAAAAAGATTGTTGGCGGCTTTTGCATCCAGTCCATCATACATATATTTTTGCAAAATATTGTGTTGCTCAATCCAGATGAGCTTCATATTGGCCTCGATATAAAGACCCTTTTCCATGTCTGTCCATACATCAATAAAACGCTGATAGTGATCGATTTTTTCTGCGTCTTTAGAGTGCTCTGCGATCAGCTGTTTATTTAAGTTCACAATTTCATCGTAACCGCAATGAATGTACACCAAATGCTGCCAGAAAATATCCGAATACACGCGCCAGTTATTTTCAGCAGTTTTCTGTTTTACTTCGTCAACATTTTTTAAAAGCAAAGAGGGAACTTTCGGCAAGGGCTTGTGCAAGGATTCCAATTTTTGAAAGACCATGTGTTGTCTTGAACCTTCTGGATATTTTTCCGCCAGTCCTTCCTGCAAAGCGTGCCCTACCGTGACAGAAGCCTGAGATCCCGATGCAATCCAGAAAAATTTCATGTGCGAATCCTGGGAAGGATTCGCCTTCAACGAAGAGGTGAACAAACGATTGTAAGCCTGACTGATCAAAAGATTTCTGATCACCATAACTTCGTTCGCGTCAAGACTCACGCGCTTTTGAATAGGCTCTAACGAAATTAACTTCTGAGCCTTTTCAATCCAGTAGGAAGCTTTGTGAATTTGGCATTCTTCAGATTTAACGTTCGTGATGGGCCACTGTGATTCCAACAAAAGATCATAGTCGGAGTAAGGAGAACAGAAAGCTTGGCCGGAGAAAAGAGCTACAAACGCAACAAGAAAAAATCTCATGCAAGAGACTTTCCCACAGTTCAAACTCCGTTGAGACATAAAAACGCACCCTTGATAAGAGTTACAGGGACAATGACAATTTTTGGGTAATTACCCACATTCAGCATAGTCCTAGACGGCCTAAAATCAAGGAACTCCTCTGAAAATTTGCAGTTCTTTCGCCGAAAGCTTTTCCTTTCCTGCCGAACGATTACCTTAAAAGCAAAGAGGTGTTCTATGGAAAACCAAGAAACAGTGGTGACTCCGGAAGAGCAGCAACAACGCTTATTAGATCAAGGCCTTTACACAGCGGAGGCCGTCACCGTCTTAAGCTCCCCGGAAGAGCTTTATAACTTCTGGCTTGATCCCACTAATTTCATGACATTCACCGAACAGCTCGAAGCCGTTCATCAAATTTCTGAAACAAAATCTCACTGGGTGTGGCGCGCATTGAAGGGCGGAAAAACCGTCGAATGGGTCAGCGAAATCGTCGAACAAAAACCGTACTCATTGATTGCTTGGCGTTCAACACCCGAATCGGATCTTCGTCTTTCAGGTCGCGTGGAATTTGTGCCCTTAAATTATCATCGCGGAACAGTAGTGAGAGTCAAAATGGCCTACGATCTTCCCACCGGAAATCTTTTAAATCTTATCGAAAAAACTCTGGGAGAAAGTCCGCACAGAAATTTAAAAATCAATCTTATAAAACTTCGCGAATTGTTCGAGGCTGGAGAAATTCCTAAAGTGGAAGGCCAACCTGCCGGTAACAAGCGTGAACATGAAACAAAAACCGCCCTTCACTAAGGAGCTTTTATGAAAGCTGTTTGCTGGCAAGGAACAAAGCATGTCGAAGTTCAAAAGGTTCCCGATCCTCGGATTCTAAATCCCCGGGACATCATCGTTAAAATCACCTCGACGGCTATTTGTGGATCGGATCTTCATCTTTTCGATGGTGTGATTCCGACTATGCAAAAAGGCGATATCCTGGGACATGAGTTCATGGGTGAAGTCGTTGAGCTAGGACCTCACGTTAAAAATCTGCGTGTCGGCGATAAAGTCGTTGTGCCATTTAATATTTCTTGTGGTCATTGTTTTTTCTGTCATCGTCAGGAGTACGCTCTTTGCGACAATAGCAATCCCAAACCCGAATTGGCTGAAAAAATTTATGGCCACGGAGCTTCAGGGCTTTTTGGCTATTCCCACATGTACGGAGGGTATGCTGGAGGCCAGGCTGAATATGCCCGCGTGCCTTTTGGCGATGTTGGTCCTTTGAAAGTTCCCACGGATATGGACGATGAAAAAGTACTTTTTTTAAGTGATATTTTTCCAACCGGATACATGGCCGCCGCCAACTGCAATATTCAAATGGGTGACACCGTCGCTGTCTGGGGTTGCGGTCCCGTCGGACTTTTTGCAATTGAAAGTGCTTATCTACTTGGGGCTGAAAGAGTTATTGCCATTGATCACGTTCCCGAACGATTGCAGATGGCGAAAAATGTTTGCAAAGCAGAAGTTTTAAACTACGAACAAGTCGACGTCTTGGAAGAACTCAATATTTTGACGGGAGGTCGAGGCCCTGACGCGTGCATTGACGCTGTCGGTTTAGAAGCTCATGGGACTGATCTGTACAGCAAATACGAAACCGCCAAGATGAGTGTCAAAATGGCGACGGATCGACCCATTGCTCTTCGTCAAGCCATTCAAGCTTGTCGCAAAGGGGGAACCGTTTCAATTCCTGGGGTGTACGGTGGGTTCTTGGATAAAGTTCCATTGGGTGCCGCCTTCGCCAAAGGTTTAACATTTAGAATGGGACAAACACACGTTAGAAAATATATGGAAGCTCTTTTAGAACACATTGTTCAAGGAGACGTTGATCCTTCGTTTTTAATCACTCATCGAATTAATATTGAAGATGCTCCCGATGCTTATAAAACTTTTTTGGACAAAAAAGACAATTGCATCAAAGTCGTGATTAAGAATCACTAAGACTTGGTCGTTCCCTTCCGGAAAGGACATTTCCAATCAGGTGGATTGTTCTTTCCGGAATACTGAATGGCTTCCCAGGTGTTATCGTAAGTTTCCACCATGGGATTGATCGAACCTTGAAATTTTAAATCTCTTTCGCGAATCAACGCCGCCATGGAATCAAACAGCCCCTTGGCTCGCAGTTCATTAAACTGAGAATAAAGATTAAACACCAAGGTATTATACGGAAGACGTCGGGCCTTACGACTGCTCTGGGGATGAAGGCCCACGACAAAAAATGCACTGCCATCAAGACTAAAACAGAATTTTTTATCATCGGGATCGTCACTGAATTGAGGATCCCATTCTCCTGCAATGTCGGGATGATCCCAGATTGCTGAAAGCTCTTTAAAAAGCCCTTGTTCAAATTCGGCTTCATCGCGGGAAATATCATTGGGAAAAACCGCAAAATAACTTAAAAACGAAAGATGATCTTGAAGCTGTTTTCTTTTAAAAGAAATAAGGTTGGAGGCCAAGGTCCGACTGTTCTTTCCCGTTCCGAAATCTTCGTAAACGTCCCACAACATCTCTTTACGAAAAAGGGACTGGACGGCGGCAACACAAGGATAATTTTTTTGAGATATTAAGTTTCTAATATCCTCTTCAACACCTTTAATACTCATGTTTCTATCGTAAACATGAGTCCTTTGAGATCAACGAAATCCCCTATGTCTTTAATCAGAATAATACACGAGATGTGGAAATTTATCTGAAAATACTGACCTTTTGCTCAGTATCTAATTTCCCTTTTTCAGGCGCTGTTTTAACACTATGTCTTTCAAGAGATAATAAAATACATTGAAAGGAGGTCTTTATGAAAACCCTCGTTACTTTTGCATTAACATTGGTCGCATCCACGTTGAGTTGGGCGCAGATGAACTCACAGCCTTCCACAACACAGCCATCGACGACTCAACCTAATACTGCTCAACCATCAACATCTTCAACAAGTCCTTCTGGTGCACCGACGGGTCCTTTTGAAACAAATCCTTCGCCAACGGCGACCCCTCAAACTTCTCAAAGTGACTTGCAAGAAAATCAAGATCAAATGCAACGTGATTTGGATGAATCTCGTCGCAATATGGAAGAAGATCGCCGCATGTTGGATGAACAACGTCGTAACACCTTACCAACAACTCCAGCCAATCCTCCTACGACAACTCCTAGTACTTTCTGACGACTTCTCCATAAAACAAAAACCGCCACGAGAAGGCGGTTTTTGTTTTTTCTTTATCGTACATCGGCAAGGCACTCATGCCTAAGCTCTTTAGGTCCCATAATAAAGTATCTGCGTCGTGTGTAAGACGAAGTGATATAAGAAGGATAATTAACGATTCGTTGTGAAACGATTTCAATACCGACGGCGGTGACTGTTTCAGAAGATTCCGCCTGACCAGCAAGTCGAGTACCAAAAAATCAGGGGCATTTTGTCACTCTATACTTTTTGCATTTCAAAAATTTTTTCGAACATCATTAAATTTAATAAATAAGTTTTCTTTTTTCTTGGTGTCGATTTTCATTTGATATACAAACCGCCAATGCTTCGACTCATGCTATTTATTCTGGTATTTCTGGGCCTCTCACCTGTTTTTGCAAAAACCATTGTGATTAACGGAGAGGATGATTGGGCTCCCTACTCCTCGGCGACTAAAAACTACAAAGACGTCGAAGGCCTTGCACCGGATATCGTGCGAGCTGCTTTTAAAACTCAAGGCATCAAAGTTATCACTCGCCCCGTTCCTTTCGCACGCTGCCTTCATGAAGTGGATGAAGGGACTGCGATTGGCTGCTTTGACACCGTGATCAGCAGTGATACTCAAGATCGCTATATATTTCACCCGACCCCGCTTTTTACCGCAGACATGGTCATTTATGGCAATGTCAATGAAACGCCCAAAACATGGAGCTTTAAGGATCTTGAAGGAAAAACTGTGGGTACGACCAACGGGTACACTTATCCGACGGAGTTTATCAGCAATAAAAAAATCCTGCACTCTCCCGGACCCACGGAAAAATCGCAGTTAGAAAAATTAGCCAGCGGACGGATCCAATACGCGATCCTGTGGGGACTGACGGGTTCCTTAATCTTAGAGGAGCGGCCGGACCTGACTAAAAAAGTGAAAGCGTTAGGAGTCATTTCCCGGACGAATCTTTATTTGAGCTTTTCAAAGAAGCATAAAGAAGGCGCAAAATATGCGGCACTTTTGGAAAAAGGTCTGCAAAAAATCCGCTCCAACGGAACTTACGCGGAAATTGTCGATCAGTTTAACTCAAGACATGTCGCTGAAGAATCGCGATTATAAAAAAAGCCCGCCTTTTTAAGACGGGCCTTCGTAATCATTCATTAAAGTCTAATTTCAAACAAAGTGCCATTCTCAGAAAGAATGATCAAGTACTTGAGCATCACTTCTTGAGGGTACTGAGTCGGATCATTGTATTTGGCTTGGTACTCAACGATCAGTTGGTATCTTTTTTCACTGTCCATTTGCTGCACTTCGCGAGTCAACGCCTGTTCCGCCACCGCATAGGCATTCATGCTCATCTCTTGATGAGTCGGCTTAAGGAAACTGTCAGGTTTGCTGGTAGTAAAGAGTTTGTAGTACTTGTATCCTTCTGCATCTGCCTGACGGAAGTTGTAGTTTTTCGCGGCAAGTTCTTTACGATATTGCGTTGGAATAAATTTTCCAATTCGCGAGATCATCATTTCGTAAATTTTTCTAGCACGGCTGTCTGGCTTGCTCGCGTCGTATTTCTTTTGGAAATCCAATGCGATATTTGTGAGACCTTCGCTGGACATCGCACGACACTCTTGATCTTTTTCGTTTTCAAGAGAAGCTAAGAAAACTTCAAAAGTTTCTGTTGCCATATTTTTATAAGCTTGTTCAGCCGCACTGCCCGCACGACTTGCATTGTGACGCTCCGTAAAGAAGTTTAGAAGCGTCAAAGTGTACTCTGTCGAAAGATACGACGCTTTTGAATCTCTTAAAGCCGCGATAAATTCGTTAACGTATCTGTTAAATTCCTTCGTTGCATACTTTTCCTGGATGGATCCCTGTGCACTTCCCTCAGCTCTGCCAGCCCATACTTGAACAGTGTCGAGCTTTTCTTTTAAAGCCGCGTCCATCTTTTTATCGCACGACATAGGTTCACGAAGAGCCAATTGCGGAGCTTCTTTGTTTGAGATTGCACTAACGTCCAAACCTGCCGCTCCCCACATCGCTTCTGCTTGAACTTCAATTGTTGCAATTCCAGCATCGCCCGTGATGTTTTCAGAAATCAAAGCCGGATCCGTATTAGCCACAATAACATTGCTCAAAGTTTTCACGGGAATGCGTTCTTTTTTGTCAGTCACCAAAGTTACGCTGACCAACTTCACGCGACCGACGGAAGGCTTCGCTTTGATTTGTGTCAATGGAACGGGCTTTGCCAAATCAAGCCTGTATAAATCTCCGCCTGCTTTACGAGTGATGTCTGCGATTCGGCCCACGCCTTCATAAGGAGGCTGTGCCGCTTGTGCACCAGGATCTGCCGCGAATCCATTGAGGAATGAGGGAAGAGTTGTTTCAGCATGAGCAACTCCCGCGACTTGAAGTACAAGGATTGACGTTAAAATTCGTTGCGCCCAATGACGATCCATTGTGATTCCTTTCTCTTATTATTGTTAATGCAAAGTTCGTTAGACTTTCGCCGAGTGTGATTCTGAAGCTGTGATTGGAAAATTTTGAAGAACAAAGAAAGAGCGTTGTTTAAAATCAGCGCTTTTATATGTCATTTAAATTGTTCGATTACGAAAAGAGAACAGAACATGTTTTTCAAGAAATGTCCCTATGTCAAAACCTTAGATGATTTCATTTCTTCTAAATTGAAATAGGAGGAAACCGCGTGGATTTGAAATTGCTTTTAAGATCGCAGGAGACTTTATGCTCTTAAGACTTTGGCAGTTTCTTTTATTGATTTGCTCGATCGTGATGGCGACATCTCAGGCTGGCGCTCTTGAAATTGCCTATTCTTATTTTAATGAAAGTGCCACTGTCTCAAATCAAGACGCCTCAGTAAAAAGACCTTTGCTCTTGTGGATTCATGGATGCAACCAAACCGATGAAAAATTTGTTGATGTGACAGACATTGTAGAAAAAACGAAACATCTGAATCCTTTGATTATTGCTCCATATCAAGTTTCTAAGATGAATCTTCTGAAGTGCTGGAATTTCACCTCCTCAGAAATGCAAAAGCGTGATGGCGACTTCATGCAGGTCGTTGACGAAGTTAAAAAGCATATTGAAGCTGGCGAGGTCGATCCCAATCGTATCTTCGTAGGAGGATTTTCTTCGGGAGCGATGTTTGCCAATCACTTGGCCTTGTGTTTTCCAGATGTTTTTAAAGGAGCTTTGATCCACTCTGGCGCCCCTTTTGACGTCACAGGAAGCATGACAATAGATTCCGCTCGCGCCAATGTGCAAGAGGCCTTAACCTGCGCGGGAGCGAATTCATCTTCGAACACCCATCGTTTAAAGACGTTGTTTTACATTCATGGCAGGAAAGACAAAGTCGTTCCCACCTTTATGGGAAGAAATGCCTTTGCGCAGTCTGTCCTTTATATGGATTCATTAGACGATAGACAGTTCAATTCTTCGTATAAGGCGACCCATTTGATAGGTCAGGATGGATATTCGGTGCGTTTTGCCGATGGAAGTTCAACAAGTTATATTGAGATTGAAAACATGTCTCACCGTTGGTCAGGGAGCAAGCCAGGTTCTGACTTCAGCTCCCCTTCCACTCTTTCAAGCATCGACGTCTTTTTGCGCCTGACAGACAATTTGCAATAACGTCGGCTCTACGAAATTAGAAACATTCGCCTTCTGAAAGAACAGTTCTTTCAGTGTATTTGTTGTCGTAGGAAAATTCCGCCAAAAGCGTGCTCATAGAAGAATCCATGATGTGCACGTGCACAGAGCGAATGCCCTTGCGTGTTTGCATTTTTACCAAACGTTTTTGAGACGGTGTTTCGCACTCTTCGTAAGAATCGTAAACGCTCACGCTTTGAGCTTTAAACTCACTTGTGCCCTGCATGGAAATATTCTGATTGCGAATTTCATTTGCATGAATTGAGAATTCTCCGCCAAGAGGGATCATGCGAAAGCCTGAGAAGTCAAACTTCACAAGGCCTGCGGAAGTATCGACATCCGAGAAAAAATTGGCTAAGAAATCAGATCCAAAAATCGAATAAGGCGTGATGTAAACTCGGTAGTTTTGACCCTGTTTTAAAACGACGTCTGCACCTTCTGTAGAAGTGAGCGTAAAATCTTGGTGAACAACCAAATCCCCGTTGTCTGAATTACATCCCGCGAGCATCAAAACGGATGCGAAAACTAGCATTAACTTTTTCATAGAAAACCCCATGTGAATGGGATTTGTGTACGCTTCGGCGACAAAAACGCCAAGGAGCGAGAAGGAATCTGTAAAAAAGAAAAGGGCAGCCATAAAGGCTGCCTTTTTTACTACTGCATTTTCACTCTATAACCACTGGTCAGGACCGGTGTTACGCCAGGCTCGGCGGGCTTCGCAATAAATCCGTTGAAATCCCCGGTTACCGGCCCCGTAATTTCGGTACATGAGCCATCTTTTTCTTTTTTAGATCGCGGATAACAATGTTCAATCACACCACTTAGACGATAATAGCGATCCCAGTACACAATGCGATCTGCCATTCCAAATGCAAATGAATGAACATCGGGGTTCGTTTGATAAATTCCGTCGCCTGAACAATCTCTCGAGTTGTAATAAAGAGCTTTATCCCTCGGATATATCCTACCGTTTTCGTACTGAAGAATTGCGTTCTCTTTTTCAATCCATACTGTGATGAGTTCAGCGTTGTTATTCTTTGTGACGGAAATTAAATAATCGCCGATCTGCACATTTTGAGCGGCCGGATCATTACTGGAATTACCGTTTATAAGTCGTGGCGTTTTTACTGGAGCACTATTTCCGGCAGGTACGAAAGCTTGGGTTTCACCACAAGTGATTTGCGCTCCACCTTCGACATTGGCGACAGAACAACCTGCCTCTTGGCTCTTAGAAACAGGAGCCACCGTGCTAGGTAATTCACCGGCTCCGCTTGTTTCTCCGCTTTCCTGTTTACAACCAATCCCTGTTGCAAGAGCTACCGTTAGTAGCCACGAGATATTTTTAGTATCCATACTCACCTCCGCATAAACAATCGCTGGTATAGAATACCATTGGCCGTAAATACGGTGGTTAACGGACGGTGAATATTGATAAGCCACTGAAATTGCAGCGAAAGGCTTGTGTCACTCTTATCCGTAAAAAAATTGAGTAGCGGGAAAGTCACACTCCCTGAAGAAAAATCCTCAGGATGAGACACCGGCTAATTGCAAGAAGTCGAGTCTAAGGCATCACCTGAAATGCCACGGCGGAAGTCTGCTTTGATGATTGATTCAACTTTCGCTGTGATGTCTGGTTGTCGCTCAATAATGCCCAGCTCGCGAGCCAGATCTAAGCTGTTATGACTTAAATTTTCAGACCCTACAAAGACGGCCTGCGAATCTACGACGATAGCTTTAGCATGGATGTAGGGATTTTCCGCCGTGTACGGCGACACTGCTGCCAGGGCTTTGACACCGCTGGCTGCCAGATTTTTAAGAAATGGAACGTTTCTTTTTTGATCCATACCGCCTTCAACACACAAAGGAACCAAGACAGTCACGGCGATTCCTTCATGACTTTTTTTCTGAAGCATCGCTATGATTTCTGCACTTCCAAGATTTTCAACCTCAAGGGAAATGGATTTTTTTGCCGAATCCAAAAGTGCCAGAATTTTTTCTTTGGAATTCACCGGGCTCCAAGCAAGTCTGTCGTTTGAAAGCTGCGGGGTTGGAGGCATTAATTGCATCGAACTATTAGACCAATCCGACTCAAAAACGCTTCCCATCTCGTTAATCACACCAGTATCACTCGTGAAAATTCCGAAATCTCTGGTGAAGGCCCCATTGCGAGTAAGATTGATGGAAGAAATAAGAGCCGTCTTTTTATCAATCACCATCGCTTTTTCATGTGTGATTGAAAAACCTGGCGGGCTCGAACGAACGTCCACGCCCTCGCCAACCAGATGATCTTTAATTTGAGCGGCAGAGCCTTTTTGCACTAACTTTTCGTCAAGAATAATGCGAACCTGCACACCCCGCTTTTGGGCTCCAATAAGGTGATCCACACTTTCCAGATCAGAGAGATGAAACATCACCATTTCAATGGAAGACTGCGCTTTGTCGATGGCACTATTGATTTGTTCGTGATTGTCTTCAGGGGTCACCGTCAGAATATCTTGTGCGGCGTGGGCACTGCAGACTTGAAGAAGGAAAGAAACTACCAAAAGAACGTTTCCAAAAGCCGATTTCATAGCGACTCCTCTTGGAATAACTTCTTAACAAATGTTAATTATTATTTAAAGAACTAATTTTGCAATGTGGATTCATTTTTTTGCCGCGCCTTAACGGGAATGCACGTAATAGTTATAAGCCACCGTCAAAATTCCGAAGTCATCCATAAATCCCAATGCAGGAAGACCATCTGGAATAAGATCAAATGGAAAGAAAAGATAGAACAGAGCTCCGACGGCGATGTACTTTTGCGCTCTTTGCATTTCATCAGAACGGACCACTTGCCAAAGTTTCTGCGCCATCTTGTAGATATTGGGATTCTTTTTTTCAAAAGATTTAATTTCGCCACTATGCTGATTCACAAACTCCAGGTTGTCGCTCTGCTGCCCCAGGTTCAAGCAAAGGTCTACAATTCCCTCGTCCATAGAGCTGTCTTTTCCGAGCTGATCCGGAGTGACGTTCATGCGATGAAAACTGTTCTGAATGTACGTCGTCTGCAGGAATTCGAATGCTTCGATGACGAGCGGATGATCTTTAGAAAGCAAACCGTCTTTTGATAAAGATAAAATGCCGGCATAAAGATTGGCTTCATATTGCGCCGGAATCAGAGATGTCCCGGGATTTTTAACCCAGCGTCGCACCGTCATATTGGAGATCTGCAAGTACTCCGCAAGCCGTTCGGGGCTAAGCTTTGTTTCTTTCAGAAGTTTATTAAGCTGTGTGACTTTCATGACGCTACTATAACATTTTGGACCAAAATCTCAATATTTACGGTCTTTTTTTGTGAAACATTCTTGCTTTGGCACTTTTAATGTGGCGATGACCAAAACTTTATGAAATATTAACAATTGTTAAGGTTGTTTTAATGAGAGGAAGGCATTACGTTTCAACAAAAGATAAAGATCTCTTTTGAAACCGGGCACTATCTTGTCAGAACGATTGAAACTTCTGACGAACTTCACAAAGTCCTCGCTTTGCGCCGTCGCGCTTTTCCGCATTTAAGCGAACGCATTAAGGAATTTGACTACACGGCCGACCACCTCATTGCCCAAGATAAGGTGACGGGAGAAATCTGTGGCGCTTATCGTCTTTCATGTTCCAGTCATTCCAAATATTTTGAAACCGAAGAAGACTTTAACGTAAATGCGATGATCAAAGGCCCCGGTGTGAAGGTGGAATTGGCTTGGGCCTGTGTCGCTCCAGAATATCGAAACGGTACTGTGATCTCCGCTTTGTGGGAGGGTATTCGAAGTTACTTGCAATTAACGGGAGCGCAATATGCCTTTGGCGCAACGAGTGTGATGGATTCAGACTGTCAGCGTATTAGCGACATTCAGTCTCTTTTAAAAGATCTCAACTCACATCCACAGAATAAATCGAATAAAAAAATTCTTCGCGCTCTTCCGACCCTTTTAAGAGCTTACATTTTAGCGGGAGCGTTCGTGTTCGCTCAGCCGATCTTTGATGCTGATTTAAACTGTTATGATTTTATGACGGTGCTCGAAGTAAATACCTAAAGAGCTGAACACCATGACGTGTGGAGCGAGGTTATCTATTCATTTGCTCTATAGATTGATTTAACCAAACAGCCATCTGCGTGTTCTGACTGTCGATATCCTCTACAGATTTGAAATTAATTTTCTATCGTAGGTTACTTATACTCATCGTGAAATTGCCACCACGTGTACAGCTCTGTCTGTGGCCACCCTTTCGGTGAGTCTTCCCATTTCTCCTGGCGACCAAATGGAGTCATATCAAGAATCGCCCACGGTGTTCCCATGTACTCAACTCCCCGTCCGCCTGTGTAGTAAGTTCGATAGACTTTATTTCCGTCGCGAATAAAGACACTGAGGGCGTGCTCGCGATTGCCGTCAATTCCCAGGTCTTCGTTGAAAGAAGTCTCCCACCCTGAATACCAAGGCGTTGTCCATCCCATGCGTTTTTTATGACGACGAATACTTTTAAGTGGTGCATGAGAGATAAAAACAAATGAAGTATTTCTTGCGTGGACGTGAGCAAGATGAGGGATATGGTCTGCAACGAAAGAACAACCTTTGCAGAACGTATCGTTATCTGGATGATACATGAAATGATAGACCACAAGCTGCTTGCGACCCTCAAAAAGATCCAACAAGGATTTTTCACCGTAAGAGCCTTTGAAAATGTATTCGTTTTTCATTTCCATCATCGGAAGACGTCGGCGAAGAGCACTGACCTTATCACGTTCTCTCGTATTCTTTTTTTCTTTTACGCGCAGTTTTTCAACGGCTTTGCGAAACGCTTTTTCAGATACGATTTTAGGTAAGGATTTTTTAGCCATAAATACTCCCTTATGAAAAAATCGTATCGAATTATTTTAAACTATTCATGTTAAAACTTTTTAAGCTCGCTTGAAAAGGTTTGGTCTCCAGATGTTAAGTCCAGCTGACCTTGTTGAACGAGCAAAGACCAACGGTTGTTCTTTTCGATGAGTTCGCCTAAAGAATCCAAAAATTTGGAATCGAAGGAATAGATCTGAAGCTCATTAGCGCGATGAACTTCATTGTTCTTGATTTCAGTTAAAAGAACTTCTGGATTTTTATATGTGAAAACGACAACGTCTTTTGCAGCCTTCGTGGCTTTGTGAAGTTTTCTTGCCGAAGGATTGCCGATCTCAATCCAAAGATCGACGGAGTTATGACCTCCCAGCTTGCGTAATGCTGGCGCTTCAGGATCTGCCAATCCTCCCGGAGTAAATTCAAGCCC